>NZ_CP093312.1:939891-1253188 GCF_023213175.1 Sulfurovum sp. XGS-02
ATCAAAGATACCTCTGGACTCACCGTCCAAGATGTTCTTCGCTTCTTGTTTAGAGGTTGAATGTTCACCACGATGCACGATCTGTGAGACGGTACCACGTTTTGCATCACTATTGAGGTAGAGGAGGTGACCTGCATCTATATGTGCACGCTCATCTAACTCTACTTTGAGAAGCTGTAGTGCATTGTCTCCGCCAAGATCAAAGCTTTTAAAGACAGAATGCGCATTTTTGGCTACATTGATCTTATGTGAAGCCACCATGCTATAGCCACTGTTTTGCATACGCTGCATTTTTAGCAAACGTAGAGTAGAGTCTTGTGAAATATGTATATCATACCCATAAAGTACAAGTGAATTCTCTATATTTTCTTCTACAAAGCTCTCATAGACAGTTGCATGACGGTTCGCCTGTGTGTAGAGTACGATACGGTAATTGATCAGCGCATCGCTTTGTGTGAACTTATGCTCTATCTCTACCTCTGTATCTCCATCAAGTTCTATTTTGATCGCTTGGGGAGAGAGAAGGTGCCCAAGATAATAGAGCGGGTCAAAATGATCCATATCGATCTGTCCGCATGGTTCATTGTAGACACGTAGACCTTGTGGAGCAGCTACTACCACACCGTCAACAATCTCTATCTTATCAGAGACTCGAAGCGTTTTTGGAACGTATGTAAGTGTTTTGTACTCTTTTTCCAGGAGTTTTTCTACATCAAAGTAACGATACTCTTCTGACTTTTTACTCGGAAGTCCCAGTGATACAAAACGCTCTACCAAGATATCTCTATCTTTTATATCCAACAAGCCATTGACTTCTTGCAGGTTTTTGTTTTTAAGCGTTGAAAGGTTCATTATTCTTCCTCTATCGCATCATATCCGGTATCTTCAAGCTGTGCTACAAGCTCTGGTCCTGCTGTTTTGATCACTTTTCCATCTTTCAATACATGGATATAGTCTGGTTCAATATAGTCAAGAATACGACTATAGTGCGTGATAACCAAGAATGAACGTTTACCGTCTTTCATCTTGTTGATCCCTTCAGATACGGCTCTTAGCGCATCGATATCCAGCCCGGAGTCGATCTCATCAAGAATGATGACATCTGGTTCAAGAAGAAGCATTTGAAGAATTTCATTACGTTTCTTTTCACCACCTGAGAAACCTTCATTGAGTGAACGGCTGATCATATCTGACTTCATACCAAGCATCTCTAAATGGTCTCTCATAAGACGTAAAAACTCAGCTGAATTCAATTCTTCTTTACCTTCGTGTTTACGCTTAGCATTGAGCGCTGTTCTTAGGAAATATGCATTGTTAACACCAGGGATCTCTACAGGGTGCTGGAATGAAAGGAAAATTCCCTCCAAGGCTCTCTCTTCAGGTTCCATCTCATTGATATTCTTACCTTTGTAGATGATGTTTCCACCAAGTAATTCAATATCATAGTGTCCTACAAGCGCTTTAGAAAGCGTAGATTTACCAGCACCGTTCGGTCCCATGATCGCATGGACCTTTCCTGGTTCCAGTTCTAGGTTTAGACCTTTTAAGATCTGTTTGTCACCTATTTTTGCTTCTAAATTCTCAATTTTCAAAATACTCATCCTACACTTCCTTCTAATGTTAATTCTAATAATGCTTTTGCTTCTACCGCGTACTCCATAGGGAGTTGGCTGAAGACTTGTTTACAGAAACCGTGAACGATCATACTCACAGCATCTTCTTCATTGATACCTCTTTGACGGAGGTAAAAGAGTTGTTCGTCACTGATCTTTGAGGTAGTTGCCTCGTGCTCTACCTGTCCTTGTGTATCTTTTGATTCAAGGTAAGGGAAAGTGTGTGCCCCACACTCAGAACCAATGAGCAGTGAATCACACTCAGAGTAGTTTCTTGAACCTGTGGCATTGGCACCTATCTTCACCAGTCCTCTATAGGTATTTTGACCCTTCATGGCAGAGATACCTTTAGAAATGATGGTTGAAGAGGTATTTTTACCGATATGTATCATCTTTGTACCTGTATCTGCCTGCTGAGCCAGGGTAGTAACTGCTACTGAGTAGAACTCACCCACAGAGTTATCCCCTTTTAGGATACATGACGGGTACTTCCATGTAATGGCGGAACCGGTCTCTACCTGTGTCCATGAGATCTTAGAGTTATCTCCTTCACAGATACCTCTTTTGGTAACGAAGTTATAGATACCGCCTTTCCCGTTTTCATCTCCCGGGAACCAGTTCTGGATGGTAGAGTACTTGATCTCTGCATCTTTCATCGCAACGAGTTCAACAACGGCTGCATGAAGTTGATGCTCATCACGTGTCGGAGCAGAACATCCCTCATTGTAACTAACGTATGACCCTTCATCTGCTACGATCAGTGTACGTTCAAATTGCCCTGTGTTCATGGCATTGATCCTAAAATAGGTACTGAGCTCCATCGGACAACGTACACCTTTAGGGATATATACAAAGGTTCCGTCGGTAAAGACCGCAGAGTTAAGTGCTGCAAAATAGTTATCTGCCATTGGTACAACAGAGAACATATATTTTTTAATGAGATCAGGGTGACGTTCTATCGCTTCTGAGATCGAGCAGAAGATCACACCATGTTCAGCAAGCTCTTCCGCATAGGTGGTTTTGACCGAAACGGAGTCAACGACAGCATCTACGGCTACTTTAACACCGGCGAGTTGCTTTTGCTCCTCCAAAGAGATACCTAGTTTATTGTAGGCCTCTAGAATTTTGGGATCCACTTCATCCAGACTGTCAATACCCTCTTTTGGCGCTGCATAGTATGAGATAGACTGGTAGTCTATCGGTTCGTAGTCCAGTTTGGCCCAGTGTGGTTCAATCATGGTTTCCCATTTATGAAATGCTTTGAGACGCAGCTCTAACATCCACTCAGGTTCACCTTTCTTTTTCGAAATGAACGCAATAGTTTCTTCTGAAAGTCCCGGTGGTACAGTTTCGGTTTCGATATCTATCTCAAAGCCGAGTGCATACTCACCTGAGACAGCTTTATCTAATCCTTCGTTTGCCATTTAAAATCCTTATATAGATCATTATTCTTTTACAAGTTATAGCACAATTAGAGTGTGCGGTCAAGTATTTTTATAATATAGGAGTAATTTTATCCTATTTACCTTATATTTCAATAGGAATCGAATAATTCCTGTAGTTTTATTATATCATGTGTAAGAGTAACAAGGGGTTTTTGTTCATCTCCTCTTAAATGTTCCTCAAATGTTGTATGCGTATTCTTGTAAAAAATGCCTATAGGAATAGGATCATTTTCAAGTGCTTTTTGCATGGCTGAGGAGAGATCGTTATTCTTATAGCTGCTGTCGAGTTCATAAGTATTTTCATTGAACCATTTATAGGTGTTGATCTTGTTAAAGACCACACAAGGCTGAAAGACATCTACCAAGGCATACCCTTTGTGTAAAAATGCTTCTTTGAGCACCGTTTTGGCATGGGCTTGATTTCCGATATTGACACGTGATACAAAACCGGCCTTTAGCGCCAATGCAACCGAGATAGGATTGAACGGTTCATTACTGACCCCCTTTACCTGTACAGGGGATTTAAACCCTATCTGACTTGTGGGCGAGGCCTGGCCTTTGGTAAGACCATAGACCATATTGTTGTGTACGATATGTACAATATCAGGATTCCGCCTGATGGTATGCATAAAATGGTTTCCCCCTTCACCATACATATCTCCATCACCACCTTCTGCAATGACATTGAGTGCAGGGTTGGAAGCTTTGAGCGCTGTGGATACGGGAAGTGCCCGCCCATGAAGTCCACAAAACATATGGGTATCAATATAGTAAGGTGTTTTAGCTGCCTGCCCGATACCAGAGACGATGACTGTTTGTTTAGGGTCACATTCCAGTTCTGTCAATACCTCTTCCAGTAGTTTCAGTATCCCGAAATTCCCGCATCCGGGACACCATGCATTGTCAATATCAGTTCTATCGAGAGGGTGCTTCATCTTTTCTCCTTTAATACGTTTTCTAATACTTCTTTCAGTTGGTCCGAGAAGAAACTAAAACCATTGGATTGTAAAATACGATGATCGATCCTGATATCATGGCTTTTCAATAACTCTGCAAACTCGCCGGTCACATTGTTTTCTATCACTATATTGAGTGAAGTTTGTTTGAGGAATGCAAGATCTTCAGGATTAATCGGATGTACCCAGAAAAAATGGACATGAAAAAGTCTGGGATCATCTAGTGCATTCACTGCTTCCATGATGGCTCCTTTGGACGACCCCCATCCTATGAGAGCGATATCACCTTCTCCAAAGACCTTAGGGCCAAGTGCTTCAGAAATGCACAACTCGATCTTTTTTTGCCGCTTCTGAACCATCTTTTCACGCACCTGATAGCTCTCAGTGATCTGACCACGCTCATCATGTTCATCACTGGTCGCAACGACTAAGCCATCTCCAAGACCCGGGACTCCCCGTACTGAAATACCTGTATCACTCAGTCTGTAGCGGTCATAGGATGCATCTGTACTCTCTATATAGCGTCGTTGTTCATACGCCTCAAAATCAATACTTTTTAACAGACTGATAGAGTCCGCAAGGTACTGGTCACTCAGATAGATTACAGGCATCTGGAACCTGTCTGCGAGTTCAAAAGCAAGATAGCCGCAGTCGATACACCCCTGTAAATCACCCGGTGCCAGAACAATACGTCCAAAATATCCGTGTCCGCTGTATATGGCCAGGTTCAGGTCTCCCTGTTCTGTTCTTGTAGGCAAGCCTGTGGCAGGTCCCGGACGCTGTGCGAGGTAAACCACGGCAGGTGTTTCACTCATCCCTGAAAGACTGAGTGCTTCACTCATGAGTGCAAATCCGCCGCCTGATGTGGAAGTCATGGCTCTTGCTCCACCATACCATCCACCCAGTACCATATTTAATGATGCGATCTCATCTTCACTCTGTTCAACCAACACTGTAAACTCATTGGACATCGAAGCCATAAAATTCAGTACACCGGTAGAGGGGGACATCGGATAGGCTGTGATCATATTGCATCCTCCTGCCAAAAAGCCAAATCCAGATGCGGAAGACCCATCCATAAGATGCATGGAACCTGCAGACTCAAATAGCTTTTCAGGAAGTTTTAGAGATGGAGGGCTCTCCAGTTTATTGCCGTATGTCAACCCTGATTCCATTGCGCTTTCATTTCCCCGACGATCCTTTTCATCAAATATCCTGGTGATACTTTGTGACAATGGTTGAGATTCAAGATTAAAGATTCCAAATAGTGCACCGGCGGCATAAGAATTCGCATAATTTTTACTTCCAAGTTCCTTGGCTGTATGATTCATAGGTATGCTTGTGATATCTATCTGTTCGTGCTCAACCTTCTCATCTGCCAAAACGATAGTATCTTTTGTCAACCGTTCCTGTACATGCGTAAGAGCATGGGTATCCAGGGCTATAAAAAGGTCAACATACCAACATGGAGCAGTGACAGGACGGTCTGAGATACGGAGCAGGGTGGTGTTGCTTCCGCCCCGTACTCTTGACATATACTCTTTGGTAGAGAAGACAAAATAACCGCTGCTTTTAAATGCATCAGATAATAGATTTTCCAGTGTTTTGATCCCTGTTCCTGCTGCTCCTCCGATGAGTATGGAGATACTATGACCCTGCCCATGTACGTTTACCTCTTCCTTTTTCGGTAGAGATACAGGTGGGTTGGAGATCGTTGAGTGAAACGGTATGGTAATCTCTTTCATAGTAACGCTCATAGTCTCTTTCTTCTTCTCTTCGTTAGTATCATCTATGGTATCTTTACTGCTCTCTTCTTTACTGTCTGGCCAAGTGAGTTTACCTCCATAATATCCCAACACGATCACAGTGATCCCTGTTAACAATATAGTGCCATGGTAGATGATACTTGGTAAAGTAGTGGTATAGACCACATCAGGATCATTCAAATAGATCACGATACCTATAACACCAAGAATGAGGGTGATGATAGAGAATGTAAGTTTCTTAAGTAATATAGGGCTAAATGCGAGTTGGTAGTTGATCCACCAGCTTAATATTCCCGAAAGCATCGTAAATACACCCATCAGAGTGGAGGCAAAAAAAGTGTAAAACACTGCTGTAGCAAAAGAAGTACTAAGTTGAAAGAAAAAAATAAGGTCCAGTCCGGCGGCGAAGAGGTGCAGGGCGATAGGAAAATGAACCAGCATGGGGTGAGGGTGGAATTTGCGATACCATTTCACCCAATCTGTTCTCTTCGGATCATTTTGAACCTTTTCAACATATCCATCAAGCGTATCTACGATCTGAAACTTCTTAAAAACCTCTTCAGCATGTGGCGCATCGGCAAGTGCATCAGTGAGATCAACACCCGCTTCATGAACATTTTGATGTGTTCCATTTTCCCATAACGGACTCTCTGTTACATCATATATATTTCCCTTATAGGCAATATAGGCTTTTTGTTTGTTTTGTCCATTAAACTGCTTCAGTTTTTCCAAGGTCATAATCTAAGCTCCTGATCAGAAGAGTAGTGACACTGCATATAACACCAAGATCAAGTTGTATTATCGATATCATCGGTCTGATTATCGTCTGCCACTTTTACTTCTTTATAGTTAGGGTCTCTGAAGTAAATGATACACCAACCACTGGGATCAATACTTCCTTCAACTGTTTTACATTCATTGGTTTCAGGAATAAAGTGCATACATGTCTTACAGGAATTTCCATCTTTTGGTGTAGATTGATATTTTACGATATTTTTAGCTGTCTTGGCACTGAGCGTTGTAGTAAAAAAACTCACCATACCAAGTGCAGACATATATCTGAAAAAAAATCTTCTTGATGTTTTCATGATCACTCCTTTACGTGTTAGAATGTTTGTTCGGTACTACATTCTCATACCACAGAACATCATTTTGTACATGCTTCCAGATTTTCTGATACAAAGTCCCAATTCACAAGCTCCCACCATTTTTCTAGATAATCCGCTCTAGCATTTCTATAGTCTATATAGTAAGCATGTTCCCAGACATCACAGGTAAGTAAAGGTGTATGATCTAAAAGCAGTGGATTACCGGCATTGGAAAATGATTCTATGACTAAACTATCTGAGTCCTTTATACTCAGCCACACCCAACCAGAACCAAACAAACCTGCGGCCATTTCTAAAAATTTCTTTTTAAATTCTTCCATAGAGGTAAAATCACGTTCAATTAAGGCTAAGAGCTCTTTAGAAGGAGAAGTTTCCTTCGTACTCATACCACTAAAATAAAAATTATGGTTATACACTTGTGCACCATTGTTAAAGATACCGCCATCTGCTTTTTTGACAATCTCTTCAAGTTTCATGTCCGCATACACCGTACCCTCTATCAGTGTATTCAGTTTATTTACATATCCGGCGTGATGTTTACCATGATGGTATTGAAGTGTTTCTTTTGAAATATACGGCTCGAGTGCATTCTCATCAAACGGTAAGTCCATTAATGTGTGTGTCATTCTTGATCCTTTTTAATACTCATGTAGTATGTAGTTTTATACTCTTATAGTAGTCTAGAGTCTGTGCAGTCTGCGTGTAGTTATTATTTTGGTCTACAAAATAGACTTTTCAGAGTTTTTTATTCTTTAATCTTAAGGCATTCATGATCACAGATACCGAAGAGAAACTCATGGCAGCAGCAGCGATCATAGGAGAGAGTAAAATACCAAAGAAAGGATAAAGCACACCTGCTGCGACTGGCACACCTAAACTGTTGTAAATAAAGGCAAAAAAGAGATTTTGTCTTATATTCTTCATGGTAGCCCGGCTAAGATGAACTGCCTTGACAATACCTCTTAGATCACCCTTAACAAGCGTGATACCCGCACTCTCCATCGCAACATCGGTACCTGTTCCCATGGCGATACCGACATGGGACTGGGCCAGGGCAGGAGCATCATTGATCCCGTCTCCTGCCATGGCGACGATCTCATTTTTATCTTGAAGTGTTTTGATGATGTCTGCTTTTCCTTCAGGAAGTACATCGGCATGCACTTCATCGATACCGAGCTTTCTAGCCACAGCATTGGCTGTGGTCAGGTTGTCTCCTGTCATCATAACCACTTTCACGCCATCTTTGTGCAGTGCATCGATGGCATCCTTTGTAGTCTCTTTTATAGGATCTGCCACGGCAATGAGACCTGAAATCTTATCATCTATGGCGACCAGTACCACGGTAGCACCGTCTCCTCCCAGGGATTCGGCCCTCTCTTTCAGACTGCTTGTATCGATTTTTAAAGATTCAAAGAGATGTATGTTACCTATCACCATATTATGTCCATTGACAATCCCCTTGATTCCCTGACCGGTGATGGAGTCAAACGCTTTCACATCAAGTAATGGTATCTTTTGATCCTCTACTTCTTCCATGATAGAGAGGGCGATAGGGTGCTCACTTGCATGTTCAAGAGAAGCACTCAGTTGAAGCAGATCATTTTCTTCTATCTCTCCGACTGTTTCTATAGCAACAAGTTTAGGCTTACCCTCTGTTAATGTACCTGTCTTATCGACGATCAGTGTATTTACTTTTTCCATGATCTCCAACGCTTCGGCATTTTTGATCAATACCCCGTTAGCAGCGCCTTTTCCTGTACCCACCATGATGGAAATAGGTGTTGCTAAACCCAGGGCGCAAGGACATGCTATGATCAGAACGGACACAGCAGATACCAGTGCATATGCCAATCTGGGCTCCGGTCCGATAAAATACCATGTGATAAAAGTAAGGATAGATACAAAGACCACTGTCGGTACAAAATAAAAGGAGACAAGGTCTGCGAGTTTCTGTATGGGTGCACGTGAACGTTGTGCTTTGGCAACCATATCGATGATCTGTGACAGCAGGGTATCTGCACCGATCTTCTCTGCCTGCATGACAAGTGTACCGTTGCCATTGATCGTTGCACCGATCAGTTTCATACCTGATGCTTTATTGACAGCGATAGGTTCACCCGTTACCATGGACTCATCCACATGGCTAGCTCCTTCCAGAACAACTCCGTCTACAGGTATCTTTTCTCCGGGACGGATACGCAGTTTGTCTCCTACTTTGACCTCTTCAGTAGAGACCGTTGTTTCAGATCCATCAGGATGAATAAGCGTTGCAGTGTTGGGTGCAAGACTGAGCAGCATTTTGATCGCTTCATTGGTTCTTGAGCGAGCCCGAAGCTCCAATACCTGTCCCATCAGTACTAGCGCAGTGATCACAGCTGCCGCTTCAAAATAGACATGTACTGTACCCTCATTCCCTAACATTTGGGGTGGGAAAATAGTGGGAAAGAGCAGTGCCACTACACTGTAGGTCCATGCAACAGATACACCTAAAGCAATAAGCGTGAACATATTGGGGTTCCAACTTTTTACAGACTGCCAAGCCCTGACATAAAACGGCCATCCTGCCCAAAGTACTACAGGGGTCGCCAAAGCAAACTCTATCCAGTACAGGGTTTTGGTTGATAGATTCTCCGGTAACATTGCAGGCAACATATCCGCTACCATCGCTAAGAGAAAAAGAGGAAGTGCCAAGAATGCAGAGAACCAAAAACGTTGTGTCATCTCTTTGAGTTCAACATTCTCTTCCTCTTCAGCAGCCATGACAGGCTCCAATGACATACCGCATATAGGACAGCTTCCCGGTTGATCCTTGATGATCTCTGGATGCATGGGGCAGGTATATTGGGTAAATTTTAACTCTATATCACAACTGCCGTCAGGGCACTCTTCTGTTTTTAACAGTTCTTCCGAATCTATATAGGTATTTGGTGACATATCAAACTTATGTTTACAGTTTTCACTGCAAAAATAGTAGGTTTGATGATGAAACTGACTTTTAAATTCAGAATCTTCGGAAACTTCCATGCTGCATACTGGATCCTTGATCATCATAGACTCCTTTTATCATTATCGTTGCTAGAAAAACCACCGTATTCCTGCACCCCATTTTGTATCACTGTGATAACGTGCACCTATACTGAATTGTTTATTAATACGGTAATCCAAAGTGGCAGACCATTCACTTTTGAGTTCGGTATCGTATTGGTATTCAAGTTCCAAGCCTGTGTTGTTGGTCAGCATCACCTCTTTGATGAACCAGAGCCGTGCATCTCCCTGACTGTCCACCCAGAACTTTGCATCGATGAGTCCGGGAAGTAGATAGTTATACCCGATGATCGCACGCGTCTTATCGTTTTCTCTGTCTGCAATGCTCACACCACCGAACCAGGAACTGTAGCGGTCAATGAACCTATTATAGACGAAGTAGGTGTCATACTCTGTATCATAATCACTCTCCCAGTAAGCGATCAAACTGTTCTTACCACTAGCCGCTGCGAGCAATCCTTCATTCATGCTGTTAAGTGCCAGCATATTACCCCAGAAATACCACTGGTCAAACTTTTCGAGAAACTTGTCGTAACTGGCTTGTTCTTCTGCAGTTTTTGGTGTACCGTAGCTGACTACACGTGTCATACCGGACATCATATGGTACAGGATGTGGCAGTGGAAGAGCCAGTCTTTCTCATAATCAGCTGCAAACTCTATGACACTATTTCCCAAAGGTGCGATGTCTACTGTGTGCTTCAGCGGTGAACGACTTCCATTTTCGTTCACCACACGGAAAAAATGTCCATGCAGATGCAGAGGATGGTGCATCATGGTCTTATTCTCAAAGATAAAACGTACATTCTCTCCTTTTTTGATAGCTATTTTGTCTTCCTCACTCAATGTTTTACCGTTAAAACTCCAGATATAGCTGCGCATATCACCATTGAGTGTGAGATGTACCTCTCTCCATGGACGTTTTTTATCCAGTGTGGTATCTTCAAGTGCTTCAAGTTTGGCATAAGGTGTAGGCGGTCTTTGTGCTGATGACATATCCATATTTTTCATATTCATAGAAGCGCCGCACTTCATACCAGCTGTAGACTTTCCTCCGCTGCATTTCATTGTTTTACTGCCACCGATCCCTTTACCTTTAGGTTTCATGGAAGAACTGCACTTCATCGCATAATAGTTTGGTTTGGGTACCCCTTTGACGGCTATCTTTTTGCCGCTGCCTATATAGATCGAAGCTTTTCCTGAGCCATCCTGTGCTGTGGCTCTGAGTTCAAAGGAACCATCTTTGGGAACAGTGATGATGGCGTCATAGGTCTCAGCAACAGATATGAGAAGTTTATCTTGATCGAAAGGCTTCACATCTACACCATCCGCAGAGACAATACGCAAAGGACCATCTGCATACTGCAGATAAAAGTAGGTGGAGGCAGAACCATTGATGATCCGTAGGCGTATCTTCTCTCCGGCTTTTGCTTTGTATCTACTGTTCTGTTTACCGTTGATAAGAAAAGCATCATAGTAGACATCAGAGAGATCCATAGGCGGCATTTGATTTTTCCACTGTGTCAACATATTGCCCACTGCATTGTGTTCAATGGCACCCCAGAGTGACTGTACAGTACCTTTTTTGATGGAATAGTATTCGCTGCCGCGTTTCAGTGTACGCATGACTTCCTGCGGATCTTCATTGGTCCAATCTGACAACACTAGGACCAGTTCTCTATCGACTTTATACCGTTTCTTTTTTGGTTGGATCATAATGGAACCATACACGCCTCTTTGCTCTTGAAGCCCAGTATGAGAATGGTACCAGTATGTACCAGACTGTATCAGTGGAAAACGGAATGTATGTGAAGTATGAGCTTTTATAGGGGGTGTAGTGAGGTTTGGGACACCGTCTTGATCATTACGGCCAGGAAAAAGAAGACCATGCCAGTGAATGGAAGTGTCCACATCCATCTTATTGGTCACCTTTATGGTGACCCAATCGCCTTCTTCTGCTTTAATGGTAGGACCGGGAATGCCTCCATTGATGGTCATGGCTTCAACTTTTTTTCCCGTAAAGTTCACAGTTTGATACTCTATGACAAGATCGTAGTATACATTTTTGGCTGCAAGCAGGGTACTCAATAGATAGAATAATAGCAGTATCTGTTTCATTACATCACCTTCTCACGTTCCTAAACAGAATAATAAAAAAGTGTGCAATCAGCGTGCAGCTTAGAAGAGAAAATCAATATTTAATAATATCATTTTGTGTTAAAATACCGCTTTCCTCAATTACTGCTCTATATCCACCGATATGCTTTAAGCCACGCATCATATCCTTGTCAAGTAATCTTGAGAGGTAGCGACAGGGAGGGCAGGTACGTACGATACGGAACTTTGCCGTGCCGATGGTAAATATTTTGTCTTCAAGAAGTGAAGCATCAAAATTTTTGATGATAAGATTTCTTCTTAAATCCAGAAAGTCCAGATCGCTTTCTAATCGACTGTTACACTCTGCAAGCGATTCATAGGGGAGTATGCTGACCTCTCTGACATCCTGAGAGAGTTGGGGTTTGTTAAAGGTACCTTGTCCGTAGAAATAACGGTCACCCTCCAAACCTTTTCCTTTGATAGCCTGTACACTATCTACATAATGCAAAGCCTCTTTGGCCTTTTCTCCTATGATAATGGCATGCAGGGTCATCTTTTGCATAGATTATTGGGGTCTGTAAACCCTTACATTTTTAGCATCCTCTGCATCGCGCAGATACTGGGCATGCAGCTGGCTCATAATACCCTTGTCACAGTAGAGGAGATACTCCTTGTCCTGTGGGAGTTTCTTGAACTCTGTTTTAAGTTTATGGAATGGTATTTTAATACTTTTGCACGGTGTTTCGATGCACTCCTCTTCCGAACGTATATCTATCACCACATACTTCTCATTATTGAGGTCATGTATCACCTCTACAGGCGCTGCATTGGTCACATCATCGATGATCTCATCCACATAGATCTTCTGTGCATCTTCTACAGCTTTGTCCAACACAGAGTAGTCAAAGCGTGCTGCCTCTTTTTCCATACGTTTGTATGAACCGTGTGTGATCGGGTTTTTGGAGATGACACCGCAGTACTCCGGCATATTCTCGGCAAAACGGCGTGTGCCTATCTCACTGGCTATCTTGATGATCTCTGGTTTGTTCATTGTAGCTAGTGGACGTAAAATGAGTTTATTGGTCACCTGGTCTATGAGTGCCAGGTTACGCAGGGTCTGACTGGAAACCTGTGCCACGCTCTCACCCGTTAGCAGTGCATCTATTTCCAGTTCATTGGCCACTTTTTCAGAGGCAAGGAGCATAAGACGCTTAAGGGTGACTCCCATGTAACTCTCATGTGTCGAACGGAATATCTCTTCGATGACCGCATCAAAAGGTACAGAGATGAAAGAGACACGATGCGATGCACCAAACTTGTTCCAGAGATAAAGCGCCACCTGCTTGACACCTATCTCATGGGCGATCCCACCAAGATTGAAGAATATAAAATGGGTCTTTATACCCCTTTTCATCGTGAGATAAGAGGCAACGGTAGAGTCAAAACCGCCGGACATCAGAGAGAGTATATCTCCCTGTGTACCCAAAGGAAAACCGCTGAGTCCCACATGTCTGATGGTAATGATATTGAGTTGCTTATTGATCAGTTCCAGGCGGATGGTCACTTCGGGATGATGCAGGTCTACACCTTTAGTTTCATTGTGTGCCAACATATAGCCGCCTACGGTCTGGGCAATTTGTGTAGAATTAAAAGGATGGGTCCCTGAACGTTTGACACGTACCACAAAGGTCTTTCCTATAATCTCTTTGGCCATCATTTCATTCACTTTGACTTTGATCTGTTCAAGTGTTTCCATACCGTCAAACTGTAAGGCTTCAAGTACCTGTTCTATACCCGGAGTATCAAGGAGCGTTTGACGTACTTCAGTGAGAAATTCTATAGGTGTAACTACTTCGAGTTTATCAGAAAACTTTTTTACCGTGATCTCAGCACTGTATCTGCCTAAAAGTTTTACAAGATTATTATAGAGCTGTCCTACCATTTGTCGTTTGGCAGAAGCACCTTTGACCATGATCTCAGGAAAAAGTTTTAAAATGAATTTTTGTGTTTTGACTGATGGAGTTTCCACTGTTGTGCACCCTTGTTTTTGTATGAGTGGCATTATAGCACAAGAGGACTAAATGGCTATGACTAATCTTCAAGAGGGAAGTGCAATGATACAGATCTTGATGCCTCCAGAAGAGCCTGCGTTGCAATGAAAACACTGCGGTTTGTATTGAGCAAAGAGACAACTTTTTTCTCATTGATACCTTTATGACTGATAGAAAGAGATGCCTCTTTCATAATACGTTTGTTTTCCTCTTCTGATTTAGAAAACTTTTCTAAACATTTTTCTATACTCCACACCTCTTCCATATAATTGATATAGATCATGATCGCATAGAGAAGGTTCCTACGAATAGCATCATAAATACTATGAATGGTGCTACTACTGCTTTCTGAGAATTCGTTCATGTCATTTTTGATATCTTTAAGCATCTTTGCTGCATAGACGGATTCACGTACAGAGGCTAAAAGTGTTTCGAGACTTTTTCTCTCATCCTCCAGTAGATCTTGTTGGTTCAGAGCTGACACAAACTCCATGATCTTGATCTCTATCTCTTTGATCGTGTTATAGGCTATTTTATGATTAAACTCTATTTGTTCCTGATTCAATTCTACGGCCTCTTTCAGACCTAGCTTTTTTACAAAAACATCATTGGGTTTTATATTTGCGACCAAAAGAGCATATTTCATTGTTTTTACAAACAGATTGTTTACTTCATCACGTAATGCGACCAGTGCAGTTTCAGAAAATTGGGGGTCGACCAAATGTATGTATCGCGTTGGTTCCGGTTCAACATGTACAAAGAGTTGACTCAGCTGCTTGGCCATCAACGATATAAAAGGAAGAAGCAGCACAACACCAAGAATATTGAATATCGTGTGGAAGAGTGCCAATGCTATGACCGGATCATGCTTTAATCCTTGAAAACCCATCATAAACTGTGTCAAAGGTGCCAGTATCAAGAAAGCAGCTACTGCGGTAATAAGATTGAATATAAAATGTGCCAGTGCAACACGTTTTTTATCGGGTATGCCACCCATAGCACCAAGCATGGCTGTCACGGTTGTTCCGATGTTCGTACCTATTACCATTGCCGCGGATTGTTCAAAGCTCAAGATATGTACATAGAGTGCACTTAGTACAATAGCCGTAGCAGCAGAACTGGACTGGATCAGTGCCGTAAGGAAAAAACCGATACCGATAAATGCGATCAGAGGTAAATGTGATAATTTCTCAAGATCAATGAGACTGGTCAAAGACTCTATAGCACTTTTCATAAATTCAAGACCGAGAAACAGAAGACCAAATCCCACAAATACCTTTGCAACGATGGTGATCTTTTTATGATCAGGCGCAAATAGTAGCAGTAGACCTCCTGCACCTATCATAGGCAGAGCAAAAGCTTCGATCTTGACCTTAAAACCAAGAGTGGCAACGATCCACGATGTCAGGGTAGTACCGACATTAGCACCAAATATAATGCCAATACCCGAATATAATGTGATCAGAGAAGCACTTACAAAAGATAGTGTCATAAGTGTGACAACGGAAGAGCTTTGGAGCAGGGCAGTGGCAAGCGTTCCAGTCATGAGGGATTTGATCGTAGAAGAGGTTGAGTTCTTAACCCAGGTTTTAAAACGACGTCCGGCTGCTTCTTTTAGTGCAAGTTCCATATACAACATACCAAATAAAAACATTCCCAGACCAGAAAGTGCTTGTATAAATTGCGTAATCATATATTTAACTCTTTTTAAAAGCATTATATCAACATTATTGATATAAAGACAGTTCCAGTGTTGTTATATTGATATTTAAACATTATATAAAATAATTTTGTGCTGATTTATAAAATTTACATTTTTTCCGTCATAGTATCTTATTACATCATAAGTCCCTATATATAGGTTATACACACCATTTAGAGTCAAAAAAACCACATCATAACAGATGATTTAAATAACTTTTTAACATAATAATTATAATATTGAATGAATATTCAGTTATATTTAATAAAAAATAATTTATTATTGTCATAAGTTTATTATATTAAAAGGAACAACATGAAAAAGCAAAAGATTGAGCACAGCAAACCGCTTATAGATCATCTGTATGGTGAAGAACAAAGTGGGATGAGTAGAAGAACGGCACTAAAAGTGATGGGTATTGGAGGTGCAGCCGGTGTTATGGGTATGGCTCCTTCTTCTATAGCAGCTGCGGAAGCAGAAGCCGGAGTCAAGAGCGACAAGAATGCAAAGATACTGGTTGTAGGTGCAGGAGCGGGGGGAATCATGGCCCTTGCAAGACTGCGTAGTGCATTACCGAATGCAGATATAACCATTATCGCACCAAATGAGAAGCATCTTTACCAGCCGGGACAGGTCTTTATAGGTGCAGGGCTTTATACCTTCGATGACATCGTTAAAGATAATAAAGATTTTATTGCAGATGATGTCAATTGGATCAAAGATGAAGTCGCTTCTTTTGACCCGGATAATAATATGGTAACTACAAGAGCAGGTGAGGAGGTCTCTTATGATTATATGGTGGTGGCAACAGGTATAGTCTACCATTATGATTGGATCAAAGGTTTGACTGAAGATGATATCGGTAAAAACGGTATTGCTAGTGTCTATTTGAACAATCTTGAAAAAGGTACAGCAGATGGTGGTGAAATCACATGGAAATGGTTTAACGAACTGAAAAAATCAGCTGCTTCAGGAAAAAGACCAACAGCGATCTATACAAATCCAAATACACCTATTAAATGTGGGGGAGCACCGCAAAAAATGCTCTATCTTAGTGCAGACCATTTGAAAAAAGATGGTTTGAGTGCAAATTATATTTATGCGAACAGTGGTTCGAAGCTATTTAGTATACCTGAGATTGCAGATGCTTTACAGAAAGTACAAACAAGATATGACACGATCACTAACAAGTTCAGACATAATCTTGTTGCCATAGATGTAAAGAACAAAATGGCAACTTTTGAAGAGACCTATGAAATTAAAGGTGAGTACGATGAAGATCTAGGTGAATATGACATCTCTGAAGAGACCAGAATGGTTGATATGTCTTATGACTTTATTCATATCGTACCGCCAATGGGACCTCCTCAGGCTCTGGTTGATTCACCATTGGGTTGGCAAAAAGGTAGTGCGAAAGGCTGGCTGGAAGTAGACCAGGTCACGCTGCAGCACAGAAGATACAAAAATGTATTCGGTATGGGTGATGTCTGCGGTATACCTCTAGGTAAGACAGGAGGATCAGCAAGACATCATGGACCGATCGTTGTAGGTAACCTCGTTGCAGAACTGGAGGGCAAAAAACTTGAAGAAAAATTCGATGGATATACAGTGTGTCCGATGAAAGTATCCTATGGTGAGATTATTATGCCGGAATTTGGTTACAAGGGGCTCATACCAACGATACCGTTCCTGGATCCTGCAAAACCAAGATACTTCTGGTGGGCATTTGACCTTTATCAATTAAAACCGATGTACTGGTATCTGATGCTAAGAGGGTGGTTTTAGGCCATAACATAATTAATGTATAATACTTAATAATAATAACTAATAAAAGGAGTTAAATATGAATGGTTTTGATGCACTCTATGCGAAAGCAAAAGATCGTATTCGTTCACTGGCTGAGTTACCTTCTAGAAAAGAAGTGTCAATAGAAGAGATGCTGGCAAGTAAAGGTATCCAGCGACGTGACTTTATGAAGTGGGCTGCAGGTGTCACAGCGATGCTTGCATTACCGTCCCAGTTCACGCCTTTGTTTGCAGAGGCCGCAAAACTAGCAGACCGTGTACCGCTGGTCTGGCTCCATTTTGCAGAGTGTACAGGATGTAGTGAGTCGTTTATACGCTCCGATGCACCAACGATAGATTCACTGATCTTTGATTATGTCTCTGTTGAATATCATGAAACACTTATGGCTGCATCAGGGTGGCAGGCAGAGGCTAACCTTGAACATGCATTAGAAGAGTATAAAGGCCGTTATGTGTTACTTGCTGAAGGCGGTATACCAACAGCAAATCATGGTAAGTATTTGACACTGGGTGCCCATGGTACGACAGGAGTTGAGCTTATTACAAAAGCGGCTAAAAGTGCTGCAGCGATCTTTTCCATAGGTACTTGTGCGAGTTTCGGAGGTATCCAGGCAGCTGCACCTAATCCAACTGGTGCGAAAGGTGTGGACAAAGTGGTTTCACAACCGGTCATCAATGTACCAGGTTGTCCACCAAGTGCTGAAAATATAGTTGGGACGCTGATGCACTTCTTACTCTTTGGTACACTGCCGGCACTTGATCACTACCATCGTCCAAAATGGGCTTACGGTGCGCGTATTCATGATCTCTGTGAACGTCGTGGACATTTTGATGCCGGGGAGTTCGTAGAGAGTTTTGGTGATGAAGGTGCAAAAGAGGGATGGTGCCTCTATAAACAAGGATGTAAAGGACCTTACACTTTCAATAACTGTTCAACCGAACGGTTCAACCAGCATGTAAGTTGGCCGGTACAGGCAGGTCATGGATGTATGGGATGTTCTGAACCCGACTTTTTTGACAGCATGGGTCCACTGCTAAAACCGCTTAATTCGCATCTTATTATGGGTGTGAATACCACCGTTGACAAGCTTGGTACAGCACTATTAACAGCAACTGTTGTGGGAATTGGAGCACATGCTGTTGCAAGTATATTTATGAATAAAAACGATGAGAAGGAAGGATAGATTATGGCTAATAAACGTGTAGTTATTGATCCGATAACAAGAATTGAAGGACATCTGCGTGTTGAAGTAGAGGTTGATGAGAACAATGTAGTGCAAAAAGCCTATTCTTCATCCACCTTATGGAGAGGGATAGAGGTTATCCTTAAAGGACGTGATCCTCGTGATGCAGGTCTTATGGCACAACGTATTTGTGGTGTTTGTACCTATTCTCACTATAGAGCCGGTATTGAGTCTGTAGAAAATGCATTAGGTATAGAGATACCCTATAATGCAAAGCTGGTAAGGTCTCTTTTAAATGCATCTCTTTATATGCATGACCATGTTGTACACTTTTACCATTTACACGGACTTGACTGGGTGGATGTAGTATCGGCACTCAGTGCAGATCCTGCAAAAGCGTCCAAACTGGCATTCAAATACTCTGATATGCCAATTGCAACCGGTACAGATGAACTTACTGCTGTCCAAAAAAGAGTGAAAGAATTTGTTGATAAAGGTCAACTTGGGCCGTTTGCCAATGCATATTGGGGGAATGGTACCTATAAATTCTCTCCGGAGCAAAACCTTATTGCACTCTCACACTATCTTAAGGCACTTGAAGTACAGCGTGTAGCAGCACAGATGTTTGCTATTTTTGGTGCGAAGCAGCCACATCCTCAAAGTCTTGTGGTGGGCGGGGTTACCTGTGTCCGTGATATCTTGAGTCCGACACGCTTATCGCAGTGGAGAGAAAAATATAAGATCGTAAAGGATTTTATCGACCGTGCCTATCAGGCAGATATCGTGATGGCTGCAGATGCATACGGAAGTGAAGAGACCGTATTGGGTGGTCTGGGAGTTAAAAACTTCCTGGCGGCTGATGAATTTGTACTTAACCGTACAGAGTATCTTTTCCAAGGCGGGTACATTAAAGACGGTGATCTCAGTCAAGTATTTGATATCGATGAAACGAAGATCGAGGAAGATGTGACACACGCATGGTATAAAGGGAATAATCCTCTTCATCCATATGATGGCGTTACGGATCCTGATTATACCGGTTTCATAGATGGTGATACGGTAAACGGTGAAGCAAAGATCATCAATGAAAATGAAAAATATACTTGGGTCAAAGCCCCAAGATACGGCACTGATGCGGTGGAAGTAGGTCCTCTGTCTTGTCTCCTTGTAAATTATGCCAGAGGCAATGAAAAGGTCCAGGCTGAAGTCAATGCATTTTTAAAGCACACCGGATTGCCGTTAGAAGCTCTTTTCACGACATTGGGACGTACTGCGGCGCGTATGCTGCAGACCAAACTGATCTCAGATAATGCCATTACCATATTTGATTCTTTGGTTGAAAATGTCAAAACAGATGAGAGCACCTACACTAAATTTGAGATCAACCCATCCATAGAGTATACGGGGCGTTTTATCGGTGAAGTACCTCGCGGTGTGCTCAGTCACTGGGTACGGATAAAAGACGGTGTGATCGAAAATTATCAAGCAGTAGTGCCTACCACATGGAATGCGGGACCAATGGATGCCAATGGAACGATAGGGCCGTATGAAGCATCTCTTGTAGGATTGAAACTTGAAGATCCTACTAAACCGCTTGAAGTAATCAGAGTGATTCACTCTTTTGATCCGTGTATGTCATGTGCTGTACATGTAATAGATATGAAAGGTACAGAGATCAGTGAATTTAAAGTAAATCCTATAAGCAGCGGAGCAACTTGTTAGAATGCAAAGCAGACTTATATTAAAAATGAATGAAAAGGAGTATGCATTATGGGAAAACCGGAAGAAGAAATTGTAGAGCATCCCAGTTTTGTCTACAGCAGCATCAATAGAATTTTACATTGGATACGGGCCATAGTTATCATAGGATTGATTGTAACAGGTTTTTATATCGCTGAGCCATTTCTGACATCTCAAGGCTCAACGGATAAACTTCTTTATGCAGAGTGGACCAAATGGCATTTAATCTTAGGGTTTATCCTTATAGCTTCAGGAATACTCCGAATCTATCTTTTCTTTTTTGGAAAAGATACGAAAGGTGAATTGGGTTCACTTAAAGATCTATTTAGTCTAAAATCCTGGATCACTCAGTTAAAAGCTTACTTCTTTATCGGTGAATTAAAGAAAAAAGGGTTTTACGGGCCGTTACAGTTTCTAACCTATACTGCCATAATGGTCTTGGTGGTCTTAGCTTCCCTTACGGGGTTGATACTCTATGTACATGTGTATCACTTAGGTATAGGTGGTTGGTTATATGAACCTATGCGTGTTTTAGAAGTATGGATGGGAGGACTTGCCAATGTACGTTATATCCATCATATCACTGTGTGGGGCTATTTGATCTTCTTACCTATTCATATTTATCTGGTCATTTGGTCTGCCATACGCTTTAAACATGGTGCGATGGATGTGATGTTTACAGGATATGATTATCATTTAAGAAAAGAGAAACTGGAAAAAGAAAAAGAAAAAGTTGAAAAAGAGAAAAAGTGAAAATATTAATATTGGGTATTGGTAACCTGCTGTTCGGTGATGAAGGCATAGGTGTCCATTTTATAAAATATATAGAAGAAAAATATCAATTTGATGGAGAACATCAGATTGATACTATAGACGGCGGGACACTTGCCCAGAGGCTTATCCCTATCATTGTAGAGTATGACCATCTGATCATTATTGATACGATCAATGCACCAGGCGTTCAAGCAGGTGAAGTCTATTTCTTTAATTTTGATGCAGTACCTGATAATGTAGATTGGCAAGGCAGTGCGCATGAAGTTGAGATGCTTCAGACACTAAATATGATGGATATGACCGGAGATCGTCCGCCGACAATGATCATGGGTGTGGTACCGACCATTATAGAGATAACAGAGTTCTCTCTTTCTGAAGGTGTTGCTGAGGCTGTACCTTTAATGGAAAAAACGCTCTTGGAGTATCTAAAAAAAATGAATGTGAATGCAATCAAAAAAGCTGACGTCAATATACAGTCCATACTTCCAAACTCTTTTAGGAGCCATGATGCATATAGCGTTTAAATTTGACTATATCCATGATAATGGATTATTTACACGGTTGTTAAATCGCATACATGAACTCTCAAATATGCCGCTTTCACTTTCTGTAGAAGGTACAAGCTACACAATAGAGGCTTCAGGTGATCAACGCACCCTGGAAACTTTGGCAGAACAGATATCTGCACTGGTTCCCCAATCTCTTTTCTTAGGCAACTACACCATAGAAGAGGTTCATAAAGAGGAAGAAAAACAACAGAGTCCCAATAGATCATTACCAGATAACCATGTACCATTTAAAGTGCCTTACTGTCCTGAATGTCAGGAGAATGTCTCCAAGACACTCGATCCGTTTAACGCATGTTCTGTTTGCGGATTCAATGAAACATCGCTTGGCATGGGGGATCTCTTTGCATTTACGGGTATCGAGACGCCTACAGAAGAAGCATTTTTCACACGGATGGCAGATGTTTTGATAAACACGGGCGAGCTGCGGCTGCCTACTTACAATGGTATCCGACGTTTTTCACTCTTACATGCGAACAGAGAAGAGGATGAAGGTCTACTCTTTTGTACCCCCAGCGATATTTCAGAGAAGTTTCTCATCAATCAGCTGGAATTGAACTCACTGATGATGGTTGAGAAACCTTCTGTAAGACTGAAGCCAAAATTGATGTTCCGCAGTGAATATGAACTCAGTGAGCCTTTTTACCCTGTTTTCTTTGCGGATGACAAAATCACATTGGCACTTGCCACAGCATTAAAAAACAGAGGTATCGATGTTGTTTTTTCTGATCATGTACCGACACTTCGTGTTGCTACAGGATTAGATGAACATTTGATTATCACAAGCGGGAGAGATATGCTACCGTGGAGTGTTCCTATGCATTTAAAACATGCTTCATTTTGCGAGTATAAAGGTTTTCAGGCTTATGGAGATGCAAACGGATTGCAGGTTGGAACAGATCTAAAGATCGATCAGCAACCCTATATACACTATGTCTCCAATGAGGAGGTCCGAGAAGTGAGTCATGCTATTCGTTTTGAACCTGCCCATGCTGCACAGCGTTCTATCGTCATAGAGCATCAGCTTCAAGATCAAGCACTTTGTGGTATACATCTTAGCCGTGAACACAGGTCCCATATCTTCTCTTTTTCCAACAAGATCGGATATACTCCTATGGTTCTCTTCAAAGATGATGCATGGACCCAACCTAGAGATATACTTGAAGCAATAGCCTCAATGGATGAGGGAGGAATGCGTCTTGTTAATAACTATAAAAAAACGTTCCCTGGACTCTATGAGAAGATAGAAAAGTTAGAATTCATATCACATATGGAGACTAATGGTATTATGAGGATCTGGGCATTAGCAGCTGTATTCATCGGCTTATATGAAGGTGATGATATGCGAAGGTCATGTGAAACACTTGAAGCAACCGCTATTGAATTCAGCGGTAAATCCGGCCCTCGTATCGATTATAAAGTTATTGGTACAGAAGAGGGGTATCAACTTGATCCGAGACTTGCTATCCGGTCAGCCATGAGCTTTAAGCTTGCCGGACTTGATGATTACCTTCTTAGTTTCGGATTTATTGATTCTTTGGTTGATTTCCTTGCGAAACATGCAGAGGATTCTGATGCCAATGTCGGTATTAACGGGGTCACACTCAGTGGTGGACTGTTTGAAAATCGTCAATTATTGATGCGTACCTGTAAAGCTATCGGTGTTAACTATCCTATTTACAGAAATGAACGCTTAAGCATGGATCATGCCAATATCGCCTTTGGAGCAATAACACTGGGGAATGAGTAAAAAGTAAGATATACCTGGAAGTTACAATCCCTATTTGTTATTTTTTACTAAAATGATTGTATCAATTAGAAAGGCTTTCTTTGAAAATAACAGATAAAAAAGCGAAAAAACGAGAATCTATTATACAAACGGCACTACAATTGTTCTCTGCAAACGGCTTTCATAAAACAACCATACCCGACATTGCAAAAAAGATGCATATGAGTGTAGGAAACATCTATAACTATTTTTCATCAAAAGATATTTTGGCAGGGGAGATCATTAAATACACTTCTAATGTCTTAGGAGGAGAGATACGCAAGGTTAATATGCTTGATATCTCCTCCAAAGCCAAAATCAAAAAGATCGTAGAAGTCTATTTTGGTATGGCACAGGAACGTCCTGAAATGATCGAGTATTTTTTACGTGTTTATCTCTCTCATAGAGAAGTCTTTAAAAATGAATGTGAAGAGATGGTATGTGTCTCTGGATTTATCACTGAAATCATGATCTTCTTCAATGATGGTGTAGAATCAGGAGAGTTTAGAAATCAAGACTTTTTTTCTGCCTTTGGCCTTTTTCTAGGCTACTTGGGTGGGATGGTGTTTCTCAAAGGTGAAGGAATTCTACCTAAAGAGATCAATGAGTATATTGATGATATTTCCTTCAATATCTATCATGCATTGAAAGTTTAGATTGCCAAATGATACCTACACTTCTTTGGCTCTAATCAATTATCTGCAATGGCAATGCGCGGTTCAAACTCTATAGAGGAGGCCACATTTATTTTCCGTACGTTTGACGTTTGTTCCGTTTGCACTAAAAAATAATATAATCTTATATCAACCAATCAGATAAATATTCCAGATATCATAATAATGAATGACTATTCATTATTATTTAAGTTTTCTTTTCCTATTATAATGAATAGATATTCATTTACTATAGAAGGAGATGTTATGAATACAGATAACCAAGAAGTTACAAAGGAATTATTTGAATCAGTGGATACAAAAGTAGATTCACGACACGGTAATGAATATTATGACGATATATATGAAAGATGCAGAAAAAGCTTAGATGACTTAAACGTGCTCGAAACTTCAAAAAGAAGAGAGCATTTTCTGCAGTGCACTGAAGATGATGGGCTAATATCGTCATTGATCAATTTGGATGATGTTAACTGAACTTAGGTTGCATTTAGTGAGTTTTGTGACGATATCGATATTGTCATAATAGATTAAATAAATACAAAAAAGATAACACTTTTTTTGTAAAGGAGCAAAATATGGCATATAATAAAATTGCACTCATAGGTATAGGAAATATCATGTTTCATGATGAAGGACTTGGTGACTATCTTGTAAAATATATAGAGAATAATTATAATATTCCTGATAATTTAACGCTGGTAGAAGGTGGAACGTTGGATTTTAGCCTCATCTCCAACTATCGTGACTTTGATCAGTTGATCGTTGTAGGTGCATCATCCCAAGAAGGTGAAACTGGAACTATATATGCTCAATCAGGGAAAGAGATGGAGATGGCACAATATGCCGTAGATCTAACAGCGAAAGAATTTGATATCTCTTTTATAGATGAAGAGGTGGATAAAATACGACATATTTCCATGATACCGGAAAATATTATAGAAGTACGTAACGCGCTGACTGAATCTGTCTTGAGACATATGCCAAAACTTTTAGAGGTTACCCTAAAAGAGTTAAAGCATTTTGGTATAACGCTTAACAGAACTTTTTGTAGAAAGAGATCTTTTGAAAAGATCATAGATGACTGTGCTAACAATGGAAAATTAAAACAACTTGTTTTTGCCGGTGTGAATTAGGATGATACGGTACACAGCACTGGAATAGGTACTGTTTTACAGATAATAAATGTGTCCTTACCTCTGTAATCTGCCATCTTCTTCCAGCTGTCAAGTATAGATATTGATGTAGGCAGTCACTCTGTGGTAGAATACAGAAACGTTGTGTAATCAAAAAACTCTAATTAATAATAACGTTTCGATGGGAAAGGAGAATACTGTACATGTCTCATTGTACTTATAAGATCCAAATAGAAGGAACCGTACAAGGGGTTGGATTTCGACCTTTTGTCTATACGCTTGCACATCGTTTGGGGCTTCATGGAACTGTCAGTAATAGTACGGGAGGTGTAGAGATATATGTCAATACAACGCCTTCAGAACTAGAAACGCTGCTCTCAACTATCTATGCGGAACTGCCTCCATTGGCTGCTATTGATAAACTTATAAGTACTGAGATCGCATACAGGGATTTTCAGGATTTCAGGATCGTTACAACACAGGAAAAAGGTAGGAGGACGGTACGTATCCCCCCGGATGTCAGTATTTGCAAAGCGTGTGAATCAGAACTGTTCGATCCCGATAATCGCCGTTACGGTTATCCGTTTATTACTTGTACACATTGCGGTGTGCGTTACTCTATCATCAAGCAGCTCCCTTATGACAGAGCACAAACTTCCATGGCAGATTTTAAAATGTGTAAAGCGTGTGAAGAGGAGTATAACGATCCATTGGACAGACGATACCATGCACAGCCTATAGGGTGTTATGATTGCGGTCCTACATTAAAACTCTATAAAGGCAAAGAACTCTTAAATATCCCTCAAGATGAAATGATAGACAATACGGTTCGTTTTTTAGAAGATGGTAACATCATAGCTGTAAAAGGGGTAGGGGGCTATCATCTTGTTTGTGATGCAACCAACGATGAAGCCGTACAGCATTTAAGAGAGCGAAAAAAAAGACCATCTAAACCGTATGCCGTCATGGTTTCAGATATAAAATCTGCTCAATTCCTTGCTGACATGAATACTAAAGAAGAGGTTTTACTTACATCAAAGGAGAGACCTATTGTCTTGCTTAAGAGTAAAGAGAATACACAGATATCATCTTATGTGGCTCCTAATATTTCCCATATCGGACTTTTCCTTCCTTATACTCCCCTGCATCTGCTCTTGCTTCAGAAATTTCAACGACCTTTGGTCGCGACAAGTGCAAATGTGACCGATGAACCTATCTGCACGGATCTGGAAAGTCTGGAAAAGCTAGAGGGTATATATGACTATGTATTGGATCATAACAGGAGTATCGTTAACGGCTGTGATGATTCTGTGTTGATGGTAGTGAAAGATCAAGAGGTGATATTAAGACGTGCAAGGGGGTATGCCCCTGCTGCGCTTAAATTGCCTTTTAGATTGGAACATGATGTATTGGCTTTAGGCGCAAATCAAAAATCAACCATTGCCATAGGCTTTAACAATGAAGCAATACTCTCCCCGCATATAGGCGATCTCAATACTATAGATTCAGTGGAGTATTTTGAAAAGAACATTCAAATTTTTGAGCGTATTTATGATTTTCATCCCTCTCTTGTCATGCACGACAAACATCCCGGTTATGAGTCAACCAAATATGCATTAGCTCATTATGACAATACCCGGAGTGTGCAACATCACTATGCGCATATACTAGGGGTAATGGCAGAAAAGAAAATGGCAGAGAAAGTGCTTGGTGTAGCTTTTGACGGTACTGGATACGGTGATGACGGTACACTTTGGGGCGGAGAATTTTTGATTTGTGATCCAAAGTGCTATGAGCGTGTGGCACACATTAATCAGTTCAAACTCCTAGGGGGTGCAAAAGCAATCAAAGAGCCAAAAAGAGTGGCATTGAGCCTACTTTTTGATCTCTATGGCCAAGAGGCTTTAACCCTAGACACTCCAGCTGTTAGAGCATTCTCATCATCAGAACTACAAACATACTATATCGCATGGGAAAAAGGTTTGAATGCACCTCTGAGTTCCTCCATAGGCAGGCTCTTTGATGCAGTGGCATCACTCACGGATGTTTGTCATGTCATGAGTTTTGAGGGAGAGAGCGGTATGCTGCTTGAAGAGCTGTATGATGAACATGTTCAAGGATACTATACTTTTACCTGCGATCAGGGTATCATAGATATTTTACCTATGGTTCAAGAGATACTCCGGGAAGAAGACAGGTCTGTGGCAGTCTCCAAATTTTTCAATACCCTTGTAGAGATGATAAAACATTTTCATACACTCTCTAAGCTTCCATTAGTACTGAGTGGCGGCGTATTTCAGAACAGGATACTTTTAGGTTTGGTGCTTGAAGCCATCCCGGAAGCGATCATTGCCAGCACTATTCCTCCCAATGACGGAGGCATAGCATTGGGGCAGATCATGGCTTCAATGAATCAAATGTAGCTCTCTGTTCCTCTTTCGTACTGTTAAACCTCCATTCTGCCTCTTTTAAATAGTAGATGAACTGTTCATCGCTTACGCCTTTATATTGTAAAATAAATGTTTCGAAAAAAGTCCAGAACTTTGTGATTGTATTGTCAAATTTTTTTAGTTTTGCTACTTTGTGAAAACGCTGGTATTTTAAAAGAAGTTTATTCCCTTGATCATTTGTATCATAGTCAAAATACTGAATTGTCGGCATCATCAGATTATAGACCTTCCCTTCATACGAAAGTGTCAAAAAGTGTTGCAGTTTATCTATATTTTTATCATTCTTTTTCAGGCTCTTGGGAAGGTATAGGTATTCATCATACTCATCAATTTTATCTGTATTTTGTCTGTATTTCCTGTCACAATACAAAGTGATTATTTTCCTGAATTTTTGATAATATTTCTGTATGGTGTAAATATGCATACCTGTCAGTTTGGAAGCTTCTCTCGCATTTGCCCCTCCTGAATAAAAATAGATAAGACCTTTTGTTCCTTTTCAATTTTTCCGGGACTGAATTTCCGCAGGCATTTGGTTCATTTACGCAGCCTGTCTCCAAGTAGATAGGTTTGTGAATGATGACAGTAAATACATTTAATGATATATTATATATTTTAGTCCTTAAAATAGATTAGAAATCACTTTTTTAATACTGAATTAATAATTATAGACTATTATAATGAATATATATTCACTTTTATGAAGGAGATGAAATGGAACTGTCATTACTGGTGATATTTTGGTATGGAATTCTACATGCGTTCGGACCGGATCATCTTACCGCTATCGCTGATTTCTCCATAGGGAAAAACAGACAAAAGACCTTGTTGATCACAACACTCTTTGCCATAGGGCACGGGCTTAGTCTTTTTATATTTGCAAAGTTACTTCAACATACTGATATCTCTTCAGAGATATTGGCTTACGGTGATGTGATCTCTGCCACTGTGATCATTACTATAGGGGTCTACCTTCTTTTTATGGTGATAACCAATCGTATTCACTTACATAAACATATGCATGAAAATAAAGAACATATACATATTTGGTTTGGAAAATCTCATGAACATGATGCGATAGAAAACTCCTCTTCCTTTTCATTGGGCCTCTTGATGGGAGCGGGAGGAGTCAGAGGAATGCTGATCACACTGGGTGCAGTACAGGGTGGTACAGTAGATTTGAGTATGGTAGCTCTCTTTACATTGGGCGTGATGCTTGTATTTATAGCATTTGGGGTCCTTATGCTCTATGTGAACAAGAGCTTTTTGGGGAATCTTACAAATGTCAGAAGGGCATTTATAACGGCAGGAACAGTTTCACTGCTTGTCGGAACAAATATATTATTTGGATAAAGAAGAAAAATGTGTACAGATTGCGGATGCACGATTACAGAGAGTGCAGTGACCGTAGGAGATTATGTTTTAATTCATATCGGTTTTGTGATGAACAAGATAGATGAAAAAGAGGCATTGGCTTCAATAGAGAACTACAGGGAGATACTCGAACTCATGGATGATAATGAGAGGGAACGGGCAATCCTGGATGATGATGAATGTCCCGACAGGGGTCTCCTATGACATTAAAGAGAAATAACCTTTATCAAAATAAGGTAAACACCAGTGATTAAATAAAATTGGAATTGAAACATTTATATGAGAATTTCAGGAATGCCAAACAATAAAAACTTATGCTAAGATCTTCGTAGACGATTCAGTGGGCATACTCATACGATCATGAAATTCGGTCTTCCTCAGCTTATGCCTGAAAATATCAATTTCATACATGAACCCGGCAGTAGGTCAGAATTTGAAATAGACGATATACACTATACCTGTAAAGAGTGTGAGAGCTTGGATGTAAAGGTGATCGACGGTGAAGAGATGTATCTCATGAGCTTGGAAATGGAATAGATCAAAAATCGGTATTATTTCCGTTTCAGACCTATCTCAACATATCTACACTATATGACTCCAAAATGATCGTGCTACCGCTACGATAAGTAAAATACCCAAAATATTAAAGATGATACCGTACGATGCCATGGTTTTGACCGAAACTGCACCTGAGCTCATCGCTATCGCATTAGGCGGGGTGGCGATAGGAAGCATAAACGCATACGAAGCGCAGACCGTCGCGACCATCATGATCAGTGTTGCATCCATACTTGTTTGTTCAGCTACCTTATAGAGAATAGGGAGCATGATAGATATAAGTGCTGTATTGCTTGTGATCTCTGTCGTAAAGGTTATCATTGTAGCAACGATAAGTAAGAACAGGATCATAGGCATATTCGCGAAGCCCATGAGATGTGAAGCAATCTCTTCGGCCATACCTGTCTTGGTGACTGCTGCAGCTATTGCAAACCCTGCACCAAAAAGAAACATGATACGGTAGGGAATACTCCCTTTGTCTGTCATCCACTCCAAAATCGAAAAAGGCGGGGAAAAAAGGAGCAATCCTGCTGCAAGCAGTATACCTGGTTCACTCAACCCCAATCCATTATAATAGGGTTTAATAGGAGCATTGACCAAAAGCAGCATGATCAACCCGGAGAGAAGGTAGACTACTTTCTTTTGATCGGGATTAAGCGTTTTGTTGCTGAGATCTGCTTCTATATACAGATTTTTAACACCCACTCCCAGTATATACCCCACTGCTATAAACATCATTAGAACCAATGGTGCGACCATATACATCCACTGTACAAAAGGGATAGCCTCCATTCCCATCTCTTCCATGATACCCAAAAGTATCAGGTTAGGCGGCGTACCGATAGGTGTCAATATACCTCCGATGCTTGCCCCATAGGCTATACTTAAAGCAAAACGCATTTTAAGTTTGGGATCTTCTGTCAAAAAGAGTGCAATAGGAAGCAGGAGAAGGGTGGTAGTGGTATTGGAAAGTATAGAGCTTAAAAGGCCGGATGTGATGATCAATGCGAAAATAATACCTCTAACAGAGTTTGGAAAAAGATACAACATTCTACTTGCTATCACTTTGTGGAGCCCTGTTTTCTCTACAGCAATCGCGATAAGAAAACCACCTAGAAAAAGATAGATGATAGGATTGGCATAATTGACAGCCGTCTCTTTCGTCGACAAGACACCGGTAGCAGGGAAAAGGACGATTGGAAGCAATGAAACCACAGCCAAAGGTAATCCTTCATTCGTCCACAGTGTCACCATCAGTACTATCACAGTAACCATAAGAGACTGTTCGAGTGTAAAAAATGCGATCATCATCCCAAATGCTATCACCCCCAATAAAAGTGCTATGAATATTTTATTTGTATCTTTAGCCTTTGGCATCGAATCTCCCCTGATAGGTAAATTTTATAGTTTTATTGTGCCTCAAAAAACTTAAGGGTAGTGCTTCAACATATTATAGTGATGGACAAAAATATCAATTCTGTCTAATACCTACTAGATATTAGTATATGAGGACTTGAGTTAAATATATAAAGTCGTTATAATAAAATATAATAAAAAATAAGGAGGTAATGTAGTCATGAATTTAGATAGAAATATTATTGTTATCGCGAACTTAGGTGGGTTTGAAGCATATCAGGTTGATACGGTCACAGGTATTGATCCTCAAGAGACAAGAAATGTGAGTGCCGGCACGCAAAAAGTAAGAAGAAATCTAACCTCAATGAAACAATTTGAATATATAGAACCGCATACGCATACATCTGATGATATGAGCGACCAGTTGGGAAACCAGGGACATAATAACGGAGAGCAGCATAACCGTTCATTAGAAGCAGAACGTCGTGGACTACAACAGATCGCTGATGATATCACTGCATTGATCTCTGATACAAACCCTCCAAAATGGCACCTTGCTTTTCCACAGGAAAATTTAAATAAATTGACCGAAATGCTTGATACTAAGACAAAAGACAAACTCGGACAGAGTATAGGAAAAGATCTTACAAATGCACATGTAAAAGATCTGTTATCCTTTTTTGAATAGCTTTTTACTCCTAATTCCTGGGTCATGAAATAAGAGGGTAACATCATGACATGATCCAGTGAAACTCCTATAATCCCAATACTACATTCAGTGCATCATAAAGACCACGTTTATACTCTGTATCATCAAGACAATCATAAAGCTTTAACTGTTTTGATATCTGCTGTTTAAACTCTTCATTTATCTTCTTCTCTTCTTGTAGATAATAATAAGTAAGCTCAGTAAGGTATTCCAGAGCGGTTAACCTGCCTTCCCTGTACTTATCACTTACATTCAATGTAGTATTGTTGAACCTGTAGAGTGTTAATTCATTGTAACAATGCTTACTGACCGCTTCAAGCAGTTCTTTGGATGTAGGTTTCATAGGTGTATTCTGACAGAAAAAAATAGGAGAAGGTAAAAGTATGTCAAATTGTCATAGAAAATGATATACATAGCCAAGACATTGTATTTTTGAAAAGTAATATACAAAAAAAGTGCTACAATAGAGTAGATATAATACTGAGTTTCAGCCTCTAAAGTACCTATTCAAGGGCTTCTATCAAAAACAGGGGAGAAAGATGGACAGAAAATTCATATTAACCAGTTTAATTTATGCTATCGTCGGATTAGCACTCGGGATCTACATGGCAGCATCCAAAGATCATGGTCATTTGGTCACGCATACGCATATCCTGCTTATTGGGTTTGTTGTCTCTTTTATATACGGATTGTGTCACAAACTGTGGCTCAATAATCTGATCTCAAAACTCTCTATTGCACAATTCTATATACATCAGGTTGGAACACTTGGTGCAGTCATTGGTTTATTTTTATATTATGGAAATTTTGTTTCACTTGAAACCATTGATCCCTATTTGGCATTCTTTTCCATTACCATATTTACGGGAATGATCCTCATGACCATTCTTTTTATTGGATCATCCAAAAATGCATCACAAAATGCCTAAGTGAAATAGATATCTATTCCATTATAAGTATTCCTTTATAGAAATATAATTAAAATTTAAACTGAAACATATCAAACATAAATTATTATTCCAATAAAATAGATCATATCATCTAAAAAAAGGAAAACAAATGAAAAAAATACTACTTGCGAGTATACTTGTATTAGCAATGGGTGCCTTTGCACATGCAGAGTCCGATGAGTTCGATGATGATTTGGGTGAAGATCTGACAGATAGAGAGATCGTTCAAGATTTTATAGATGATTGTGACCATCATGGTGACTATTACGGATGTTTTGCCGCAGCAATGAAATATGAAAAGGGTGAGGTATTGGAAAAAGATATCTCAAAAGCGATTGAATACTACGAAAAAGCCTGTAAACATGGTTCTAACGAAGGCTGTAAAATGGCTGAGAAACTGAAGACAAAATAAGAGATCGAAATAGCAAGATAAAAATTCAACGCTAAAGAGTATAAGATTAGTTTTTATACAATAACTCCACATTTTTATTTTATAATATGATACATTAAAACCAGGAGGAAGTATGAAAAAAATGATTATGAGTAGTTTGGTGTGTATAAGTGTATGCATGCCTTTACAAGTATCTGCACAGTCTTTACTCGAAAGAGTCGTGGTAGATGTGATTTTAGGTGCATATGATAAACCGCAGTACCGTGATGACAGACCTTACTATTTTTACAATAACCAATACTATTATGGCGGTGAGTGGAGAAATGGAAACTACTACTATGATGGTCGAAGACTAAGTGGCGGTCACTACTATGAAAGAGGCTACTACGACCAGTATAACAGAGCGTATGATAAACCACAGTACCGTGATGAGAGACCTTACTACTTTTACAATAACAGATACTACTATGGCGGTGACTGGAGAAACGGTGACTACTACTATAAGGGTGAAAGACTAAGGGGCGGTCACTATTATGAAAGAGGCTACCAGGAACACCATAGAAAAAAGTATAAAAAAGAGAAGCACCCAAACCATAAGAACGGCTACTACAAGCACAATAAGCACTATCTAGGTGATGACGGTCATAGATACAGAGAGTATGATGATCATAAAAAATATAAAAAGAACGGCAAGCCAAAGAAACATGAGAGATGATCTCTCTTGTTTCAAATAGAATATGAAGACCTCTACTAAATAAGTTAACATAACTATCTCCTTCGCAAAGGGGCAAAGAGTCAACTTGAAAAACAAACTTTCCTTTTCTCTTAAATCATCCGTTAGGCATTTATTTTTTCTATCCAAAAGTATGAAAACCTTTTCTACACACAAATTACACCTATTTTGACTATACTTTTCAAATAAAGATATTCCTAAAGGATATAAAATGGATTTTATAGGACATGGCTGGGGTATGGGTTTTGGTATGTGGTTTATACCGGTATTGTTGGTTGTCCTTCTCATATATTTTTTAAAAGAGACGGCTAAAGGTGAAGCAAAAAACTCCTCTGCACAGGATATACTCGATAAACGTTATGCCAGTGGAGAGATAGATACAAAGGAGTATAAAGAAAAGTCTGATGCCCTCAAAAAAAATAAATAATTGATTGCTTGTTTCAAGGAGAACGGGATGAATCTATTTTCAGAACTCACCATAGGGAAGAAGACTTTAAAAAATAGGATCATCATGGCACCGATGACACGGTGCAGGGCAGTAGAGGGTAACTGTGCCAATGATCTGATGGCTGTATATTATGCCCAGAGGGCAAGTGCAGGGCTTATCATCACGGAGGCCACACAGATATCTCCTTTGGGTATAGGCTATCTGGCTACACCTGGTATCTATACTGATGCACAGATAGATGGGTGGAGAAAAGTCACTACAGCAGTACATAAAAAAGGTGGACTTATCTATCTGCAATTGTGGCATGTGGGCAGGGTCTCCCACTCTTCTTTCTTGCAAGGTAAACTTCCTGTAGCTCCATCAGCCGTAAAAATTGATGGTAAACACTATACCCCTGAAGGCATGCAGCCATATGAGATACCAAGGGCACTTCAGGTTCATGAAATCCACGAAATTGTCACAGAGTATGCACAGGCAGCTACAAATGCGATAGAAGCAGGTTTTGATGGTGTAGAGATACATGGAGCCAATGGCTACCTGATTGATCAGTTCATTAAAGATGGCAGCAACAAAAGAACCGATGCGTATGGCGGAAGCATAGAAAATAGAAGTAGATTCTTATTTGATGTACTATCAGCCGTCTGTGATGCGATAGGGTGTGAGAGAACAGCTCTAAGGCTTTCACCCAGCGGTACCTTTAACAGTATGACAGATATCGATCCCACGGAGGACTTCAAGTATATTTGCAAAAAACTGAATGATTATGATCTGGCATATCTACATATTATTGATGCATTGGAAGAAGATATCAAGCATGGTGCCAATGTGGTAGAGTTACAAGTACTTCGTGATGCTTACAAAGGTGTATTGATCACCAATGGAGAATACGATAAAGCAAGAGGCAACGAAGCTATAGAAAACGATCTTGCAGATGCAGTGTCCTATGGTACATTATATATTTCCAATCCTGATCTGCCTAAACGATTTGAAACCGATGCACCGTTAGCTCCAGCTGATCCCCATACATTCTATACACACGATGAAAAGGGGTATATAGACTATAAAACCATATAAGGTTATATATTAGTCAGTATAGCTACAATAATAGATAGTATACAACTTTAAAGGTACCCTCATGAAAACCATTGGCATCCTGATGTTCGTCATTTTAGCGATCCTTCTTCTTTTCACCGGTGGTGAGGATACAGAAGTGGAACAAACAACTCCTACTCCTGTTCAAAGCAACGAAAAACCCTACATTGATACTCCTGCACATACCTACAAAAGGCAAGTGGAAGCACTTAGTATCTCCAATACCCTGAAAACCCCCGTAAATACCTATCTGGACAGTCGAGTCGATGCAGTCGGCAATTCAAGAAAGTCGGTTGATGTGGGTAATAAGAGAATGGAAGAGCAAAACAAGGCTATGGAAGATTTTTTAAAGTAAATGAAAACAATTATATATAATAACCAAGATTTAGAAGTATCCAAAGTTGTTTGTATTGGTCGAAATTATGTCGAACATATAGAAGAGTTAGGGAATGAGATCCCTTCGAGTATGGTCGTTTTCAATAAACCAAACTCAGCCATAAGTGATACTCTTTACTATTTTTCAGAACATTGCCGTTATGAAGGTGAGATCTGTTTTTTAATACATGATGAGAAGATAGATGCAATAGGTTTTGGACTTGATCTGACACATGCTGATATTCAAAACCATTTAAAATCCAAAGGTTTACCATGGGAAAGAGCCAAAGCATTTGATCACTCTGCCGTACTTAGTGAATTTATACCACTGAGTGAAGATATCTGTACGTTAGGGATGAAACTCTATATCAATGACACACTGGTACAGTTTGCTACGTATGATCTGATGATGTATAAACCAGACACCATGCTTTCAGAGATACAAAGTTTTATGACTTTGGAAGATAATGATATTATCATGAGTGGTACGCCTAAAGGTGTAGGTACCTATAGCGTTGGAGATAAATTTGTAGGGCAGATATTTTCAGGAGAATTACTTTTACTTGAGAAAGAATGGATAGTGAAGCGTTTAAAAGATGAAATTTAAACCAATAACTTTCGATACTAAGACTAAATGGACGGAGGCGTAGCATGTTTGACTTTGAACTAGACCCTAAAATATTAAAAGAGCACTATGCCAATAAAGAAAAAGAACTTGAATACATAGAGTGGACAGCCAAGAGAGGTTCTGGTGAGAAATCCGAATCACTTGAGCTCTATAATACATACATAAAGGGAAAGTCCAGAGGAGAGCCTAAAACAGGTAGAGAATACTTAAATGACCCTTTATTAAGAGAAGAGGTTGCAATACTAGAAGAGGATATGCAAGATACTAAGTATACTGTAGAGAATATTTTTGATGTACTGCTGAACGATACACAGACGGCCAAAATGACATCACCTTTATTCTATGCACCTGAGCTAGAAGATGAACTTAGTTTGAGGGTTTTACATTATTTCATGGTTCTAAATACCATAAAGACTGCGCACAGTATCACAGATGCCAATATAAGAGCGACTAAAGAGACACTTGAGACTTTGGGAGCAGATCTACCAAAAGAACTTAAAATAGCCATATATGTCAAAGAGAAGTACAAGAAAGATCAACTTAAAAAAGCTGTAATGGATGCAGTAAAAATAATATTTCCACAAATTACAGATAAATCTACATTAGACTTGATAGCAACTGAAGCCCTAAGATAGGGCTACACTACTTCAAACATATAAAACTACTAATAGATACCTTATTTTTAACTCTTGCAACGGATCACGAGGTACACCAACTTGTAACCTATGAAATATTAAAGAAAATTATTATTATTATTATTATGTTTTAATGTGATATTTGAAATTTATGATTGGTTGCGGGAGCCGGATTTGAACCAACGACCTTCGGGTTATGAGGAGTAGGTTTTAACTTTAGGTATAATTCTTTTATGAAAGCAAATAAATTTTTTGGAATATTTTTGATATTTATTGGGATAACCACTTTATTCACTGGTGAAATAAATTTTGGTAGTATTGGGCTAAAAAATATAACCGGTTTGAATTTATATATGTTGAGTATTCCTTTTATATTACTTGGACTATACAGTCTGTACAATAGTATTAAAAGTAAAAAAGAATAATCAAAAGTTGAAAATTAAAAGTGAATTGGTTGCGGGAGCCGGATTTGAACCAACGACCTTCGGGTTATGAGCCCGACGAGCTACCAAACTGCTCTATCCCGCGACAGAAGTTTAAATCTTTCGATTTAAATGAAGTGAGATTGTATCTTGATTTAATAAAACCAAGATTAAATCTTATGGATGGGGTAGAGGGATTCGAACCCCCGAATAACGGTACCAAAAACCGTTGCCTTACCGCTTGGCGATACCCCAATCTTTATAAGCTAACTGCTTATGTGGACGGCATTATAGCACCATATGCTTCACATGTCAAGGGGTTTTAAAGAAAAGTTTAAAAAAGTTTCTAAAGTGAAGTAGCAGATAGGTATAATACGATTAATACTATATACTGTATAAAAGTTTTTGGAGAATTTGCATGTCAATTGAAGCGATTAAAAGAGTAGAAAAAGCGATAGAAGATATTAAACATGGAAAAATGGTCATCATGATGGATGATGAAGATCGTGAAAACGAAGGTGACCTTGTTTATGCAGCGACTTTCTCTACACCGGATATGGTGAACTTCATGGCAAAAGAAGCAAGAGGATTGATCTGTACACCTATCACCAATGAGATCGCTTCTAAGCTGGATCTTGTACCCATGGTAAGTAATAATGTATCTGCCCATGAAACAGCGTTTACTGTATCCATAGATTCAGCTAATGCTGAAACAGGTATCTCTGCAGCTGAGAGAGATGACTGTATCTCAAAGTTGGCAAATCCTCAAACAGTAAGTGAAGACTTTGTACGTCCGGGGCACATCTTTCCACTGATCGCCAAAGACGGTGGTGTTTTGGTCAGAACAGGGCATACTGAAGGTTCTGTAGACCTTTGTAAGCTGGCGGGACTGGCTCCTGCTGCTGTGATCTGTGAGATCATCAAAGACGATGGTAAGATGGCACGTATGGATGACCTTCAAATCTTTTCAAAAGAGCATGATCTCTCCATCGTTTACATTTCAGATATCGTTGAGTACCGTTTGGCCCATGAAAAACTTATCAAACGTATTAAAGAAGAAGATTGTGAACTCAGAGGCATTAAAGTAGAGAAGATCACATACTGTGACCACCTCGAGAGAACACATACGGTCATACAGTTTTACAAACCGCATGAAACTGCCAATGTGAAGTTTCACAATATAGGTTCAGACATTGGACTCGTACTTGACGATAAACGTTTTAATGCACTCAACAATTCTATAGAATACTTAAAACTCAATGGAGGAACACTTATCTTCCTTGATACTAAGATCATTTCTCACGAACAAGCCAAAGAGTTTGGTGTGGGTGCACAGATACTCAAAGACCTTGGCATCAAGAACATCAATCTTCTTACCACGAATAAAGATACGGAATTTGTCGGACTGGCAGGTTTTGGCCTGGATGTCATAGAAAAAATTGAGATCATATAATACAAATTGACCACCACATCCAACAAATAGGAGTAAATACTCCTATTTAAACTTTCTTTCTTAATTCTATGTTAAAATGATTTTACTACTACACATACCAAAGGATTGTTAATGACAAAAGAGACTTTTAACCCAAATCCGGAACTTGCTGCAAATGCTGCTATTAAAAATATGGATGAGTATTGGGCGTTACAAAACAAGGCTTTAGAAGACTATGAAGGTTTTTGGAAAGAGTATGCTGACGAAAAGATCGATTGGTTAGCACCTTATGACCAGGTACTTGATGAGAGTAATGCACCGTTTTACAAATGGTTTATCAACGGTAAACTCAATGTTTCCAACCAGTGTATCGACAGACACCTTGCAGACAAAGCAGATAAAACCGCTATCTTGTTCGAGGGTGACAGAGGTGATGTAGAACACATTACTTATGCGCAGCTCTCACTCCGTGTGAACAAAATGGCAAATTTACTTAGAAATGAATTTGGTATAAACAAAGGGGACAGAGTCGTACTCTATATGCCAATGATCCCTGAAGCTGCCTATGCAATGCTTGCATGTACCCGTATCGGTGCGATACACTCCATCGTATTTGGCGGTTTCTCAGCAGAAGCACTAAAAGACCGTATCGAAGATGCAGAGGCGAAGCTTGTTATCACTGCAGATGGTGCCTACAGAAAAGGGAAGCCTTATATGCTCAAACAAGTGGTTGATGATGCTCTCTCACAAGGTGGTAAAAGTGTTGAAGCTGTACTTGTCGTAAAAAGAAACAATGAAGAGATCAACTGGGTAGAGGGTAGAGACCATGACTACAACACACTGATCACCTCTCAACATGCAGAGTGTCCTTTTGAACTGATGGACAGCGAAGACCCGCTCTTCTTACTTTATACGTCAGGAAGTACGGGTAAACCAAAAGGTGTACAGCATGCAACTGCAGGGTACATCCTTTGGGCACAAATGACCATGGAGTGGGTATTTGATGTCAAAGAGGATGATGTCTACTGGTGTACCGCAGATATTGGTTGGATCACAGGGCATACGTATATTATTTACGGGCCTTTGGCAGCTGGGACAACGACAGTAATGTTTGAAGGTGTACCGACATACCCTGATGCAGGACGTGCATGGAAAATGGTGCAAGATCATAAGATCAACCAGTTCTATACTGCACCGACTGCTATTCGTGTACTTCATAAGATGGGGGAACATGAGCCTGAGAAGTATGACCTGTCAAGTTTAAGAGTACTCGGAACCGTGGGGGAACCTATAGATCCACCGGCATGGAAATGGTACTATGAAACCGTAGGTAATTCAAAATGTGCCATCGTCGATACTTGGTGGCAGACAGAAACAGGTGGGCATATGATCTCACCACTGCCTGGTGCGACACCTATCAAACCGGCATGTGCGACATTTGCACTGCCGGGGATCATAGCAGAGATCATCGATCCAGACGGAACACCTAAAGCAGTAGGTGAGACAGGCCTCCTTTGTATTACAAAACCTTGGCCGAGTATGATCAGAAATATCTGGGGTGATCCTAAACGTTATGAAAAAGCATACTTTGGTGACGCGGTCAAAGACGGAAAACCGGTGTATTTCTCAGGGGATGGTGCAGTAATTGATGAAGAGGGCTACATTACGATCACAGGTCGTGTAGATGATGTGATCAATGTTTCTGGTCACCGTATGGGAACAGCTGAGATAGAAGCAGCAGTAAAAAAAGACGATTCTGTGGCAGAAGTGGCTGTAGTAGGGCGTCCGCACGATATTAAAGGTGAATCTATTTTCATCTATATCGTACTCAAAGAGGGGCACATCAACAAAGATATCAAGAACCATATCAATGCATTGCTTGCAGCTGAGATCGGTAATATTGCCATCGCAGACCATATCATTGAAGTACCTGGATTGCCTAAAACTCGTTCAGGTAAGATCATGAGAAGAATCTTGCGTTCTATTGCAAAACATGAAGAGATCACGCAGGATATCTCTACACTTGAAGATCCATCTATCGTTGAACAGTTAGTCACAAAGGCAAGAGAAGCGTAACTTCTTCTCTTTGTCATTCCCCATATTCCTGGGGAATTCCTATCCTTACTTTCCCATCAACTCTTTGACTTTCAACAGGTCATCAAATACTTCTTTTTTTGCACTTGGGTTTCTCAGTAAATAACTTGGATGATAGGTAGGGATGACTGTATAGTCATTTTGTTTGTACAGGGTACCTCTGACCTTACTGATATCTGTATCATCGCCTGTAAGATAATGATACGCTGTTGCCCCCAGCGTTACTATGAGCTTTGGCTGTATCAGTTCGATCTGCTTCATTAAGTAGGGCTGACAGGTATGTGCCTGGGTTGGCGTAGGTATTGCATTATTGGGGGGGCGACACTTCACGATATTGGTGATGTAGACGTCAGATCTGGAGATGAGTAAGACATTTTCTATCATCTTGGTGAGCAGTTCACCCGACCTACCGACAAAAGGCTTACCTGAACTGTCCTCCATCGCACCGGGGCCTTCACCGATAAAAAGAATATCTGCCTGTGGATCACCCTCCCCAAAGACCACTTTCTGGCGACTTTTACTAAGCTCACACAGATGACACTCCATGGCTTGTTTTTTCAGTGACTCGAGTGTATTTGGAAGTCTGAGATTCTGTTCATCTTCTTTGTATGGTGTGACTGATGTATATTTGTATCCCAGCTGTTTGAGCTGATAAAGCTGTTTAAGTAAAAGTGCATTTCGGAGGTTTTTCATGGAAATATTATACTCCCAAACATCTTAATATGTTCACTGAATATTGTTTGGTGAAGAGGGAGTCAAAAGAGTGTTAGTCTGGATCTGAGCAGTATCAAGTATCTTTATCATTTGAGTAAGCACTTGCCTATATTGGGGAATATCTTCACAATAGACTATCGTCATCATAAGTAATCCGTCAGAGATCGGTTTTTTCTGTTGGACCGACTTGTCAAACAAGGTAAGTGAAGACTCACACTCCATCGTATTTGACCATAGTGTTATAGGTATCAATATCCATAAGAATAATGTTTTCATTTGTTATCCATTTCTGCCATATATTGAGTGAATAGTGTCATAAACGTTATAGTTTTCTTCAATCTAACTCCTTCTGTATGCGAATAATCATAGCATATTAAACGTAATAGAGAGAAATTAAAAAATTAAAAATATTTTAGAGAATATTTTAGCCTATTTTTAGGTTAGCTTGCTAAAGTGCAGATTATCTCCTAAAGGAAACAATATGGATCAAGTAACAAACGATGAGTATGGTATCAAGGTTGCAATGTTTATAAACGAACCTAAATACTTAGGTACTATCTCTGAAGAAGAGGCCAAAGAACTGGGTGCCTCACTTTTTAGCTACACATATGGCGATGAAGCACTCGGGTACAAACTTACAATACATTGGGCGGTAAACACACATGAAGACAGAATTGTACTGGCACGATATACGTATGACGGGATAGCGTCTGGTATCGCAGTCAATCATATGCTGGCACTCGTGTGTACGAATAAAAGTATACCGCAGATCAATGACATCACTTACAAAGGCTTAGAACGCTTGCTGCGTGACAACCCAACGATAGAAGCACTCCCATCTTCTGAACGCTATACGATCACTTTTGCGCTTGATACTGTGAAACTGGCTGTAAAAGAGTATATTCATGCACCACTGAACCATGAGGAGAAAACCGTTCCTTGCAAAGATAGCCCAATGAGCATTGCCTCCATCAAAGAGTCTATCGAGTTACATAACATTGATACATTAGAATGCCTTGTAGAGTACACAAAAGCAGGGTCCATGGACACTGATTGTAAAGAGAACCTTTTAGCCTACATAGAGGAGCACCAAAAATTATTGGAAGAGGAAGAAGAGGCAGAGAAGGCTCTGGCTGCTATACCTTTTAGAGAGTTAAATCCAGAGTATAGGATCATGGCTGTTGAGACTGCGATTGATAACACGGTAAGACAGTTTCTAATTATGGATGGTGGAGACATAGATGTACTTAATGTCAAAGAGAATGGTGAGATATTTGAGGTGTATATCAGTTATCTTGGTGCATGCAGCGACTGTTCCAGTTCAGGTACCGGTACACTCCAGGCCATACAAAATGCACTGAGAGATAAACTCGATCCAAATATCTATGTCATTGCAATTTAATGATATAAGAATGATCCATATCTTTTAAAGGCCATGCATGATCGCATGGTCTTTGTTTATTATTTAGACCCGTTTCTATTAATCTTCAGGACATTGATTGCATTCATCGAAGATTTCATCCATTCCCTCTACTGATTTAATCTCTTCAATACATTTTTCCATGGATTTTATAAAGCTTTCAGTTACTTTACCTTCTGAATCACAATAGATCGTGAGCATACGACAGTATCTTTTGATCACCGGTAAAGGTACGATCGAACTGTCACCCATTTTCTCTTCTATTTTTTCCAAAAACTTTTTTTCACACTTGTCTGCTATCTCTTGCATGTTCATTTGTAACCCTTCTTCTTTTATGAACGTAGTGTAGCAAAAGATAGTTAAAGGTGTGAAAATAAAAATGTTTTCTCCATTTTCAAACGTAGAGAAGAGGATATGCAAGAGTATATCAAGGGATCAATATTGACATAATGACTTAAGTATGCTAATATCTGACCAATGAAGTCACATAAAGTATATTTTTTAGCGATCATCCTTGTTATGTTGAATGTAATGTTCTTTGATGGTTCTTCCTCTACATTTATTGAAAATACTTCAGAAACCAAAATAGAAGTTTCACTTGAAGAGCAGGGTTCAGAAGAGAAGTTAGATGAGAAGCTACTTGTGAATACTACAGAACTGTCTTTAAAAGAGCCAAGATTTTATACACTTTATGATTTTACTGCACCTATTGTAGATCAACTCTATCTCAACAACATCTTTAAACCCCCTAAATTCTCCTAAAGCACGATCACACTATCTACATTCATTGGTATGTACTCGTGTGATTGTTCGTATATAAATAGTTTACCAATACAAAATAATTAAAAACATATACATATTTAGGAGAATAGACTCATGAAAAAATTATTAACACTTACAACTATCGCAAGCTTTTTACTGGTTTCTAACGGATTTGCAGCGTCCAAAATGACAACAAAAGAAGAAAAAATGGCCAGTACCATTCAAAATGCTGCTACCGAAAATGGGTGGACACAATATAAACCAGCTATGCATAATGCTTCACAATCACTTTATTTCAAAAAAAGTATCAAAAATAAAGACTACTACACATATAGATATCAGAACAGACATCAGAATAAACGTATGACTGTGTATGCAAAAGTAGATTATACGGCAGATACTATTCAAGTAGAATTTGTAGATAAAATAGCTATGAACCCTGGAAGACTAGGAATTGATAATAGGGTAGACAGAAGCTTGGATGAACTCAAAGAAGCAATTTCTATGAAGCTGGCTGCAGATTAAGAGCAGTAGTTTGATCTTATGTTCCCATCATTTTGATGGGAATAAATTTTACAGGTGTATAAAACGCCAGAACATACCTATAAGGCTTCGTCCTATTTAAGACCCTCTGCGACAGTGATCGTCACTTGATTTGAAATAAATGTAATAGCAATTGTTGCATCATCATTTTTCCATTCACAGTTACTTATTCCCAGTGTTTCTGAACACCCCTCAGGTTTACCCAGAACCTTTACAGTCTCCTCGTATGTCATACCGCTCTTAATTTTATCGTAATTCTCTTTTGTAACTTTGCTGCATCCATTGAATAATAGGATGATCCCAATGATGATTAAAAATCTTTTTTTCAAGTTTTTCCTTTGATATATAATGTGTTTAGCAGATTCATACGTGTATGATTCATATTTTTCGTATAGGGATTATAACAAAAGTTAAGAAAGAGAACTCATAAATAAGTGATTCAAAAAAAGATTTTCCAACAGTACTCACTGTTTAATAATTGATCGTAATGATATTTGGTTTTTAAAAGAGGTTAGAAGTGATGAAGAATAATCTAAAGCCCTAAAATAGGGGCTTTAGTATAAAAAGCAATAGCTGCTTACGCTTCTACTGTTACTTCTTTTTCAGTACCTTCCCAGATACCGTGTTTAGTACAGTACCCGTGTGCATTAAGCTTAAGCTTTTTACCAGTTGGGATGATAGTGAATGTTGTTGTGTTGTGCGCTTTAGTATTACCAAGAGTTCCTGGTACATATGTAGCTTTTGCTAATTGAGTATCACCATCGAAAAGTGTTACAGACTCGATAAAGTGATCAAAATCATCTGGGTGAGTATACTCGTTACCCATTTTTACAGTTACTTCAAACGGCTCACCAGCTTTTGCAGTATCTGCACAGTGAATGAATGGAGAGTGTCTGTCGATAAGGTCTTTTTTCGCTTCTCTATCGATCTCTGAAATGTCTTGGTATTTGTTGATTTTTGGCATATTTTTTCCTTTTTTATTTTTTTGTGAGATTATTATAGCACAAATAAAATTAATTAGGATAAAAATTGTCTTATTTATTTAATTTTTATCTTTATGTCCCAAATAGAGTCTAAAAAAGTCAAATTGAGTCACGTGGTTCATCGTCATATGTTAATAGTATCGGTGAAAAGAGGGCAGTGATATATGGGAAGATTAAGAAACGTATAGGGTCAGACCATTCTGAACGTGAGTGTCTGAATGGTCTAAAAGGCAGCGATAATTATGCTGTATAAAGATGTTTTGCTTTTTGAACGTGGAAGTTAAGTCCGATCTCTTTTTCTGTACATCCAAGTGCTAGTGCAACCATTTGCGGCATATGAAGTACTGGAAGTTCTACATCACGGCCCATCACTTTACCTATACTGTCCTGGTATGTATCCATTTTCAAGTGACAGAGTGGACATGGTGTGACCATCATATCAGCATTGTTATCCATAGCATCTAACAGGGCATTACCCGCAAGTACTTCAGATGTGTGGTTCGCTTGAAGCTCTACGTGGAAACCACAACATTTGTTTTTGCTTTCATAGTTTACCGGGTTCCCTTCAAGTGCATCGATTAGACTGTCAAGTGAAGTAGGGTTGTACGGGTTTTCATGACCGTTCGCCTCTTCATGCAATTCAGAAGGACGGATATTATGACAACCATAGAATGGTGCTATGTTAAAGTGACTCAGTGGTACTTCTACCTTATTTTTAACATTCTCCAAACCATACTCGTCGATAAGCGTGTAGAGGAAGTGTTTGATCTCGGATGTCCCTTTGTACTCAAGTCCGACTTCTGCAAGTTTTTCATTCACTCTTGCTTTAAGCTCAGGATCAGTGTCAAGGGCATGTTTTGTCATCGCAGAGTTCAGCTGACATGTATTACAAATAGTGATCATCGTAAGACCCAGTTTTTCTGCATAACAGATGTTTCTGGCATTCAGTACGTGTGCTAAAAACTCATCAAAGTCCTGTAGGTGACTCGCACCACAACAACTCGCTTCTTCGAGTATAGTGATCTTGATACCCAACTTATCAGCTACTGCAAGTGTAGATGATAGTAACTCAGGTGTAGACTGCTTAGCAGTACATCCTGTAAATAATGCATAGTGTAATTGTTCGCTCATCTTTTCTCCTTACAGTTTATTTGTTTGTGAAATTTCAATCAATTTTTGAACTTCATCCAAGTTTTTGATCTTTGGAATACTGTCAATGAACGGTACGCCTGAATGCCAGTGAATTTTACCGCTCTTCATCATTTTCATCGCAGTACCTATGTGTTTAGCTGCACCTAGTAAACCTTCAGAATAGGTAACGATATCTGCTTCATCAAGATAACCGTACTTTTTCATACCTCTAAGGAAGCCTTCTGCGTGACGTGTTGCCACATTACTCTCAGCAATACCTTGTTCAAACTGCATATTGTGAAGTTTTCCGATCTTCTCTATAGGGTTGATCTCTTTTGGACATGCTTCTGCACATTCATAACATTTCACACAGTCCCAAACACCTTGACTAGGTTGAGCAGTCAATTCTAGACGTTCTGCACCTGCACTGTCTCTGGTGTCTACAGTAAATCTATAAGCAGCAGCAAAGGCAGCCGGTCCGAAGAACTCAGGGTTCACTTCAAGTGCAGGACAAGAGTAGTGACACGCACCACACTGGATACAAAGATCAGAATCCAGGAAGTTATTAAACTCTGCAATAGACTGCTTTGTCTCCTCTGTTGGGTGAGGATCAACATCTGCAACTACATAAGGCTTGATCGCTGCATGTTTTTCCCAGAAATCTGATTTATCAATGATCATATCTTTGATAGCACGTTTTTTAGAACTTGGCTCAAGTGTAATATCATTATCAAAAAGGTCTAAGAGTTCAATGGCATTTTGCTTACAGGCAAGAACCGCTTTACCATTGACTTTAATCGCACATGCACCACAGATACCGTGACGACAAGAACGTCTATAAGAGAAACTTCCATCATGTTCCCATTTAATTCTGTTCATAAGGTCAAGGATCAAATCATCTTTTCCTACTTCCATTTCATACTGTTTTGTGTATGGAAGATAGTCTGTTTCAGCATTAAATCTGAATGCTTTTATTGTTACTTTTCTAGTTTCACTCATCATGACCTCCTTAATATGATCTTTCTTTAGGCTCAAATTTACCAAGCACTACATCACCCCATTCTTGAGTAATGTTGAAATCTTTATCCATATATGCATAGGTATGCTTCAAGAACTTCTCATCATTTCTTGTAGGGAAGTCTTCACGGTAGTGTCCACCACGACTCTCTTCTCTGTTCAGTGCTCCAACAACAATGAATTTAGAGAACTCTAACATATGTCCAAGCTCTAAAGCTTCTTGAAGGTCTGTATTATAGGTGTCTGACTTATCATCAATACGAATATTGTTAAATCTCTCCAAAAGATCATCGATAAGTGCCATCTGTCTCTCTAACGATTCTTTACTTCTAAATACACCTGCATCAGCAGTCATCCCGTTTTGAAGTTCAGTTCTGAGTCCCGGAACCGTTTCAATACCGTTTGACGTTTTGATCTTCTGCATCTCTTCGATCATTCTGTCTGCATCTGAAGCAGAGGCTTTACGCAATTCTATACCTTCATCCAGTGCCTTGATCATGTTTTCACCGGCATGACGACCAAAGAGGAGGGCTTCAAGCACAGAGTTTGCACCCAGACGATTTGCTCCATGTACAGATACACATGAACACTCACCTGCCGCGTAGAAACCTTCTACCAATTCTCTTGGGTTTTGACGAACCTGACAGTTGATATTAACAGGAATACCACCCATAGAGTAGTGTGCTGTTGCCGAAATATGAATAGGCTCTTTAAGCATATCTTGTCCTTGGAACGCTATAGCAAGTTCACGAAGCTCCGGAAGACGTGTCAAAATGATCTCTGGATCAAGGTGTGTAAGATCGATGTTGACAGACTGACCATCTTTACCTACACCTCTACCTTGACGTACCTCTTCCATGATCGCTCTAGATACAACGTCACGTGAAGCAAGCTCCATGGCATTTGGTGCATACTTGCTCATAAATCTTTCACCCTCTGAGTTAAAAAGACGTCCACCTTCACCACGTGCAGCTTCTGAGATAAGTACACCTGAACCACCAAGTCCACTTGGGTGGAACTGAACAAACTCCATATCTTCAAGAGGGAGACCATGACGTGCTACGATAGAGAGTGAATCACCCGTATTCGCATGTGCATTTGAGTTAAATCTATAGGCTCTAGCATGACCACCTGTAGCAAACATTGTCACTTTTGCATTGAATATAGCCGGTTCTGAATTACGGATATTATAGGCTGCAACACCAGATACTTTCCCATCTTCATAAAGAAGATCAGCAGCATACCACTCATCAAATATTTCTACACCTGCACGGAATGCCTGCTCATAAATAGTCTGAAGCAGTGTAAGTCCTGTTCTGTCTTTTGCATAACATGCTCTAGGTTGAGACTGTCCACCAAAAGGTCTGATAGCGATATTACCTTCTTCATTTCTTGAGAATACAGCTCCCATTCGCTCTGCCCATCTGATAGTCTCAGGCGCTTTTGAACACATCAATTCAACACAATCCTGGTCTGCAAGATAGTCAGAACCTTTAACCGTATCGAACTCATGTAGTTCTGTAGAGTCATCTTTACCAAGAGCGGCGTTAATTCCACCTTGTGCTGCACCTGAGTGAGATCTTAATGGGTGAAGTTTTGTAATGACCGCTGTCTTTTTCCCTGCTTCTGTCAACTCTTTAGCTGCTGCCAGTCCAGCCAGTCCAGAACCAACGATGACTGCGTCATATTCGTAGATTTTAATATCTGAGTTTTTGCTCATAGTATCTATATCCTTTTGTAACAATTTGGCTTTATTATATCTTCTTAGCATTAATTTTCGTTAGAAATTGGTATAAGTGATGAAAATTGGGGAGGTGTACTGTTTCGTAGCGTGGCAATTCAGCCAACGCTACTTCTGGATCAGGCTGCGATAGAATTCAGTTGTGAAACAAAATCATTTGTGGAGATGAGTTCTAAACCTCTTATCTTTCTACCTATCGTTTTTTCTATAGCAGTAAAATTTTTCTTGAACATATCAAGGACATCAACATCTTCAACCACAAGCACTTCAGCGCCACGGTCATAGGCATCTAAAAGTATAGCACCGGCTTTTTTTAACGCAAGTGCTTTATTCTCTTCGAGTATCTCAAGTCCGGCAAGTTTTCCCGATCTTGAAAAGTGCACACCTTTCATACCTTTTTGAGCAACTAACTCATGTATTACGTCATGGGAAGCTGGACCATGATAATGTGCAACCTGTTTCTCTTCAAGGTTTTCTATCGTCTCTCCGGCTCTTGTTGCTGCAACTGCCTCAACCTCTTTTTTAGAAAAACGTGCCATAAGTGTTTCACAGAGCGAAGGCCCTTCGTCTGGTTTAACCATAGCTTTGAGCTCAGCTATCGCAGTACTGTGGTCCTGCGCATTAAAAAGGTTGTTTTCATACTCACAGTCAAAGAGTCCGGAGTTCACTGAAGTGATCGCTTCAAGTATGGCTTCTTTATGCTCAGAGCCTTCTGTGATCATTTTATGTGCCAGCACCAGTACTGCATCACCTATGTACTCACGGTCAAAGTTTTCTGTTTCAGATGCATAATGAAGTGCATACAATGTTTTATAGTATTTTAGATCTGATTCTGAAGTATACGGAGCCAAAAGTTCAAAACTTTCCATAAAGTCACTGTCATTGATCTTTAATCCATCATTGGAACGGTAGCTGTTTACCGGGTCAATCTGTAAAGAGGTTCCAAGTCTTTCCACCAGTGCTGAAACAGGTTGTTTGGCCTCTACAACAAGACCGTTGATCTTCATGACAAGTTTCTGTTTCGGGAAACTGAAGTTCTCGTTCTCTTCTTTTATCTTTACAAGCAGGTCTTTGGCTGTAGCATCATCGTTCAGATCGATAGTGAAGTTTTTGTAGTAAGGCAGATAGTCTGTTTTCGCATTAAAAAAGAATGCTCTTATTTCAAGTTTATATGACATAGGTATTTCCTTAATAAAGATTGTTTAGTATAACTTATACAACTATGAATGAGACTATTTGACTCTTACTAAAGCTAAAACACTTGAACTATGTTACAATTCTACCAATTCTAAAGATTTAAGCGCTCAAAGGACGGAAACTATGCCTAAACAAGATAGGGAACAATACCTTATAAACAAACTAGATTCAAAGTATGTAGGTGATGATGCCGCTGTTGTCGGAGATACACTTTACAGCATGGATGCTTTCTTTGAAGATACACATTTTAAACGTGAATGGATGAGTATCGCACAGATAGGACGTAAGGCGATGCTTATCAACATTTCTGATGCCATAGCTATGAATGCTCAGCCGAAATTTGCTCTTATTACCGTCTCTCTGCCTCACAGTGTCACTGAAGATGAGATCGATGAACTTATGACAAGTATGGACCATACAGCAAAAGAGTACGGTTGCGAGATCATCGGTGGCGATACGATAGGAGGAGACAAGCTTCATCTCTCCATTACCATCATTTCTAAAAGTGATGCTCCTCTCTTACGTACTGGATTAAAGGAGGGTGATCTCTTAGCCTATACAGGGACAATAGGTGAGAGCAAACGAGACCTTGATGCGCTTTCCAAGGGTGAAAAAATAGCTGCTGATTCTCGCTTTTTTGAGCCTATATTAAGGTCTGCATTTGTCACAAAAGCAAGACCTTTGTTACACACAGGTATGGACATATCAGATGGACTCTTTTGTGATACGAACAAGATGTTAGATATTAATAAATATGGATTTCATGAGTTCGAAAAGATCGACGATGATATAGGGCTTAGCGGAGAGGAGTATGAAATGTTGGTAAGTTTTGCACCAGAGCATTACAGTGAAGTCATGCAGATCGCCGAAGAGACGAAAACACCCTTAACTGTGTTTGCCAAAGTGGCTAAGAACAATGACAGGTATAAGTGTAAAAGTCACCACTTTTAGTCAATCAAAAAACTCATTGGCTTTGCCATTGAGCCTTCATCTGTCTCCTAAATGCCTCGTGCACTCCATCTAGAAGTATCTTTGCTTCCTCACCGAACACAAAGACGCCTTTATATACCTTTTCTACAGACTTGACATAGCCTTGGAGTGCCTCTTTTTCTAATGCTGTTTTTGGTGGAGTAAAAAGATACTTCATCCCACTCTCCGGGTCATAGCTTTTTCTTGCTGTTTCTATATAGATTTTACTTGATCTTAAAACGACCGTATGATCCGGGAGCACTTCATACTGCTGTATCCTTGCCCCGTAAGGCGTGTCATACACTTTACCTTTCCTGTCCCAAAAACTGTAAAGCGTGATAGTCGTACCGTTGATCTCATAGGCGCCTTCCTGCATACTTTTATCTGCACAGGTACCCGTTTTATCTTTTAAGATCAAACTCAATACAAATGTAAGGTCATTGTTGCGTTCTTCTTTATAAAACTTCATCACTTCACCCTTAGAGTCATAAATATCATAAGACTCCGTGACTATGGAAAAGTCTTGATTTCCCAGTGTGACATGTTCAAGTTCTGCAGAAGCAAAGAGGATGTTTATCGTAAAAAGTATAAGGAAAAAGAGTTTCATGAAACCTGCTTTGAAATATTTCTGTTGGCTAATGCACGTGGATAGTCACGATTTACTGCGATGGATTCTGCTTTCTGTTTTAACGAAGTTTCATCCAACTCTGTAGCATGTGTAAAGTCACGCTTACCTAGAATATTGGCTTCCAGGTATCCTAATGCAATGAATTGTTCTGTAATAGCATCTACCATATCCAAGACTGAAGAGACTTTGACGATCTCGCATCTGGCATAACGTTCTCGGGGGAAAGAGACTTCTGCAACACGTAAAGTCGGGTCATCTCCAGGGATCTGCTGTGCTCCAAAAAGTGGTTTGCTTCCTACCGTTGCCGTATGAAAAGAGGGCATGTACTGAGAAAGATGTTCGATAGCCGCTTTTGTACGTTTTTCTGTCTCTTCTTGGGTCCAGGATTTTTCAATCTTGTCGATAAAATCCTGCCCCAGTCTGGGTTGGCAGCTTACTAGAGAGTTTGCAACCAGGCCATCTTCATAAAGTGTGATCTCTTTAGTCATGCCATGCAGCTGAAAATAACCCCCTGGATAGGGAGTGAACTGTCCCATACCTCGTGGCGTACCTCGTTCTCCATGAAAAACAACTTCGGGAAATTGTGTACCTTCACACCCATCCCAGTGACTCACATAGGCTGCTTTGAACTCTACCATCGATTTGCATGGTGCTCCGAGGAGATCATCGATCTTTCCTGTTCTAAAGCCTGCAGCATTGATGAGATAATCAAAAGAATCTGTATGGCTGACATCTTCTTTGACATAACTTATATTCCACCCTTCCGTTTCAACATTTTGCTGTACATTATAGACGACGGTATTTGTATTCAGTGTAACGCACTCCAGTGCATTAAGGGTCATTTCAGCAGCTGCGGAAAGCCTAAAGAGATTGAGCCCATACTCTTGAACCATGATAAGAGGAAACTGTACTTTATCTAGATCTATGTTTTTGGCTACTGGTATCATCCACTCATCAGAGGTTTCTGGTCTTTGGACCACTGTTTTTTCTCTGAGTCGTTCTATCTCCTCTTTGCTGTAAACCTGATAATAGTTTTCCGGTTTTCCCAAAACTTCATTTTTTGGGTCTTTGGCGATATGGGCTTTATATTCATCTGTCAGTAATTTCAGGCGGGGCAGAAGTGCCTCCGGGGTAGAACTGTCCGTTGTGGGTAACACGATGACCGTAGGTCTGTAATCAACAACAAAAGGGTAGAAGCGTAAAAAGTCTATGGATTGTTTCAGTAAAGTAATGCACTGTGTATCAGAGATTTCACGATAGAGATTACCTCCTGCATGCAAATGACACCAAGGTGGACCGCTCACTAGACTTTCATCCTTTTCAAAGAGTGTCACATTGAGTCCAAGCTGACCAAAATAGAGTGCTGCACTTGATCCTGCAGCACCTCCCCCAATAATGGCAATTTTTACTTTACTCTTTTCTATCATACTCATAGCAGTGCATTTAACTCCGAAAAATCATTTATGATACATGTCGGGTCATATACCCCGATCTCTTCACCATAATTATACCCATATGTCACACCGACACTTTGCATACCGCAGGTATTGGCAGCCAATAGGTCATTTTTAGAGTCACCGACCATTACACACTGATCTACACTGACATGCATATGCTCGCAAGCATGCAGTAAGGGCAGGGGATCTGGTTTCTTTTTCTCCAAACTGTCTCCACCCAACCAAAAGTCAAATACGCCGTCAAGCCCCAGTGCTTTGAGGATAGGTCCGACAAAATCAAAGGGTTTATTGGTGACGATCACCAAACGGTACCCTTTCTCTTTTAAGGTATGTAGCGTATCGGATACATTGGGGTAGGCAGCCGTATCGATACATAGATTTTGTCCGTAGAATGTTAAAAAGATCTCTAAAGCTTTTTCAAACAGGACCGGATCGAGATTTTCATCTATCTCTGTCTGTCCTGATAAGGCACGTTTTACCAACATTTGTGCCCCGTTGCCCACCCAGTAACGGATCGTATCTTCACTGAATGTCTCACGATGTAATGCTTTTAACATATGATTAACTGCTACTGCCAAGTCCGGTACACTGTCGATCAGTGTACCATCCAGGTCAAATAAAATGACTTCTTTCTGAGTAAATTTCAAATTTAAAACCTTGTTCTGATTTTTTATATAACTTATTTATATTATTCCGGTTGATTATACATTTTTTATCTAAAAATGCTTAATCTACGGAAAAGTTGCAACTTTCATACTATAGTATTGTTACAGATTTGTGTGATTATGCTTCTTTTCATAGGTGGAGAGAAATTTCTGATAACTTTCATAATATTCTTGGTATTCCTCTTGAAGTACTTCATTCATTTCAAAAGCGATCTCATTTGTATACGCTTCAAATGTGCCTGCCGGGTGTTCATTCTTCCAAGTATCATATTCGAGTTTTTCAAATAACCCAAAAGCAGCAATACCCATGAATGGCATAGCCGACAGGGTTCTCTGTATTTTTGCTTTAGCCCTTTCTCTGGCTTTTACTTTGGCCAATTTCTTTTGATGCCTGCGTTTTAGCTTAGCTATTTTTTTCGCATGAGACTTTTTGAGCCTGGAGAGTTCTATTTTATGCTTAAGTTTTTCGGATGTCACAGCTGTAAGTGCAGCGTTGGCCAAGCTCTCTTGCCAAAAAGAGTATCCTTTCATTCCTCCCAACACTAAAGCAATGATGATGATCATAGATATTTTTTTCATACATTTAACCTGCTATTTTTCTGATACCAACTATAGTGTATATGAAGCATTATATATCAGTTAACTTATAACCCTCCCAAGAAAAAAAGCTCTCAAGAGATGCAGAGAGTATAGCTCTCGATCTCTTTTCTCGTTAGATATGTAACTTAATAACCTTTCAGCTAAAATATCACTCACTAAAATAGAAAGAATCAAATGAAACTAATCTACCCACTGAACGTCAAAAATGAATTTGTATTTAACTCTTCTCCCAGAGATTTTACCGTAGAAGAGATACCTCTGTATGAGTTTACGGGTGAGGGTGAACACCTGGTACTCAAAGTACGTAAAAAAGAGTTAACGACATGGGATATGCTTGATGTCATTTCCAATCATGTAGGTATACGCCGCCGTGATATGGGCTATGCGGGGTTAAAAGACAAACATGCCATGACGATACAGTACATCTCTCTGCCAGCAAAATTTGAAGAGAAGTTAAAAACCTTTACTCATGAGAAGATCAAGATCTTATCTATGGTCCGTCATAACAATAAGATACGGGTAGGGCATCTAAAAGGGAATCGTTTTAAAATTCGTTTGAAAAAAGTACTTGGTGTACAAAAAGATAAACTGGATTCTGTACTGAGCTGGATAAAAGCCAATGGTGTCCCAAACTATTTTGGAAACCAGCGCTTTGGTACAGACGGGAACAACTGGGAAGACGGGAAAAAACTCATAGATGGAAAACTCAAAATACGTGACAGAAAAACAAAAGAGTTTTTGATGGGCGCCTACCAAAGCTATCTTTTCAATCAATGGCTCTCCAAACGTATGGAACTCAATCACCTGCTGGAAAAATTCACTGAGTCTGAGACGGAACAGGTATTGAACTTGCCTGAAGGCTCGCTCAGAGGTACAAAGTCCCAGCCAAACTTCTTTAAACTGGTAGAGGGAGATGTAATGATGCACTATCCTTACGGTCGTTTATTTACGGTAGAGAACCTGGAAGAAGAAGCCAAACGCTTCCAAGCCAAAGATATCGCACCAGCAGGACTGCTTCCCGGGAAAAAGACAAACAGGGCTCAAGGTGTTGCCGGTTTGATAGAAGCACCTTTTGCAGAAGATATGAATTTAAATGGTGCCAGACGCTATGCATGGATACAGGTCACCGAGATCAGCAAAAATTATGTAGAAGAGAAAGCCCATTATGAGTTAAGCTTTGCTTTGCCTAAGGGCTGTTACGCTACAAACGTCTTGGATGTTCTAAGAGGCGGAGAAGCATAGATCGCAAGTAACCCCTTAGATACGTGAATGATTTCACACTTATTACACACTACTAGTTTATGATTTAATTCAATGATCACTACAAAGGAAAGTATCATGAGAAGAAGAAATCTTAAACTCATAAGTGCAGAAAGCATACTTGTTTCAGCATTGATCTTTAATGCATGTAATCACCAGGAGAGAGCATTTGCCACTGGTGTAGGTGTTGGTGTTATAGCTGCCTCAGTCTACAGTTATCCTCACTATTATGGTCATCCCTACTATTATTTCGATGGCAGATATTACTATGGCGGATATTATCGTGATGGATTTTACTACTATAAAGGACAGAGATTTAGAAATGGACACTACTACCATAGAGGATACAGATACCATCATGGTCACCGTTATCGTGCACGTGTAGGTCATTACGGTTACTATCAAAATAGAAAACAATATGACAATCGCCACAGATATAGATAGTCACTGAAATTGTAAATTGAAGGGAATTTTATCTTAGGTAGAGCAAGGTTGGGTTTGTTTCGTTGGTAGTCGAGACAACAATGTTTTTCTAAAAGGAGGAAGAATAAAAAAAACTGCCATACCTAAGATATGTGCGAATTGTATCTAAATAAGATAAAATTAGTCTTAATTTAAAACTTATAACTAAAATTTGTTCAAATTATTTTTTAAACCTAGCAGACAAGCCAGTTTTCCATTTTGAAAATCTCCTCTGTAGCAGGCATTCCTTTCCATCCGTTCGATTCCAGATACATCATTTTATTTCCGAAATATCCTACAATATACTTCTCTTTGTAGATTGGGAAGGTTCCCGAGTGAAACATGGCAAAAATATCTTCATAGCTTTTGGCTGTTTCATAATAGGTGAAATCAAAACTGTGCAGGGCAATCAATGCTGTTTGCAGCATCTCATTTTGATGCATAGCACTGCTAAGAACATAATAGGAAGGGTAGGGTACAGCAGGATCATCCAGCAGTTCTGAGATATAGAATCTTTCTTTTTTCTTGTTATACATAGCGGCATTGTAGGATATTGTGCTATAGAGTAGCTAAAAATATGTCATATTGTCATATTTATCATGTAAGCATCAGGCAGGGGAGAGGCTACCATGAGCCTCCACCTCCACCTCCACCGCCACCTCCTGAGAAGCCACCACCACCGGAGAAACCGCTGCCGCCATTAGCACTTTTTGATGGAAGTGTAGATGCAGCACTGAGAGAAGAGGAGAATCGACCCAAACCTGACACATCTCCATGATACCAATAGGGTGGATTTACATGCAAAATATTATAGAAGGAGAGCCAATGGTCCGCTTCATCAAAGAGAACGGCATAGGGCAACATCTTTTCCAGGTAAAGTGGATCCATTGTTAAACGTCTTTTTATCTCATCTTGTTTTACCCGTTTAATAAACTCTTTTAAACCCAATAGATGTTTGGATGCATAGGCTCCTTTTTGTGTAAACTTACCTATTTTTCTATAGGACAAAACTAAAGCTGCCACCAGTACGATCAGAACACCTATCGGACCAACAATAAGATCATTTAGATGGATGCCTTCTTTCTGTATGGCAAGAAAAGGTATCATGCCTGCTGTAGCAAAAATAAGACCTGTTATTTTAGAGAACCAGTTTCTATTCAACGCCATAACATTAAGACCGACACCGCCAAAGACAAGAGGAAAGATAAGAAGAAAGATCACCTCTTCTCCAAACTTCAGATAGAGGTTGTAAAGTACCAATCCCACAACAGGAAGTAAAAACACAACACTCTTGGCTAAAAAGTTTCTGCGTACCCTTTGTGGATTTTCAACCATATATCCATCAGCCACCGACCAAGTGTAAAGGTTATCATTGATATATTTGAACCCTTTCTGCAGGGCCGATGCTTTTTCTTCGGAACCCGAAGTGAGCACAAAACTGTTTTTCCCTTTAAAAAGTACCTGTTCAAGCAGATACTTTTGGTCCATTCTTAAATTTGAAGTATTCCTCTCTTTACGTGTTAAAATAGGATCAAGTTTCTTCTCTCTTTGGTCAATCTCCAGATACCCCAAATGTGCCAGTTCAAGCACTGCTGCTGCAAAATCTTTATTGTCAGTGAACTTGTCCAGAACAAGTCCTGATTCCAACAGACTTAACCCTTTGGGAGGTTCATATTGCACTGCGATGGACCGCTTGTCGACAAATCCTCTATTCTTAGTGTAGCTATGATAAAAATAGAGCAAAAAACCGACCAATGCAGCCCAATGAAAATGGCCCAAAAACCACTCCATAAAAGTGGCTTTGACATTCTCCAGACCATTTTGATCTAAAATATCAGCCGGATATGCCAGCTCAACCGTTGCACCTTCATAAGGATTAAGCCTAGCTACTTTCACTTGCAGTTGTCTTGGATCTATCCATATACTCGTAGCTGAAGAACGCTTAGATCCGTAACGGCCTGTGTATGTTGAGAGTGCAATGTCATACTGACTGAGAGATGAGGGCAAGAAAAAATTTGCTTCAATGTTTATAACAGGGATCTGCCATCCCGTACCTATGATATTCCAGCGTATGGCATCATCTTCTTCATCTTGCGCAGCAGGAAGTACACCTTTTTTCACACGGTAAGCGATCTTATAATGGTGTTTTCCCGTGATATAGGTATGTGCTGAACCTATTTTCAAACGGATGACATCTCCTGCCTGCGCAGAAGCAAGTGTGGACTGCTGCCACTCTACGATACCCCCATCAAGCTGTACAGAAAAGTGATAGAGCCCCAGATCTTTTATAAGGTTATTTCTTTTGATGGTGTAAGGTATATCACGGAAGATCCCGTGCTTTCTTTGACCTTCAAAATCATAGGTGATAGACTCTACGATAGAGAGTTCACCACTCTGTTCTACCGTAATATCTATCTTATAGTTTGAGATCTTTTCAGCGTAAACAGAGGCATTCAACCCCAAAAAGAGGAGGGTGAGGATGAGTAGTTTTTTCATAAAGTTAAAAGTTTATTTTAGGCATCTTTTTTGCAGCTTCGGCTTCACTCTCATCCAGCTCAAAATATTCACGAGCGGTAAAGTTAAACTTTCTGGCTATATAAAGATCAGGAAAGGAGTCAAGTCTGTAGTTATAATCTCTGACGATGGCATTATAGTAGCGTCTTGCATTTTGCAGAGCATCTTCGATACCTGATAACTCATTTTGCAGTTTTATAAATGTCGTATTTGCTTTAAGATCAGGGTAGGCTTCAGCCAGTGCAAAGAGTTTGCCCAGGGCCCCTGAGATCATATTGGCTGCAGCAGCCTTTTCATCTATGCTTCCTGCATCCAAACCCTGTTGGCGTGCCTGTATCACTTTTTCAAGAGTCTCTGCTTCATAATCCTTATATCCTTTGACCGTATCTACCAGTGCAGGGATTAGATCATAGCGACGCTTTAATTGCACATCGATATCGGACCATGCTGCATCTATACCAGTACGTAGGGATATGAACCTGTTATAGATGACAACAAGATAAGCAGCTACTGCTACAATGATCAGTAAAACGATATTTCCAAAACTCATTTCTCTTCCTTTAATGGTTGTATATTTTTATTATAACAAAAGATACTTTTTTACTCTTCTAAATGTTCTTTCTCTTCCTTGAGGACGTAGATAAAAGTATCGACATCGAGTTCATCATATCTCTCAACACTCACAGCCGTGCGCACAAACTCCTCTCCTTCAAATTCATCGAGATACTCCCAATGCTCATCAAGATTTCGTGAGTAGAACAGATATCCATGCACTGTATCGCCATCTGGGTCGAGTTTGATGCCCGGATACCCCATAGAGGCCGACCACCCTGCACCTATAAGATTTCCTCGAACCGTTGCGGGGACAAACTTACCTGTGATATTTTCCAGTACATGGCCATTGGGACAATTTGGCATCAGCGTACCGTATACAAATAATGTTTCCATTTTTGACCTTTGATTTAGTAAAAGAATTCTAGCATAGGTTTTATTTGGTAAACTCTTCACTCTGACACCTAAAGTAAAATTGACTACAATACAGCAAACAATAAAAGGAAAGCTATGGCTTATGATCTTCAGAACAAACTTGTAATTGCTATCTCATCCCGTGCACTATTTAGCCTTGAAGAAGAAAACAGCATTTTTGACAAAGATGGATTAGAAGCATATTATAACTATCAGCTGTCTCATTTGGATGATCCTTTATCCAAAGGTTCTGCATTCAAATTTGTACAGAATCTGCTTGCCATTAACAAAAAATTTGATAACAAACTGATAGAAGTGATCATCCTTTCTCGTAATAACGCAGCGACAGGCTTGCGTATAGGACGCTCCATTGAACACTACAAGCTGGATATCGAACGTACCGGATGGACGGCAGGCACGCCTGTAAGCAGGTACCTTGAAGCGTTTAAGGTAGACTTATTTCTTTCTGTACACTCTCCGGATGTTGAGGAGGCAGTCAACTCGGGTGTGGCTGCTGCGACCATACTTCCGCATACGCCTATCACCTCTGAGGAGAGTGATATGGTAAAAATAGCTTTCGATGGAGATGCAGTCCTGTTTGGGGATGAAAGTGAAAGGATCTATCAGGAAAAAGGTTTGGAAGCGTTCATCGAACACGAACGTGAAAATGCCAAAAATCCGTTAAGTCAAGGACCGTTTTTCAAGTTTCTTAAAACAATATCAGAGATACAGGACAAGTTCCCTATGGAAGGATCACCTATCCGTACAGCCCTGGTGACTGCAAGAAATTTCTCTACACATGAAAGAGTGTTAGGTACATTAGAGGGGTGGGGTGTACGTGTAGATGAAGCCTTTTTCCAAGGCGGCGTACAAAAAAGAGAAGTTGTTAAAGCGTTCGGGGCTGATATATTTTTTGATGATCAGGATACGCATTTAGAGCATACATCCAAAGAGACCCCCTCTGCAAAAGTCCCATATAGGCGATCATAGTATTTAATATTACACTGCTCTTTATTTGTCTTAAATGTGCTAAATATTACTTCCTTTTTTCATAGAACTCTGCTTTAAATGCATCAAACCTTTGTTCTTGTATCGCCTCTCTCATTTGTCTCATCAAGTTAAGATAGTAGTAGAGATTATGAATCGTCGCGAGTCTGAAATAAGTGATCTCCCTTGCACGGAAGAGGTGGCGCAGATAGGACCTTGAGTAGGTTTGACAGACCATACACCCACATTCAGGGTCGATAGGGGAATCATCCGTCGTGTATTCAGCCTTTTTGATATTGACTTTACCGAAACTTGTAAAGAGTGTTCCGTTACGTGCATTCCTCGTAGGCATTACACAGTCAAACATGTCCACGCCACGTGCAACGTTCTCTACGAGGTCTTCGGGAGTTCCTACTCCCATAAGATAACGCGGTTTCTCTTCGGGCATGAACTGCGTGGTCCACTCTACTGTGTCATACATATCTTGATTTGCTTCTCCTACGCTAAGACCGCCAATGGCAAACCCGTCATAATCCATCGCACAGAGTTCTTTAGCCGACTTCTCACGAAACGCCTTGTCGGTACCACCCTGTATAATGGCAAAAATGTTTTGGTCCAGACCGATGCCTTCTGACTGTTTGGCCCTGAAGTAGTCTATGGATTCCTGCGCCCAACGCGTAGTACGCTCGATACTTGCCTTGATACGTTCCTGAGTAGCGGGAAGGGCGACAAGATCATCCAGTATCATCATAATGTCCGATCCCAGGTTATGTTGGATATCTATCACTTTTTTAGGTGTAAAGTAGTGTTTGCTTCCATCAAGGTGACTTCTAAAATGGATACCATCCTCATCTATCTTCACATTGTCTGAAAGTGAAAAAGCCTGGAACCCGCCACTGTCCGTCAGAAAGCTTTTTGGATACTTCGTAAATCCGTGCAGTTTTCCCATGGTCTTGATCGTTTCATCCCCCGGACGCATGTATAAATGATAGGTGTTCCCCAGGATGATCTCGGGCTTGATGAATGTAGCAAGATCCGTTGCATCAAGTGCTTTGACAGCACCTACCGTACCTACAGGCATAAATACCGGTGTTTGTATCGTAGAATGGGCTGTTTTTATCGTACAGGCTCTCGCTTTGCCATCTGTTTTATCTATCTGAAATTCCATTGTGTTATAATATCCCTCAAAAATTATTACGGAAGTATATCTATATTTTACAAAATAAGACAAAAGTGACGCTTCATATGATCCCTGTATGATACGTACGAGAAGTCACTACATACCTTTTTCTTATAAGTAAATGATATAAAGGATCCTCATCAAAAATATACTTATTTTAGCTAGTGGCAGTATTGCCAAAAATTTTATCGAATGGGTCAGTAAAAACAGGGTTGCTGAGAACCAATATTATGTCACATGCCATAAAGAGCATACCATACCGGAGAAAATAGGCCAAAACATTACGATCATTGATGCTGACCCTACAAGTTTTTCTAAATTGAATCGTATTATGCATGAGACGAAGTTCTCAAATCTTTTTGTGGTAATGGAAGACCTAGAGGATGCCCGGTATGTACTAAAAAATATAGCCATGATCAAGCCCAAGATACGTATCACGCTTGTAAACCAATGGGATGACCATAAGATAGGGAAGGACCATGAGAACATCACCATCGTTCACAGTGATAAACTGATCGCAGCCCATCTTTATGATCAACTTCCCAATGTACCTTTGGTCGCACAGAATGTCGGGCTTGGCCAGGGAGAGATTATGGAAGTCCATGTACCTTTCGGAAGTTCATACGCTTATAGACATATAGGATCGATCCTGCAACAAAAATGGAAGATCTCTGCTCTTTATAGAGATGAAAAGCTCATCCTTCCGGAAGACACCACTATGATTCGTCCAAACGATACCTTACTGATCCTGGGGCAACCGATCGTACTCAATGGTGTATATAAGACGATCAATAAAAGAATAGGTCTTTTCCCTGAACCATTTGGTAAAAACATCTACCTTATCCTAGATCTGAGACATGATAAGAAAGAGGCACTGCTTTGCCTTAAACAAAGTATATATCTTATAGAAAAACTGGAAGATAAAGCACTCTTTGTACGTATTTTATACCCCAATGATTTTGATTTGATCGAAGAACTCAAGACTTTGGAATCAGAACGTGTAACCATCTCTATATCGTATGAAAATGAAAATGCTACATTCCTCATCAAAAATGACATACATGAATTTGACATAGGGCTTGTGATGAACACTATCCCTGCATTTGAGGCAGATAACCTTAAAGAGACACTCTATGATCTAAAAAAGCTGGTCTTCCTTTTTGGTGACAAACTGCTGTATAACATCAAAAACTCTGTCGTATTAATGAGTGAAAATGAAAAAATGGAATCTATTTCATCTACAGCTTTCGATATATCGGAGACACTGGGGTTAGGACTCACATTGGGTGACTTTAACCCTGAAGGTGATTTTGAGAGTAAGAAGATGATCATAGATCATTATGAGACACTGGCACATCTCTTTAACATGGAGGTGAATATCGAACAGAAAGTCGCCAATCCGATACGTGAACTTTCAAACATGGAAGATATACTCCAGGTCGCACCTTTTGAAAAAGATCTCAATACCAACAGTCTTAGAAAAATTATTTCCAACAGGATACAGGACTTTCTTCTTACGACCAACAAACATCCTAAACTGCTTGTTCCTTTTGCAATGTCATAATAGAGGCTCTATGGGGCATAAAAGCCTTTAAAACGATACTTAATCACAAATAAGATAAAATAGAGCCAATAATAACGCGCAAGGTTTTACTAATATGATCGTCCCTATCGAATTAGCTCATACTCAAAACATCACTTATGACATTACTATTGATGCATTACCCCAACTTACTTTTGACACCAATGTTGTGGTAGTAACGAACCCGACAGTTGCAGGGTACCATCTTGAAACACTTCTTTCTCACATTCATGCCACAAAGCTCAATGTGGTTACGATCCCTGATGGGGAGGGGTATAAGACCCTGGAAACCGTTGAAAATATACTGAATGAGTGTTTTGAACATAAGCTCGATAGAAAATCCCTGCTGATCGCCTTTGGCGGTGGTGTGATAGGGGACATGACAGGGTTTACTGCAAGCATTTATCAAAGAGGGATAGACTTTATACAGATACCTACCACACTGCTAAGTCAAGTGGATGCCAGTGTAGGAGGTAAAACAGGGGTCAATAACAAATATGGGAAAAATCTCATTGGTGCGTTTTATCAACCTAAAGCTGTCTATATAGACCCTGCATTTTTACAAACACTGCCCCCGAGAGAGTTTGCCGCAGGTATCGCTGAGATAGTCAAAATGGCTGTCATGTTCGATAAATCCTATTTTGAATTTTTGCAAAAGTCGGATTTCAGTAACACTGAAACACTCAAAGAGGTGATCAAAAAGAGTGTAGAACTAAAAGCATGGGTGGTCAATCAAGATGAAAAAGAGGCAGGCATACGAGCGGTGCTTAACTACGGACACACGTTTGGACATGTCGTTGAAAATGAAACAAACTATACTACCTACCTCCATGGCGAAGCAGTCGCTATAGGTATGGTCATGGCCAACGCTTTGGCAGTGGAGCTAGGTCTGTTTACCCAAGAGGAGGCCGAAGCGGTCAAAACACTTCTAGAAAAGGCTTCTTTACCTACTGAGTATGTGATCAAAGATGTAGATGACTTTTATGAGCATTTCTTTTTAGACAAAAAAAGTGCGAAGGGGAGTATCAAATTCATCTTTCCCAATGGAATGGGTAACTATAAAATGGCATCCGATATTGATGAAAGTGTCGTGAAAAAAGTGCTTCGCAGCTTTGGAGAAAATAAATGAGTTTTAAAAACATTCTTATAGCTTTTTCTCTTTTTTCTTTTGTTCCTGCATTTGCTGAACCTGCTTTAGAGCAGAATAGTACTGCTGAGACGATCATAGAGGCTAATAAAACAGAAAAACTTCCTTTGGATATGCAGAGGATAAATCAGCTGCTTGTGCAAAAAGAGACGCTCGAAAAAGAACTGAGTGAAAATAATATCTGGTCAAAGATCTATAGCAACTACCATACCTACAAAGAATTGGAAAAACAACAGATCATACTGGATGAAACGATCGATCGCTTGGAAAAAATAAAACGTAAAACCCAAGCTCAAAAAGAGGAATATCAAACTGCTCAAGATACTAAGATAACACTTCTTGGCAAACTTCAACTTCTAAGAGAGTATGAAAAAGACCCATTTAAAAAGTTCCTTACGCCACCTGAGATTGCTGCTGTACCTAAAGTAGATAGTCCTTTTGCTCTTATCTCGGCAGTTTCTTACAGAGAAAAGCTCCAATCAGACATGGAAGAGTACAACAACCGATATGAATCTCTTTATCACATCGTTGAAAAGTTTAAACAAAAACAGCTCCTTCTTAAAAAACTTTTAAAGTTGGACCCGCTGAACATAGTGTTCATCAATGAACAGCAAGACACGATAGATCAAATCAAAACATTTATTCCTGTACTGGAAATATTTAAAACCACCAAGAATGTCTATAGTAAAAAAATTGATGAGATCGAGCTCAAGCTCAAAAATGATATTCAAAGAGAGATACAAAGAACGATGATGATCGGAGGGATCATCCTTTTCTTTATTTTCCTTTTGTTCTTTATTAAACACTTCGTTAAAAAGTATATGTCAGAAGATGAACGCTTTTATGCGATAAATAAAGCACTCAATATCTCTTTTGTCAGTATTTTGATCTTAACCTTACTTCTTGCCTATATAGAAAACGTAAGTTATCTGGTCACGATCCTTGGTTTTGCCTCAGCAGGTATTGCTATTGCGATGAAAGACTGGTTCATGTCTCTTATGGGGTGGGCGACCATCGTATTGGGAGGGGCTATTCATGTAGGTGACAGGGTCCGTTTTGTACGTGAAGGTGTGGAGTATGTAGGGGATATCGTCGATATCTCCATGCTTCGTATGACCATGCATGAAGATGTTAACCTCACATCGTATATGACCAACCGAAGAGCAGGGCGAATGATCTTCATTCCAAACAACTTCATATTTACTGATATGATTGCGAATTATTCTCACTCCGGACTCAAAACGGTATGGGATGGGATAGACTTTGTCATTACTTTTGATTCTGATGCCAATAAGGCTACGCATATTGCCAAAGAGATCACCAAGAAATACTCTAAAGGGTATACAGAGATCACAAGAAAGCAGCTCAACAAGCTTAGAAGCAAGTATGGTATGAGAAACACCAATGTTGAACCTAGGATCTTTGTGCATATCGAACCTTATGGTTTAAAGATATCGGCATGGTATCTCACGAACTCCTATGCGACCATGACACTTAGAAGTACTATTTCCGTGGAGATCATCGCACGTATTCAAGAAGAAGAGAAGATCCAACTGGCATTCCCTACACAATCTATCTATGTGGATAAAAATGTACCTAGACCTGAAATAGGGTTAGATACTATCAATCCTCCTCAAGGACTTTAATGATGCAAAAAGTCTATTTTAAAACCTTCGGATGTCGTACGAACCAGTTTGATACACAGGTCATGATGTCAAAACTGAAAGATTACGAACTGACAGACGATGAACTGAGCTCTGATATCATCGTTGTGAACTCCTGTACCGTGACCAACGGTGCAGACTCTTCTGTACGTAACTATATCTCATCGATGCAACGTAAAAACCCAGATGCAAAGGTCATACTGGCAGGCTGTGGATCACACTCCAAAGGTGAATCATTGTTTGAAGACAAAAAAGTATTCGGTGTTATCGGTCACTCAGAGAAAGAGAATATCAATGCTGTACTTAAAAATGAAAAACCGTTTTATCAGATCGGTGATCTTGAGCATATCGATTCGACCATTGTTGAAGAATTTGTGGGTAAGAGCCGTGCTTTTATCAAGATCCAGGAGGGGTGTGACTTTAGATGTTCCTACTGTATCATTCCTGCCGTACGCGGTGATGCACGTTCACATAAAGAAGAGACTATTTTAGAGCAGATCAACAAACTTGCAGCCAATGGGTTTGGAGAATTCATCCTTACAGGAACCAATGTAGGAAGTTACGGTCAGGACCACAACACATCTATGGCCAAACTGCTTAAAAAGATGAGTATGATCCGCGGTGTTCGACGTATACGCATCGGAAGTATGGAGCCTATACAGATTACTGATGAATTCCTGGAACTGCTTAATGAACCCTGGATGGCAAAACATATGCACATTGCCCTGCAGCACACCAGCGATAAAATGCTCAAACTGATGAACAGAAGAAATGAGTTTAAGAGCGACCTGGCACTTTTCAGAAAAATTGCAGACCAGGGGTATGCTTTAGGAACAGACTTCATTGTGGGACATCCCGGTGAAGATGAACAAGAGTGGGCTGAGGCGATCTCCAGAGTGAAAGAGTTACCTTTGACCCATGTGCACGCTTTCTCCTACTCTAAGCGGGACAATACCCCTTCTGCAACTATGAAACCCGAAGTCAAAGGTAACATTGCCAAAGAGCGTCATCGTGAACTTACAAATATTATCAAAGCTAAGAACTTTACTTTCAGACGGGAACATACACAAAACCTTGAAGTATTGCTTGAGAGTGGTAAAGATGGTGTCTATCAGGGATTTGACCAATATTTCAATAAAGTATCTGTAACAAGTGATGAAGACCTCAGTGCAAACTGGGTCCTGCTAAATGATGTGGAGGTAGGCAATGAAGGCAATAAAGCCAAAGTTTAATGCATCATCATTGAATCCTTCGAATATCAAAATTATTGTGGGATTATTTGCACTCTTGATCCTACTGCTTTCATTTGCCATCCTTAGAGATACAGATACACTCATTACCCATGATCAGGCTAATGCGCTCTACACTGAAAACAAGATTCAAAAAGTCATTATAGATGGCGATTTTATACGTTTCAAGACAGCCACAGGAAACTATAAGATCTACAAAGATGCCGTCAATAAAACAGCTTTTTTTACCAAATACCCTGTTGAAGTACGTCAAGACAACAGTGATATCTATGATCTTCTTTCTTTTCTTATCATCATTGCAGCATTTGGTTTTTTATATAGATTGATGAGACAGAACAGACTGCAACAGCTCAAACATATAAGGGCAGCTTCCAAAACCGATGATACACCTGTAAATGATCCTGTACAGGCACTCACCTCAAATGTTACTTTTGCAGATGTCGCAGGGATCAAAGATGTGAAAGAGGAGCTTGAAGAGATCATCGATTTTCTCAAAGCTCCACAAAAATATCGTGACCTCGACATTCGTTTACCCAAAGGTGTGCTCCTGGTAGGTCCTCCCGGTGTAGGGAAAACGCTTATTTCAAAAGCCGTTGCAGGTGAAGCGAATGTCCCTTTCTTTTATCAAAGTGGTGCTTCTTTTGTACATATCTATGTAGGAATGGGTGCAAAAAGAGTCTCTGAGCTCTTTAAAAAAGCAAAACAGATGGCACCGAGTATTGTTTTTATTGACGAGATCGATGCTGTAGGAAAAAGCCGCGGCGAATTCAGAAATGATGAGAGAGAGGCCACCCTCAATCAGCTTCTCACGGAAATGGATGGATTTGAAGAAAGTTCCGGTGTAATCGTCATTGGTGCTACCAATAAAATAGAGATGCTCGATGAGGCACTGCTGAGGGCAGGGCGTTTTGATAGACGTATACATATATCACTGCCTGATCTGGAAGACAGGGCCAAAACACTTGAGCTCTATCTTGTACACAAACCAAACAACGTGGACATCAACCTTATTGCACGTATGACCGTCGGTTTTAACTCTGCTGCATTGGATACACTGACTAATGAAGCTGCTATCTTTGCGATGAGAGAAGGACGCAGTGTTGTCGAAACTTCAGATTTTGAAGCCGTCAAAGAGAAAGTCTTACTGGGAAAACGGAAAATACTCTCTTTTACTGAAGAGGAGAGAGAAATTCAAGCCGTTTATCAAGCAGCTAAAGCAGTTACCGCTACCTGGCTGGATGTTGAATATGAGAAAATAGGTATCGTGAACACAAGGCTTGTAAACCAGGAGCATGAGATACTCTCCAAAAGCCAGCTTCTTGCACGTATCAAAGTCTATCTCGCAGGCAGTATCGCCACAAAGATACACTATAATGAACAATTCACCAATGCAAGTGCTGATATTGCTCAGGCAAAAGAGATCGTTAGAAAAGTGGTCTACGAGTATGTCATGAGTGACAACTTCATCGTAACCACGCAACAAGAAGAGGAACTTTTACGTGAATCTGTTTCGGAGATCACAAAACTTTTAAACACGCTGGATCAAGCGCTGAGTGAGGTCACTGCTTTCCTCTTGGCACACGAAAATATCACGCCTGAAGAGTGCCGAGTGATCTTACGTAAGATCTTTTAGACAAGAGAGGATTCTCATGAAATACTTTAATGGATTTTCGCTTCAAAATGAAAAAGAACTTTTTACTCCCTATCTGATACAGAGTGAGTATTGTGTTGCAGGTTTTTCCTACGGAGCGCAACAGGCATTTGAGTATGTATATCATACTAAAGAGCGTATAGACAGACTTATACTACTCTCTCCGGCCTTTTTCCAAACAGAAAAACCAAGCTTTATCCGTACCCAGTTGCGTTACTTTGAAGCAGGACAAGAGGCATATGTCAAACAGTTCCTCTCCAATGCGGCTTATCCCTCAAGCTTGAATCTTTCAGAGTATTTGAACGTGGGGACCAAAGAGGAGCTTGAATCACTTCTTAGTTACACTTGGGAGAAAAATAAGATACAAGAACTACTTGATAGGGGTACTACGATCGAAGTTTTCTTGGGAGAGAATGACAAGATCATAGATGCACAAAAAGTGTTTGAGTTCTTCAAACCATTGACCACCACATATTTCATGAAGCGCGTGGGTCATATATTAAAAAATCAAACCTTATAAATCCAAAGGTGTTATTCATCTTAGTAACCTTGTAAAAGTAGTTTCTACACTTTTATAGCACTTTGCAGATGATGTGCTGCATGACCAGTTCTACATCCAACCGATAAAGCCTAAATAATTATTTTCTATTTGTATTGTTTTTACACAAAATACCCTAAAAAAATCTCAAATGGTCATACTTTTTACAATAGAGAGCCTTTTCCTGTATACTGTAAATATGAAATAAAAATTAATATATTAAAATAGAATTTTCTAATAAATAGTCAGATAATAAAGCACGATTTTTAAATATGGAGGGGAAACATAACAATGGCTGATGCAATACAGCGCCTCATTTTTCAACTCGGCACAAATAATTGGCAATCAAGTCAGGAGTTTGCTCCAGGTAGCGGTATTCTGCATGAACAGCATCATGACACCTACAACACTATGCCTGGTGTTGCATGCTACAGTGTCTTTCCATCTCGTGTACAGCAGCTTGATAGAGACGATGTTCGTGTCTTCGAACTTGAGCATGATATTCCCATCTGTGAATCCGTATCGCCCGTCTCATCCTACCGTTGGCACAGCATGAGCGAGGAAGAATTTGAAGCATACAGAACTAGGCTACGCGACTTCGTTACCACGTACATTGACGAAGTAGAGGAGATACATGGAAAGCCCTTCGATCTGTTTATCGCTCATCACTCATTCCTCAATCCGATGGTCATGGGTGATGTCAATCGCGCCCGTATTGCACAAGGTCGATCCGTTGTACCTTTGGTAACCTTTGTACATGGTACAGCATTGCTTATGTTTGATAATGAGATTGCAGGTGATGACCCCGAATATCCACAGCGATTTTATCCGCGCTGGATCAAAGAGGGTGTGTTCGATGCCGTCAATGGTGTCTTTGTGATTTCAAATTCCCAAAAAGAACGCTTTTTGTCGATATTTAAAGATTTTGACCCACAGAAAGTCTTTGTTACACCTAACGGCATAAACCCTGGTATTTTTAGAGTAGACGATACGCTTGAACGCAATGAAGTCCTTGCACGTTTCACTACCAAACCATACGAGGGAAGTATTGAGAAATCTGCTAAAATCCCGACTGGTTTTGACAGGGTAGTGCTTTTTGTAGGCAAATTTGCCGATATCAAGCGTATTGATTGCTTGCTTCATGCGGCAGTTGACTATGAGAAGATACCTGAGCTTCGGGTGGCTACGCTCATAGCCGGTTCTGGTCCGATTGAGGAGCAGAAGCGATATCAGGATATGGCACTCAAACTTGGTCTTACCAATGTATTTTTTATAGGTCCTCAACCTCAAACGGTACTTGCAGACCTCTATAACATTGCTGACATCGGAGTTTTTCCTACAAAATTCGAGGCCTTTGGGCTTGTCTTGTTAGAGTGTCTAGCTTGTGGAACCCCGGCTATCGGCACTGCTGCCGGCGGACCTTTGGAATTCATAGATCAGACAGTAGGGGAATTAGTTCCGGACTTTGAAAACAAAGAAGAGTTCCAAGAAGCATTAGGGAAAACTATTGTTCGTGCGCTTGTTGAGAACTGGAAACAGGATAAGACAGAGGCAGCCGTAGCGGTAGCTTCACAATACACGCTCATTAAGCAATGCGAACAGATTCTAAAAGGTGTAGACATGTTATCTCATCGTTTTTAAACTTTCTTGTGTGGCTCTTTTCCCTATCTCTATCATCTCATAGGCTTTGTCAAACTCATAAGATTCACAAGCATCTCTAGGTATCTCAATCATTAGATCAGGTTGATGTTCCTTGAGGGTATTTTCAACTATAAGACTTTGTGTGGCATCTAAACTTTTATTGAGTATATAAAGTATATCTATCGGAGGCTTTTCTTTAGAGCTATCCTTACCTATGGACTCCTTGGCTTTATCTACCAGCTGTATAGTCTTTTTGTACAATGTATTTTCTGCTTTTCCTTCTTTTTCAGGTCTCTCTATGTGATAGGAGTTTTCTATATTTGCATTGAGGTTCACGGCAATCGTAAGATCTGTCTTATCCGATGATACTGAGGCTATAGGCAAGGGGTCCAATACACCTCCGTCTACAAGGATCATATCGTTTTCAATGACCGGTCTAAATACAGTAGGTATGGCAATAGAAGCTCTTATGGCATCGATAAGCTTTCCTTTCTTGAACCATATTTTTTTACGATTTTTGATATCTGATGCTACGGCCATATAGGTGATAGGCAGCTCTTCTATTGTCAGGTCACCAATCATCTGTTCTATTTTCTGATATACGGAGTCTATATTCACTATACTTCCATGCGCAAGTGAGATATCAAGCAGTTTGAGCGTATCTATAAAATCCAGAGAGAGTACCCACTCTTTGTATGCATCCAGTTTTCCTGCCGCATACACTCCTCCTATCAATGCGCCCATAGAGGATCCTGAAATAGATTTGATCGTATACCCCTTCTCTTCAAGCGTTTCAATGACACCGATGTGCGCATATCCTCTGGCTCCTCCGCTGCCAAGGACCAAGGAGACAGTTTTTTTATCTTTTTGCATATCACTATCCTTTTTTATCTGTTTACTGTCGGCAAAGAGCAGGGATGATATGAATATCCCCAGTACTATCTGTAAAAATAACCGCTTTATCATGATCATACAGCCTTATACATGATTTTATATGCCTTATATCAGGAAGGCAACAGATGTTGAAACGTCTTTTTGTAAATGTTTAAAATCGTATCCAAAAGAGCCGCTATCACCGGACCAATGATGATGCCCAAAGGACCAAAGGAGATAATGCCTCCAAGGATCGATATGAGTATCACCAGGTCGGGCAGTTTTGCATCATTTCCAACGATCCATGGACGCAGAATATTATCAACCATTCCAACAACCAACACGCCCCAAACCACAAGAGCGATACCCCATCCGGTACTGCCTGTAAATAGTAGATATAGTGCTGCAGGCAACCAGATCAACGATGCACCCAATCCGGGAATAGCAGCAAGAAGAAACACAACACTCCCCCAAAATGCTGAACCTTCGATCCCGGCCATCCATAAACTAAGGCCGACCAGTATCCCCTCGACGACTCCTACAATGATAATACCTTTCAGGGATGCCCTGGTCACCATCAATCCTCGGCTCATCACTTCACTCCTATCCTCTTCGGAAAGAGGGAGTAAAGCAGAAAGAGTACGAAGCAGTTGCGGTCCATGTATCAAAAAATGGAACATCGCATAAAACATAATGAACAGACTAATAAAAAAACCGACTGTACCTTTCGTAGCACTGGAGAGACTTGAAACCAACCAGCTTCCCATTGCATTGGTTGCTTCAGAGGCTTTCTTGACAATGGTCTCATGAAAAGGTTCAAGTTTCTCTTTAAAAGGCAGCCATTCGGGTATCTGTTCACCCAATGAGAGATTATTGTCCAAGACCTCTTGTACTAAGGGACGAGCCTTTTTAGTGATCTCTATGGCCTCACCGGTGACCATACCTGTGAAAGCAGCGAGAGGCAAACCGAAAGTCAACGCAGCAATGATCAGTGTAGTAACTGCCGCCAATGATGATCTTTTTTTTAAATGATAAAAGAGTTTGCGGTAAAAAGGATAAAGCAGCCCTGCAAAGATCGCAGCAAGTATCAGTGCGATCAAAAATTCATGAATCATCCCGATAAAGCCCATCAGAGCTATAAAGAGAAGCAGGAGTACAAAGCCTTGCTGAAATTTATTGGGTATCTCTTTTTTCATTGTTTTCCTTACGCTTGTATATCAAACTTGTGATTTTCCATCCTTCTTTTGGCTTGAGCTCATGGTCGGTGGTAAAGAAATGTAATTTTCCATCCGTATCTATTAAGTATAACGGAATAACCTTACTCTCATGTGCTTTTTTATAGGCCTCTATATCGAACTTCTCTGAGAGGGTCGTTGTCTTGATCTCACCGTCACCGTGTAGCAGAGATGAGAGTTTGGTAAATGTCACATCTTCGGTAAAAAGTTGACGCCCGACGATCGTAGAGTGTGATGCTTTGCTCTTCTCAAGTTTCTTACCCTCAGCATTCTGAAGATAATAGATATTTTCGACACCAAACTCAGACTTGAACCGCACAGATGCCAAAGCGTTCAGCGTAGCATGGGGGCTTATGGCCAAGAGACCCCCTATACCTGCCAGTTCCATATTACGGTCGGCATGATCGGATATGACCCGTCCGTAATAGGTATCAAAACCTTCCATTCTTGCATGGTTGACATTTTCCCAATCCGTATCTGCCAACTTTACAGTAAATCCCTGTGCCTTCAGTGACCTGGCGATTTCACGAGAGACTCTGTTGGCTCCAAGGATAAGCATTCCCTCGGGCTCAGCTTCCTGTAGGTTCAACCATTTTGCCAGTGGTCTTGCGCTCAACCCCTGTAACAAAATCGTACCAATAATTACCATGAATGTAAGTGGTACCAGAAGTTTTGCTTCCGTATATCCAAATTCCTCCAGACGTATAGCAAAGAGTGCAGAAACCGCAGCAGCGATGATGCCTCTCGGAGCGATCCAGCTCAAGAAAATTCTGGCACGCAGTGTAAGGTCTGAAAAGAGTGTTGATACCATCACGGAGAGGGGACGCGCAACAAAGAGGATGATCCCCAGCAGCCCCAGTGCCGACCAGCCTATCTCAAGCAGAGCTGAAAGGTCCAGACGTGCAGAGAGGATGATGAACAATACAGAGATAAGTAAAAGACTCAAACTCTCTTTAAAAAAGAGTATCTCTTCTATGTCCACACTTTTAATATTTGATAATATCATACCCATGAGTGTTACTGCTAACAACCCTGACTCATGCGCTATCGCATTGGAGAGGGCAAAGATCACCAATACCAGGGTTAAAGTAAATACATGGTGTAGAAAGTGTGGGAGAAAGTATCGACGTAATAGAAATGAAAGAAGAAAAGCACCTGCCGTACCATTGATGATACCCGTAGCAATGATGGAAGCCAGAGAAAGTGGGATCATCGCTCCGGAATGCTGCAGGGTGATCGTTTTATAGACAAGAACGATCAGTATAGCTACGGCTACATCCAATATCACACCTTCCCAGTGGAGGAAGTTGGCAATATCAGCATGAGGGCGTACCGTTTTCAGCAGTGGCTTAATGACCGTTGGTCCGGTTACCGTCATTAATGCACCAAAAAGTATAGAGAGTTCCCAGGAGAGTCCTACCAATAAGTGTGTGGCTAGAGCAACTATGGTCCATGTGACTAACAAACCAAGTGTCAGAAGCATGTAAAGTGGTCTGGTCAAACCTTTGATCTCATGAAAACGAAGTGTCAATCCACCTTCGAACAGGATAACAGCAACCCCCATCGAGACAAAAGGAAAAAGAAGTTCACCCAACACTGTATCGGGATCAAACAAGCCTGCCACCGGTCCAATCACTATACCAAAGAGAAGCAGAAAAATGATCGATGGCAGTTTAATGTACCAAGAGAGCCACTGGCTCAATATACCAAAAAAGCTGACAAGTGCCAATGTGAGGAGTATATATTCTGTCATAGTTCAAATACCGATCCCTTGAATACATGAAAACCTGAAAGAGATAGACACCCGATACCCACGGTAAAAAGTAACCATGCAGATCGTAGCGTTTTGATACCTACTTTCTTTTACTACAAGCTAATCAATTATATCATAATTTCATTTCTCCATCGAGCTGTCACACAGCAGATCATTATGTGACTTCATTGTTTCGGCACAGTAAAAATAGTGGATTTATAGACATTTTTAGTTAAAATGCTCCTAACTATTCTCACTTAACGGATGAAGTGGGTAAAACTTTATAAAGCTTTTCTATAGACATAGATGATACAAAGGAGAGACTTCATGCCTTTTACACCCAAGACACCTTACCTTACCACAGACGGCATCATCGAGTTGTATGAAGAAGAGAGATTCAAGGGTATCGTACTTATCGAGCGTAAAAATGAGCCTAAAGGCCTGGCACTGCCTGGCGGTTTTGTGGATGTGGGTGAGCGTGTGGAAGAGGCTTTGGTAAGGGAGATGCAAGAGGAGACAAACCTGGAGGTAGAGATAAGCAGACTGCTTGGTGTCTATTCTGATCCGAAGCGTGATCCGAGGTTTCATACGGCGAGCGTTGTGTTTGTAGCACAGGCCCAGGGGCAGCCCAAAGGCGGGGATGATGCGAAAACAGCAAAAGTTTTTGCATTGGAAGAGATACCGATAGATCAACTGGTCTTTGACCATAGTGCTATCTTGAAAGAGTATCTCCGACAGCACAATACAAAGAGATAAAGGTTTCTTTTGCAAAGTAGTTACGATCTGCTGCGTGCCCTTAAAAATATGGGCTATCTCAAAACAGCTAGAGATCCACTCTGGTGGCCGCACAGTGGTACCTTTGAAGTCATCATCGGTGCGATCCTGACCCAGCAGACAAAATGGGAGAAAGTAGAAGCGTCTTTGGCCAATTTAAAAGAGGGTGGGTTGATCTCAATGGAGGCATTAAGTCAAGCCCATGTCGAGCAGATCGCCACACGTATCAAACCCAGTGGTTTTTACAATACCAAATCCAAGAGGCTTCAACTGCTTTGTCAAAATATTCTCAGTGACTTTCATACCTTTGAAAGGTTTCAAAATGAAGTGACCAGAGAGTGGCTGCTTGAACAAAAAGGGATTGGGATGGAGAGTGCGGATTCCATCCTTTGCTATGGATGTGGACGAGAGGTCTTTGTTGTCGACAGCTATACAGCCAGACTTCTTGATGCATGTGGCTACCATTTTGAGAGCTATATGGAGCTGCAGGAATGGATGCAAGAGGGGATCGAAGCAAACTTTGATAAAATAACCCGAATGTATAGCAGCGAAGTGACACTGCATACGCTCTACGCACGTTTTCACGGGATGATCGTGGAGTTTGCCAAAGAGCACATACGGGGTAAAGATGTCGATACAGTAATACTCGAAAAATATATAGAAGGATAACATAGTGGACAACATCGTCATTACAGGATGCAGTACAGGTATCGGACTTGAAACTGCAAAGTATCTCAAAGACAAATTTATTAAGGTCTATCCTACGGCAAGAGACCCGAAAGATGTAGAGATGTTAAAAGCACTGGGTTTTGAACATGCCATGCAGCTGGATGTAAGACACCCTGATGAGATAACAGCAGTGATCAACAAAGTACTCGAAATTGACGGCAAGATAGATGTCTGGTTCAACAATGCAGGCTACGGGCAGCCTGGGGCTGTAGAAGACATTACGATTCCTGTACTGCGTGAACAGTTTGAAACCAATGTGTTTGGATTGCATGAATGTACAAGACAGATCATACCCGTGATGAGAGAGCAGGGGTATGGAAAGATCATTCAGCACAGTTCTGTGCTCGGAATCATCTCTCTGTTCGGACGTGGGGCCTATAATGCAAGCAAATATGCCATAGAGGGACTTACTGATACGCTTAGACTGGAACTTAAAGATACAGACATTTACCCTGTACTTCTTAATACCGGGCCTATAATAAGTCATTTCAGACAAACAGCCGTAGAAAAACTTGAAGCAAATGTCGATATAGAACACTCTGTGTTCAAAGAGAAGTACCTTCAGAGTCTTAAAGAGAGAACACAAAAGAAAGTACCCTTCAAAGAGGGTGCTGACTCTGTCGCAGCGGTAGTCCATAAGATCATTTTAGCCGATCGGCCAAAGCCCCGCTACTATATTACAAAAGCCACATATCTTCTAGGATATTTCAAACGGTTCCTAAGTACTACATACTTGGATAACCTCTTGATGAAGATCGAATAGTGCTAAACGGGATACCAAAAACTCTATTAAAAGAGTTTTGCTATAATCTGCGTAATAAAACAATAGGATAGTATATGGATAAGATAAAAATAGGTGTTGTCACCACAAGCGATAGAGCTTCAAAAGGTATCTATGAAGATATCTCAGGTGTAGCTATTATGGATACAATGAAAGAGTACCTGCTCAATGAATGTGAGTATGAATACAGATGTATACCCGATGAACAGAGCCTGATAGAAACAACACTGATACAGCTTTCACGTGATGAAAAGTGTGACCTTATCGTTACCACCGGAGGTACTGGACCGGCACCCAGAGATGTAACCACTGAAGCGACTGAAAATGTATGCCAGAAGCTGCTTCCGGGTTTTGGAGAACAGATGAGAGCTGTAAGCTTACAGTATGTCCCAACAGCGATACTTTCACGTCAGACAGCGGGTATCTGTAACGGGTCACTCATCATCAATCTACCAGGAAAACCAAAGTCTATTCGTGAATGTCTGGATGCTGTTTTCCCTGCTGTACCATACTGTATAGACCTTATCGGGGGCTCCTTTATGGAAGCAAACGAGGAAGTCATAAAAATCTTCAGACCTAAAGCAAAATAGGAAAATACTAAATAATATGAATGTAGAATTTATAGAAAATAAGATCAATGAGATCATCAAAGAACTTGAAAAAGAGGTCATGGATGTACTCATGGATGAAAGTCTCGATAAAAAACAGACAAATCTCCATATGAAACCTCTAACATCCACCAAGAAGATACTCAATAATGCCTTAGAGAGTATCAAGATGGTTGATAAACTGGGGAAAGAAGAGTTAGATCAATAAACATGACGAACAGTATTATTCTCATACTTTTTGTCTTAAGTGTGTTCCTGTTTTTCTGGGGTATATTTAAAACAGTTAAAAGTCAAAAAAAGATCTTTTTGTTAGCACTTCTACCCTTTTTGTTTCTTATTGCAGGAATGTTCTTTCTTTAAAGCTGTCTACTCCCTTGTGGAGGTCATACCTGCAGCCAGCCATGTCTGCATGCCTCCACGGTACCACTTGATCTTCTCAGCGGGATACCCAATATCAAGAAGGGCTATAATCAATGCCACTGATTGACTGCACCATGGGCCATTACAAAATACTGTCAGAGTTTTTGCTTTAGTAAAATCAAATGTATCATCTTCATTGATCTTTACACCTAATCTCTGTATTTCATGCTCAAATTCGAATTCATAACTTTGACGTTCTTTGAAGTGATGAAAAGGCATATTGACTGCCCCCGGAATGGTACGATAATGATACCACTCCTCTTTACGTCCGTCTACAAGCATCATTGAGTCATTCTCTTGCATCTCTTTTATAAAGGCTAAAACTTCAAGTTCTCCATAGGTATCGATATCTTCATGTAAATGCATAGGGAGAAGTTTGCCTTTGGTACTGACATAAGTGGATTTACATGCGTCAGGTACTTTTGCATTGGCATAGTTTCCAGTCCATAACATCGTATTGCTAATAGGTACTTTTGTACACTCTTTAGGAATATCACGTTTTACAACAACCTGTTTTATCTTACCGTTCGTATCCACAGTTTTTACAGCAACCCCCTCATATTCAAAGCCATGATTTCCGGCTATAATAGAGGAAGTCAATAGCAGTGAGAGTATTGTCGTTTTATAAAACATCATGCATCCTTTTTTGCATGACCATAACATAATAAGTGTAGAAAGTGTGTGTAATGATACGTGAGAGTAGGGTGTTAGAAAATCATTTTCTTGTAGCGGTCAACCCTGCTGCCAACCACTCCTGTATACCTCCGCGGTACCAGTTTATCTTCTCTGCAGGATATCCTATATCAAGTAGCGACAGGATCGCTGTTACAGACAGACTGCACCAGGGTCCATTACAAAATATGGTGATCGTTTTGGCATGTGTAAAATCCAGACTATCATCTTCTTCATTCACAGAAACGCCTAGGTCCCTCATATGCTGTTCAAATTCAAACACATGGTTTGTTGGATCTTTAAAGTGATTAAAAGGCATATTGACCGCACCGGGGATGGTCCGGTAATGATAGAAATCTTCTTTACATACATCTATGAGCATCATAGAATCATCTGTCTGCATCTGTTTGATAAAGGCCAAAACCTCCAGTTCTCCGTAGGTATTGATCTCTGTATCCAGATACATAGGGTATATATGACCGCCAACAGTATTTACAAAAGTAGATTTACATGTTTCGGGTACCTTGGGATTGGCATAGTTTCCTGTCCACAGCATCGTATTGGTAATAGGTATGCTTTCGCACTCTTTTGGAATATCCCGTTTTACAACAGTATGGACACTATTCCCTTTTGCATCTATGGATTTTACTGTTATACCTTTATACTCCAAACCTATCTCTTCTCCCCAGAGAAGAGAGCTGATCATCAATACAAATAGACAGTATTTATAAAACATCCTTTTCCTTTAGTCAACACTAGAGTCATAGAAATAATAGTAGTATATAGAGTATGGAAAGAGTGTGTAACGAAAGAAAATAGATCCAGCATTTTCTACCTATTGGAGATGTAAAATGCTGGCATATAGTAAGATTATTTATACATTGGCCGCGACTTTATATGTAGGGTCATCTTCCTCATAAGTACAGAAAGGACCTGCAATTTTTAACATTTTTTTACAGTCTTTAGAGAGATGTCTGAGAGTAAGTTTTTTACCCGCTTGTTTATATTTATCTGTCAATGCATCGATAGCTTCTGCACCAGAGCTGTCCATGACTCTAGCATCCTTAAAGTCTATGACAACGACGTCTGGATCATTATCTACATCAAACTGTTCATTAAACGAAGTGACCGAAGCAAAAAAGAGTGGTCCCTCAAGCGTGTAGATCTTTCTTCCTTCTTCATCGGTAGAAGTACGTGCAAAGATCTTAGCATGTTCCCAGGCAAATACCAGGGCAGAGATGATGATACCTGCGATCACTGCCACGGCAAGGTCTTCAAGTACAGTGATGATAGTAACAACGATGAGCACAAATGCATCTGAACGAGGCATATGTTTAAGACGTTTAACTGAAGAGAACTCAAAAGTACCGATACTTACCATGAACATGATACCCACAAGTACCGCTATAGGAATGACAGCGATAATATGCGAAAAACTCACCACAAGAATGATAAGCAGTACCGCTGCAGTGAAAGAGGAAAGACGACCCAATCCGCCGGAGGTAAAGTTGATGACCGATTGGCCTATCATCGCACACCCTGCCATACCGCCAAAGAGTCCCGAAGTAGAGTTCCCGATACCAAGGGCGATACACTCTTTGTTTCCAGAACCGCGTTCTCCACCCATCTCATCCAGTACAGAGAGTGTCAGTAGAGACTCTATAAGCCCGACCAGTGCAACGATCAGTGCGGTTGGCAGGATCACCGACATGGATGTCCATGTAAATAGTTCGTTCAGAGGCATGACAAATGAAGGCATAGAGACATTTGATAGGTCTGCAAGATTACCAACCGTTTTGGTATCGATATGCATGAAGTACGTGATCAGTGTCAGTACAACGATCGCTACAAGTCCTGCAGGAACCGCTTTACTGAACTTTGGTAAGAAGTGCATGGTTAACATGGTGACAGCTACAATGATATACATTACATAGTTTTCAGTGAAACTCGCGGAGATGATCTCTATCCAGCTACTGTACTGGTCCATATTTTGGGGTGCTAGGAAAGGAAGCTGTGCCATGGCTATGACAATAGCAAGACCATTCACAAAACCAAAGAGGGCAGGTTGCGGCACAAGACGGATAAACTTACCCATTTTGAGTACACCTATCGCTATCTGTATCAGTCCTGCTATAATGGAAGTCAGAAGAATATAGTGCAATACCATCATACTAAAAGCTTCGGTATCTAGATCCGGGTACATAGACTTTACAGAGAGGCCCAGCCCTACAAATACTACTGCCACGGATCCTGTAGCACCGGAGATCATCCCGGGTTTACCCCCAAGAAGCGCAGTAATAAGCCCGATGATAAATGCCCCGTAAAGCCCGACCACGGGAGAGACACCTGCAATAAATGAAAATGCTATCGCTTCAGGGACAAGAGCAACAGCGACCAATGCACCCGAGAGAATATCATTTTTAATATTTTGTGTAGAATAATTTTGAAGATTAAACAAGAAAGTCCCTTTATAAGAAATTGCCGAATAGTACCATAATAGTCTGGAATGTCTAATTTAACTCTTTTCCTATTGAGGCTTTGATATCCAAAAGTCTTATAATATAATATAATATGATACCGAATAAGAGAGATTGATTATGACATTTGCAGAACATATACTGGATTTTTATTTTACCTTATCAAAAGAACCCTCCCTTCCCAAAGGGGTAGAGGTGATCTATCCTTTCGATAACCCGCAGACTAGAGAGATGATGAAGACCTTTTTTAACAAATACTACAACGATACAAATCCGCGTACTTATCTTGTAGGGATCAACCCGGGCAGACTGGGCTCAGGTGTGACGGGAGTAGGGTTCAGTGATGCCTATCATTTAGAGCATGTATGCGGCATAGCAAACAGTTTTGATAAACGTATAGAACTGAGTGCAGCTTTTATGTTCGAAGTGATGGAAGCCTATGGCGGTGTGGAGAAGTTCTATGGTGATTTCTTTTTTACCACCACGATGCCTCTTGGTCTGCTCAAAGAGGGGAAGAACTATAACTACTATGATGACAAAGAGACCCAGACAAGTCTGGCGCCTTACATCACACAAACACTTTTACAGCAAATCTCCATTCCTCAGGCCAAACCAAAGATCATCTGCGTTGGAACTGGCAAAAACCTCAAGTATCTTGAAGCCTTTAACAAAAAGCACCACTGTTTTGAAAGTATAGAGGTGGTGCCCCACCCAAGATGGATCATGCAGTATAGACGTAAAGAGAAAGAGAAGTATATCGACCACTATATCGATACTTTAAATAGACATCTATAGACTTATATATCCAAAGTCAACTCACTCACCACTTGTGCATGATCGCTTTGGATGCTAGAACCATCTTTATGTGTTTGTAAGTGCGCATCTAAAACCTGGTAGTTGGACACTGTTCCTGCCTTGTGCCTGTTCTCCTTGGTAAAATGCTCTGAAATAAAAATATAATCAAGTACATTCCCCTTACTTTTAAAATAACTTGTAGGTGTTCTTTTCGGCTTTTTTTCTTCCGGGTGAGGGTTGTGTACCTTCTCTTTGTACTGGTAACTTGCATCATATAAAAGAGGTGAATCCTCATTTGTATCATCATGGTATATCGGATTGGTGAGTGCATCTATGGTGAGAGAATACTCTTTATCGTTCAGGTCACACATAAGTACAACAGGTGTGTGTCGTGAACTTTGAATGTCATAGAACAGTGAAGATGCCTCACACAATCTTTGCCTTAGGGCTTTAGACTTCTTTTCTTCCAATAGTTTAAAGACACGCTCTTTTTTCTGTGCCAAGGTGTCCTCTTTTTTAAACACATATTCGAACGCGTTTAACCTGTTTGATTTCAGATGGCATACGTAGACCAAAAGCTCTTTCCCGTTTGGTAATGCGATCATTGCTTTTATAGGGACTCTGGAAAATGTAAAAATATCTTTAAAATGGTGCTTCTCAAGGCTGGAAGCATGGACATCGACACCTTGTATGTTTGCTATAGGGTATTTGGAGGCTATGGCAACGGTGGTAGTTGTGTATTTATTTGGTGTTGTCTGACTCAGCTTTGCATCATCAACGGTTGCAAAATACGTATAACCCAACTCTTTTACAAGTGTTTCTAAAGCCTTTTTAGAAAAGACCTCTTGAAACCCTATGATGTCACAATCCATACGAAGTATTTGCTTTTTTATCCACAACGTTTTTTCAAGCCACTGTCTTTGGTTGTATTTGCCTTTTCGTGTGTAGCACGAATAGGGCGGCTCTACAAACTGATAAAGGTTAAAGGTACCTACTCTTAATTTCATGTTGGAAGTATACACTTTTATTGGAACTTACACTATACGATTTTTATCATACAACATCCCATTTTAGAACATTTTATAAGGTTTTCTGTTGAAGGGGGGGTGAAATATTATACCTTACAAACGTCGCTACATCGAGAAACGTTATAAACTATGTTAGATTATAACGTTTTCATTTTTTACATATAATCTATTAATGTGGCACCTTTACACTTTAGCACCAAGCAAAGCAAGAATGATACAACCTATACTGGAAGCCCATTAAACAATAACGGTTAGCAGATAAGTGTGAAGTTATATATTTATGTAGACTAAGAGAAAATAAAAAAGGCATACCCTAGTTTTAGGATACGCCTTGCTTTTTTTTATTCAAAATATATTAAAATGAACCACCAAGATATGCATCCCAGTGTCCAGAATTATCTGGTATACCTGATCCTGCTTGATCTACTGGTGCAGGGTGATGTGCCATGGCACTTGATGCTAAACCGATTGTTAAAAGTACGATTGCTGTTAATTTTTTCATGTTAATCCTTTGTTTTTGTTTTTATTTTATATATCCATCTAATCAGAAGATTTAGAACCTGCTGATTGAATGACTGTTGAAGTATAAAATAGAAGTGTGAAACTAGTGTGAAGAGATATATAAATTTATAAGGTTTTCTATTTTCTTCTTGGAGAGGCTTACACATTGAAACATTTTCATGTTCTATGATTTTAACATACCTGCCAAATATCCACTGGCAAATGACCATTGTAGATTATATCCGCCGCAGGGACCATCAAGATTCATGATCTCCCCGCAGAAATAGAGTCCCTTTATTTTCTTACTTTCCATGGTATACGGATCGATCTCTTTGAGATGGATGCCTCCACGTGTGATCATCGCCATTTTAAAACCATCATGTCCATTTATAGTAAGTGGTGTCCATGCCAGAAGTCTGATGAGTTTATCTCGTGCCGACCCTGCCTGTTTACCCAAAGCCAGAGCAGGATCAACTTCTGCAAGTTTGCAGAGTTCCAAACTTACAGACTCAGGAAGGAGGGTTTGAAGCAGTTGGAGTGTGTTACGGTGAGGATTTTTGGTCAGTTCCTGCTTGAAATGGTCACGGATCTGCTCTTCATTCATCCCTTTTGTAAAGTTTGCGAGTATAGGTACTTCATCAAATTTACTCAAAAGTGGAGTGATCTCTCTGGAGAAATCAAGGACCACAGGACCGCGTATACCACCTTTGGTAAAGATAAGATCCCCTTTGGCAGAGAGTTTTTTATATTTTTTCATATCAACGTGCATAGCGACCTTTGCTATGGTATCTGCCCTGCAGTTCTCGACCCAGGTCTCTTTGGTCTTAAGCGGCATCATAGCAGGGTAGAGGTCAGTTACCTTATGTCCTACAGACTCTGCCATAGGATAGCCGTCTCCCTCAGCACCCAATACGGGATACCCCAACCCGCCAGTAGCGATCACAACGTGGTCACCCTTAAAAGTATCCGTCACTGTTTTGACTCCTGTCACTTTCTGGCCATCATGCTCTAATATTTCAACCTTTTGTGAACACAACACTTTAACACCAAGGTGCTGCATCTCCTGTTCCATTGCATGAATGATGGTTGAAGAGCTATGGGTGACAGGGAAGACTCTGTATCCATCGGGAGCATGACTCTCCACACCGATCTCTTTGAAAAATGCCATCAGTGCTTTATGGTCCAAAGCATCCAGAGCAGGGGTCATAAAACGTCCATCACGACCAAAACGTGCCATGAAATCTTCATTTGAAAGTGTGTTGGTCAGATTGCAGCGTCCGCCGCCTGTCGCTTTCAATTTTGCGCCTATCTTGGAGAGTTTTTCGAGAAGAAGTACAGACTTGCCTGCACGTGCAGCAGTAATGGCAGCCATCATACCCGCTGCCCCGGAACCCACTACTATGAGATCGTACTTTGACACTGAAGATTCCTTATAAAATAATCAACATCATAACAAAATATCACATAAATCCCTCACCAATTTCACATATAATACACAGAAAATAGTGTACAATAATGCTCTATTCTAATAGAAAAGAACCGATTTACGGGATGAAAGGAAAAAATAATGAAAAATATATTAATGATAGGACTATTGGCTTCAGCAGCATGGGCTGCAGATTTTTCCCATATGAGTACAGAAGAGATGATGAAGATGCGTGGGAGTGTACCTGTGGATGATCGTCCTGCTTTTAGAGAAGAGATGCAAAAACGTATGCAGAGTATGACCCCGGAAGAAAGACAACAATACATGCAGACAAAAAAAGGCATGGGAATGGGTATGGGCAAAATGGGTAAAGGTAACTATTGTACACGTATGCAGCCCACTTTTGAAGAGTATGACCTTAACAGTGACGGCAAGATCACCCAAAGTGAATTGGAAGAAGCACGGTCAAAACGTATGGGCCAGAAGGCCAAAGAGGGCAAAATGTTAAGAAATGCAGGAAATGCCCCGGCATTTGCAGATATGGATAAAAACAAAGACGGATCATTGAACCAAGAAGAGTTTCGTCTCCATCAAATGGAACAGATGAAAAAATGTGTAGGAAAGTGTCCAAGTACCGGTATGGGGCAGGGTAAAGGCATGATGAGAAATGCATCCAGCTTTGCAGAGATCGATACCAATAATGATGGGGTTATAAGCCAAGAGGAGTTCCGTGTACACCAAACTGAGAGAATGAAGAATAAAGGAAATTGTCCATCAGGAAACTGTCCCTAGTTCCTAAACACCGATACTTCTTTAAAGTCATACAGCTGGTATTCTACACTATGATTGGAATACCAGATAAACGTATGACCTATCACGAATGAGCACATTCAATCTTTTCTTGACCTCTTATCAACTTTATTTTTTATAATACACATACTTTACACACTTTGTCGATAAAGTAGGATAATTTCTGATAATTAGGAAATAAATCCAATATCTAAGGAAAAACCATGAAAAAACTAATAATCATAGCATTGTTTGCTTCGGGTGCATGGGCTATAGATCAACCTAGGTTTTCCGATTTTGATCTAAATAGTGATGGCAAGATTACCCAAAGTGAATTGGAAGAAGCGCGTACAGTTCGTATGAAACAGAGGGCTGCAGAAGGCCGGATGCTGAAAAATGCAGGAGAAGCCCATTCATTTGAAGAGATAGATGCCGATAACGATGGATCTATCAGTAGAAAAGAGTTTCTTTTACATAAAACGATACATCATACTAAAGCCTGTGTCACTTTTGGCTAAGATATCATACTAAGCAACAAGGTCATAATGAACAGTCTAGAGTTAATGAAAAGACAAGACTATCCGTAGTGTTGTCTAACCCATTCCCACATTTTGTGGAAATGGGTCATAGAATACAATACAAACAATCTCACCTTTTAAACATCTATGATAAAATACTTCATAATAGAGCGAATAGCTGTGTAATACTAAATAATATTATATGAACAAGGGAGTATCCTTTTGATATTTACTACCCTGTCGATGCAGGATATCATCACAACACTTAGTGTCAAGGCCAAGGGGTGTGAAGCCGGTGAAACCTTCAGTTTTGAAACAGTTGATCCTGATATTGGGGAAGGGTATGCCGGAGAAATATTAGAGATAGCAGGGGAGAGCTACATTTACCGGGGCTATAAAGCATGGACAGATCTGTCAGAACTTTTAATGTGCAAAATGATGACCCCTGAAAAAAGTACCTATCCTCTGGTAAAACTCCATTTCAAAAAGCTAGAGACACAAAGCTCTTTTCATATAGCATCCTCAAGTTCCAAAGAAGAAAAATACGGTGTGGACTCCCATTTTTCACAGATACACAAAATGGAAGAACCGGCATTTCTGTACTACTACACGCAAGCGCTGCAAAATGCCAAGCTCAGTCAAAGAAGATCGATCTTGAACCTCGGTATCAATACAGGTGATGAGTTCAACGTCATCAAAAATAGTTTGGATACACATACCTATGAAAAAATGAAGCTTGTAGGCATTGACCATTCAACATCTGCCATCAGCTGTGCGAAGAGCTCTTTTCCCGAAGAGAATGTAACATTTTATGCACACGATATCAACGACTTGGAGCGTTTAAATCTGGGGAAATTCGATCTGCTTGTAAGCATAGGTACCCTTCAAAGCCCTAGTATCAACTTCAAGCCTTTTTTTATGTCATTGGTGCAAAACTATCTAGAAAAAGATGCGGCTATCATTTTAGGTTTTCCAAACAGTAGATGGATAGGGGGAGAGATGATCTATGGAGCCAAAGCGCCCAATTATACCATGAGTGAAATGTCACTGCTTTTTAATGATGTCATTTTTTGTAAGAAATATTTGCAGCAGAAGAAATTCAGGGTCACACTTACAGGAAAGCAATACATTTTTTTAACTGCTACAAAGATTATTTGAGTAGAATTTAGATAAATTCCAAACGAAAAGGCATCTCTATGAAACTCCAACTAGTTATGGCATCTTTACTCTGTACAGCAAGCATATATGCGTCACCGACACATCTCAATGAAACACAAGAGGGTATCAAGTATATCAAGATGCTTGGCGGTTCACTGAAAAGTCAACTCAAAGCACAACTTCAAGCCGATCCAAGCGGTTTCAGCGCTATAGGTTTTTGTACAGCAAAAGCACAGCTTATTACCAATGAGGTCAATGCACAACTTCCGGATCATGCAAAAGTAAGAAGAACTTCTCTTAGGACGAGAAACAGCATAAATAAGCCTGATATTAAAGATATAGAGGTGATGAAGGAGATCGAGGATTCGATCAAAAATAAAACAGCTACAGCTACGATGATCAGAAAAGTGAACACCAAGGAAACTACACGCTACTATAAACCATTGATAGTAGAAGCAGCATGTCTAAAGTGTCACGGTGAGAACATCTCTCCTGAGATACAAGCATTGATACAGGAATCCTATCCTGACGAGAATGCCAGCCACTACACTTTAGGTGCATTTAGAGGTGTTATCGTTTCAGAGATCAAAAAACGCTAAATCAACTATAAGAGGGGATTTACTCTATCCCCTCAAGTTTCTCCTACATCTTATATTATTTCACGCCAGTCATTAAAAAATATGATAGAATAAATGAGTATACATTACATTGTTAATGTCTGTTTCTACCAAATAAGGTGCACGCCGTGAAAGCTGTGTTATTGGAAAATGATGTGTGAATGAAGGAGAAAAAAATGAAAAATGTCATTTCAGCACTGTTTATTTTCATCTTTGCAAATTCAGCGTGGGCAGCAGAGGCTGTTCAAAACCAGCAAGCAGCAGTTCCTAAGACCACACTCAACGCGGCATCGAACTATCTCGATACTGTGTTGATGAATACGCTGACATCCCTTGAACTGATCACCTCTACTCCGGAAGCTAAAAAAGGCGACTGGAAAGGGATCAAACGCTACCTGAAACAGCTCAAAGGGCTTACACCTGGAGTCTATTTCTATGCTCTTCCTGATGGCAACTATTACTCTGTAACACTCGATTACACCAACCTAAATCTGAGCAACAGGGGGTATTTCAAATCGCTCTTTGCCGGTACCCTAGTGATGGGTTTTCCTATCTACAGCCGATCTTCCGGAAAGAAATCAGTTCTGATGGCTGCGCCCATCATAGCGACGGATGGCAAGGTGATCGGTGCACTCGGCGCTTCGGTCTTCCTGGACGAACTGCATGATAAACTCAATCGTGAATTTGCCCTGCCAGATGAGTACACTTGGTTTGTCTTAAACTCCGAGGGCATGGTGATGCTTGACAACGACAGTGATTTCATCTTTATGAATGCTCTCAAACAAGGAAGTGAATCTCTGCATGATGCTGTCTCAGAAGCCTTAAAAATGCAAAGTGGTCCCGTACAGTATCAACTCGATAGCCTCCGTCACGGATATTACCAGAAACTGTCAAATATGGATTGGTGGATGTTCCTTGCCAAAAAAGAGGGCTCAAAAGCAGCGACTCCGCCACAGCTGAAACTTTCGCTTGATAGCTTTGTGCCCGATCTGCAAAGCCGTTTGAACCATATTGACGAATCACTGGCGGCATTGATTACAAAAAGCAGGGTAGATGTCAAAAATGAGAGTGAGGTCAGAAAACTTCTTAACGCCATTCTTGATGAGAATTCCGATATTGTCGAAGCCTCTTTTGTTGATGCAAAGGGTGTGATGCACCAGGTTGTACCATCAGAATACAAGAACTTCGAGAATACGGACATTAGCTCTCAGGATCATGTAAAGGCGATGCTGCAAAAACCTACACCATTGCTCAGCAGTGGATTTACGGCAGTCGAACATTTTACGGCAGTGGTCATAGCTCGTCCGCTATTTGACAGCCAGAAAGTATTCTCAGGTTCTGTCAACCTGCTGATCCGTCCCGAACTTCTGGTCGACTCCCTGCTGAAAAAAACCACCATCCCGGATGACTATGAACTCTGGATCATGCAGCCAGATGGTATGATCATCTACGACCAGGACAAGAGTGAGATCGGCAGAATGCTCTTTAGTGATCCTATCTATGCGGGCTACGAAAATCTGTTAAAACTAAGTAAAAAGATAGCCGCTACACCTGAAGGTAAAGGAAGCTACATCTATTTAGCGCCCGAATCCAACGATAAGGCCATCAAAAATGCAATTTGGAAGAATGTCAGACTCCACAACCAAGAATGGCGTGTTGTTCTAGCCTATCGCCCTTATGAGAAGAGATAGAAGCTCTCACAGTAACCGGCATGAGTAAGGCACTGAACTCTCATGCTCTTGAGTATTCCATCATCAAGTTGAGTTGTTTATCATGGATCTTTGCAAGCAAGATAAGTGCTACAACAGCTCCAAACAGTGCATATCCCATATCTGACTGTGTATCCCACATATATCCCTGTGTTCCCAGGAAAGCTTCAGCATCTTCACCGACAGCAAGTGCTACCCACCACTCTATCAGTTCATACAAGGCCGAAAATGCCAAAACAATGCTTAGAATGATGGTATTCAGCCATATTTTACTGCCTTGTACGATATGTTTGCGTATCAATATCTCCCTGGCTAGTATTGCAGGGATAAATCCTTGTGCAAAATGACCGACTTTATCATAATTGTTCCGATCTTGGTCAAAAAGCTCTTTGATCCAGTCAAAAAGAGGGACTTCTGCATAGGTATAGTGTCCGCCTACCATCAAAATAATCATATGAATTAATATGAGTATGTAGAGCAGGGAGGTTAACGGAAACTTCTTATAGGTTAAAAGTAAAATGACCAAACCTATGAAGACCGGAAACACTTCCAAAAACCATGTAAATGGATCTTTAGGCAAAGCTGCAGACCATATTAAAACAGGTATAAAGATACTTAACCAAAGATATTTCATTTAATATTCTCTAATATTATTTAATCGCTGTCATTAAAAAAACAGTAAATTCGGCATGTGGCTTAGCTATTTTGTTGGCTAAACTGAAGGTCACATCCTTAAATCCTGCTTCTTGAGCATACTCAGCAAGCAAATGTCGATCAAAACCATAGTGAAAGACACCTTCATTATCACTGTGGAAAGTACCATCTTCACTATCCAGGTCAGCAATAGCAATAAACCCATGCTCATCAAGCATCGTATAGAACTTTGCAAAGAGGGCAGGTATATCTTCCAAATGATGGATCGTCATGGATGAAATGATACCATCGAACTTTCTTTCCAGTGTATCTGTACTCAGATCTTTCTCTATCACTTCTGTATTACACGAGAATTGACCACACTTATTTTGAAATTCCAAAAGCATAGAAGGTGAGTTGTCTACCGCTACAATTTTCTCTACATAGGGTGCGACAAAGTAGCTCAAAAGACCGGTACCCGCACCAAAATCCATCAATTCCATAGACTTGTTCAGTTTTATATTATCTACTATTAATTCCGCTATCCCTTTTGCATTCTGCACACGTTTGCTGTTCATATCCCACGATTTTGATTTTTTAGCAAAAAGATCTACTTTATTTTCCATGATATTCCTTAATATTATTTAGTATATTCCTAAAAAAGCGTCTCTTGTTTTTCCAGTTTTATATTATCCCAGAAGAAATCTACATGTTTCTCAAACATCGAAACAACAGAAGAGGTCGATTTTTTATCTAATTTTAGCAAAGAAACCTGCATTTGATAGAAAAACAGGGGAGAAAAGAACTCATTTGCCAATAAAAGAGGGTCTGAGGACTTGATCATCTCATCTTGCATCATCATAAAGAAGAGGCTTGAGAGCTTTTTAACGTTCTCCTGGTAGAAATACTCGTTGTATATCTCCCTGATCCGCTCATTTCTATAGATCTCCTGCATCAATAACTTTAAAAGCGCCTCATTTTGCCCGTCAAAGCCTATAAGCTTAAAAGTAGTGGCAATAGACATTAAGAGAGACTTTCCTTGTTTATGAAGCTCTGAGGCCTCTTTATCGCTAAATATAGTGACTATCGCAGAAGAGGTAAGTTCACTTACGAGTGTTTCAAGGATCTCATCCTTGTTCTTAAAGTGGTTATACAGTGCACTTTGTTTCATATCCATAGCACCCGCTATGTCTCTAACCGTTGTAGCCTTATAGCCTTTAGTTGAAAAGAGTTTCAGGGAAATTTTGAGTATTTTATCTTTGGTTTTACTTCCTTTAGTAGGGGAAGAACTAACGCTATGCTCGTTCATTGTGGCTCCTTTAGTGATATTGTAGTGAACATTTGTTCATTTGTCAAGTAATTATATTTCAATTAAAAGAACAACTGTTCATTTATAATTTTTATCTTAGAACTAAATAAGAACAATCGTTCATTTATTTTCTTTTTGATTCACATTCATAAGAACACTTGTTCATATAAAACCAATCTACTTACTGGTACAGCGTGCTTTGCGAAGGATCAATGTATTCCTTATATCTATACAGAAATGAAATAAAGTAGGGGGCCTATTGTAATATTTATAAATATTACAATAGGCTCATCTTTTGCACCTCATCAACTTAACCTGTGGTTTTAGATGTTTGTTGTTACATCTTATGATTGATTTTCCATACAATAGTTTTTATATTCTCATTACTGAAAAATTTTGATTTTGTAAAAATGTGGTTTTATGAAAAAGCGATGGAGTAATAAATTTTCTTTTTGTTAATAAAATCAGTTCGGATACAATTTTATAAGAGTAATGCAATTTGGATCTAAATTCAATTTGCACGGTTGAACAATAAAGTACAAAATGAGAAATAGTACACGAATATTAAATATTGGGTCTTATTGGTAAAAATAACTTTTTTAGATACCGTAAAACCTTTGCACTGATTTATGAAAGAGAAGAGAGTTTCTTTTTTAATAGAATTTATATTATGTTAACCAAACTATATTATTACTCCAGAATCTATATTATTTGTGTATCTCTACACAAATAACTCTTTGTTGTTTTGAGCAATCTTTTGAAGTTGTTCAAATGTCTTACTCTCTAAGGATCTTTGTTTGATCTTTGAAACCATACCTACTAGATGATCATAAGAATGAAAATTCACATTTTCTTTATATAGTGCTTTTGTAGTTAAATACTCTAAAACTTCTTTTCTACTGACAATATTTTCCCTTTCAAGATCTTGTATCAGTCCTTCAAGTAAATCATCATTTTCTTTACTAATGAGGTTTTCAGAGATCTTATCTGCTGCATCTTCATCTAATCCTCTACTATATAATAATGAAGAAACACTCGATGAGACAGAATCATTTATACTTTGGTTATATGAGACTGTCGTGAACACTGCATTTGCCATCACTGGATTCAAGGCCAAACCTGAAATAATAAGTGTCAAAGTGATAAAGTTTTGTTTATGCATTAAAAATCCTTTTACATATCTTAGTCTAATAAGGTTAATGGATTCTATTTTATTTCTATGTATACGCATATACCTCATCTATCTCTTATCCTTTGTAGAGAATTCTTATGGAAATATGCTATTATTTGATAAGGGAGAGGCAAAAACATGAATATGAACAATTTTTTACAAAGTGGTTTTAAGTTTACAGCTGAGGAAAACCTTCTACAGTTTAAATTTAAAATGCTGAATTCTATTTTGATCATTGTCGCTTTTTTTTCTCTTCTTTTTGCTTTACTTAGTGACTTAGGTATGAATGACATAGGCCCTATTCATACCAATGTAAATTATATGTATAGTTTACTGACATTGATGCTTATATTCTTTCTCAGACTCTCCAAACAAAATGACACAGCTGCATCACACGCTCTACTTGTTATCTCATTGATCACATTTACATCAGCACTTATTTTTGTACCACAAGATGAGTTTAGGATCATATGGTTCTACCTATTGATCTTTGTTGCCTATATGATCAATGGAAAAATAAGTGGACTACTCTATACACTATCTTCTATAGCGATTATACTGATCACCAATTTCACTATTGATCTGCATCTATCAGATGTAGCTATTCATTCAGCTATTTTGGGGCTGATCATAGGAAGCTTTTTATCCTTTATATATACCAATAAAATCATCAATTATGAAACCAGTTTAAAACAGCAAAACAGCAGTTTAAGTGTATTGGCTTCTACAGATTACCTGACAGGTATTATGAATAGACGTATGTTCAATCAAATTTCCGAACACTATTTTAAAACAGCTCAGCAGGATCATTTGAGTTTAACACTTCTTTTACTGGACTTGGATCATTTTAAAAAGGTCAATGATACATACGGTCATCAGACAGGTGATCAATTATTGATATGTTTTGTTCAAACTGTCAAAAACCTATTAAGAAAAAGTGACATATTTTCCCGTATAGGAGGTGAAGAATTTGCGATACTTCTGTCTCAAATAGATAAAAAAGATGCCTATCTTTTAGCCGAAAAAATCCGTCAAGCAGTTGAAAATGTCATTGTTCACTATGAAGGTCATAATGTATCGGTACGAACTTCTATTGGAATCGCCCAAAATAATGCAGCAGACACTTCATTTAGTGATATATTTTCTCGTTCTGATATGGCACTTTACAAAGCTAAAAAAGAGGGACGTAACCGGACATGTTGTGCAGCATTTTCAGAGAATGATATAGATTGTCCACAGACATCAGAACAGACTGAAATCCTTAATTTTTCTATCTAAATAGTTCCCAAAATTCGGAAAACTCAATAGTAAACTTATCAAGTCTTCTCTCTATACTCTCTTTAATATCCACTGATTTGCATATAAAGAAAAAAGCACGGGGTGAGTATGGCTTGTGCTTTATCGAAATTACATGCAAATACTCTTTTCTTAACTCACTTAACAGTGACTCTATCTGCCCATTATGCGCAAAAAAACGATTCAGGTGCTGATAGACGATACACACTTCCAAGTGAGGTAATCGGTAAAAATGACTTATTTCCTCTGTAAATACATATTTATGAGGATACACTTTGTCTGAATAATGTTTTTCGAGTGTAAGAAACTCAAAACATTGTGCTCCCCTATTGCATTTGAGTGCCATACCATTGTCCGGTGCAACAGCAACTACCTTCGATTTATGTGAAAATGTAAGGGCCCTCTTGAACCAATGATAACGTTCCTCTAAAGAACTGGGAACATATTCATAAAAGAACTTTGCATTTTCAAGTAGTTTCAGAGACTCCAACTCTCTCACTTCACGTTTATCTCTCATAATAAGACTTAGTAGAGAATCTTCCAGCTCTTTATCACATCCCATCATACGTTCAAAATAGTCAATATGCCTGCCATCATTGTTCTTTTCACCCTCACCTTCATGCATATACCAAATCTGTGCGAGTGCTTTCCCATGCATAGGACTCTCTGTATGGTTGAAAAGATAACGAAAAAGCTGGAACTTTCCAAAGTCCCCGACATCTCCTACATATTTGTCTTGCATCTAGGTGGGTCCTTTTTTGCGTAGTGTATCATGATTGTAATATGATTATTAACTATTTAATATTTCAAAGAATAAGTTGAATGTACCTGAAAAGAAACGTTGCAATTATGTAACGGCGTGTTGTAGATTAAAATTGTAAAGAGTGACCAAGGTACCTTTCAAAGAAGTTGGTACCCTAGTTAAAAAAATGGAAAGGCTTAGAAACTCTATTTTAGTAGTGTAAGACCACCACCGCTATCCGCCACATACACACGGCCATTTATCACAACCACATCACTTGCATAGCCTACTGTATTCGCATGTTCCTTCAACATCGGTGCAGCTGGATTTGTCCAGTCTATCTTGATGACACCCGCCGCCCCATAAGCTACATAGAAAAAATTCTTCCCATTGACACGAACAACATCCATTCCTGCAGCACCGCCGCCCCATCCTTCTAGGTCAGCACTACCGAAGAATGAAGTATCCTGAAGCTTGAAGCGTGCTGTGGCTTCTGGACGCTCACCTACAGTACCCGGTGTCCAGATATCTTGTGGATCAGTCCCAGGTAATAATGGTTTGATCAGATCAGCGATGCTGTAGCATACGATTCCGAAACTGTCATATGTAAAGAAGACATGGTCTCCTACAATCTTGACGGCTACACTCTTACCATCGGCTTTTCCGGCTTTCTCATCTTCCCATTTGATCGGTTCAAAAATTTTGATCAACGTCATGTTGTTATCATTCACATTGGTAACATCAATAACAGCGATACCTCTACTTCCTGCGGCAACAAAGGCATATGATGTACCTGTACTTGTATCGTCCCAGAGCGCCACACCAGATACACGGCCAAGATCTGGCTGAGAGTTGGTATCTCCACCGATATTGGCAACTACAAAACCATTACTGTTAGTGGAGTCAGTCGGATCCTCATTTAGATCATATACTGTAAGACCGTTACTGCCATCGGCAGTAAATGCCAAGTTTCCTTTTAGTGCAGCACTATAAGCATGGTCTTGCATACTTAGGAAATCAGCGACATTTCCCTCATCCTTATTATGCTCATAAATATCCGTGTTAGCAGGATATAGTAGTTGAGGAGCGCCGACTGTACCCATAACTGATCTATCGACACGACGTACACCACGGCTTTGTGACATTACAAGAGCGGAGTTCGTTGCATTATCCAAAATAACATCATGTGCATGTGGTGCCGGATTGATGTCACCTATCGGGTATTCATCCTGCAATGTATTGGCTACCAGATGAACATCATCTGTCGGATAACATAAGTCATTCGCTATCCTCCATACTGACATACCATGGGGTCCATCTGCTAAGTACAGAATATTCTTATAAGCAGCTACTCCTTCGGAATGACCAATATTGATAATTCCCTCGGTTGCAATACCATTTTCATCTGCACCTATCTCATCCGTAGTAGCAAAATGAACCGGCACTTCAAAATCATATCTTGGAGTACTACCATAGACATCTATAAAATTAAGTCCACCTCCGCCCGAAGTGAGAAGAACATCAGTCATTCCGTTTGCATTAGGATCAAATGTACTCGTAAAATTAAAAACATTACCGTGTCCACTAACCTCACCTGTTGCCAGTAATATCGGTGCTTCACTGATAAAAGTCGGTACAGACTCTTCTGAGCCTGGAAGTAACACAGGAGTCATATCATAGGATGTGACAAATTCATAGTCAGGCCAATGGTCACCTAAGTTATTATTATCATCGTTGTTAAAATTACCAGCACTCCAATTACCTGCAGGATTATCCGCATTGCCTATCACCATCAATCCTGCAAAATGATCTGAAAAATAAACTTCTTTTGTATTTGCATTGACCTTGACATCAACAATACCTGCCTCTTTAAGCATACCGACCCCAAAATATGGGAAAAGACTCTGCGATTGTTCTCCCGTCTGAGCATCAGGTCCATGTGCCGGTAGCCCAGGAACGTATCCCAAATAAGTACCTTCTAGGAAATCATTCTGTGTTTGACAATCTGCACTTCGTGCTGTTGCGGTCTCATATCCTGTAACATCCACTGCCACCATACCTCCAAGACCATACGCAATATATGCGATCGTTGTATTCAGATCACCTGCACCAAGGAATGTTGCAACATCAACTCTACGAGCATCATAGTAGAATTTACCATATCTATCAAAATCAGCCCATGGTGTTGGATCAACAGCATCACCGTGCCAAACCTCTATTATTTCATAACTTGCTTGTTTATAATCTGGCATTCCGGTACATACATCGATAAAGCTTCCGTTTACATCTGACTGGACCTGCGTAGTAACATCCATATCTATGAACCAGTCCTCACCACCGTTGTTCTCGGTAGCATCAGTATAAAGGTTATAACGCCCTACTTGCTCTAAAGTCTTAGGATTATAAATCCCGATACCTAGGAAACCTTGGGCAACAAAAAGCCTTGTGTTATTACCTTCACCGAACATTGTCAAACTTTTTGGACCACCCCATGGATTTTCACCTGCATACTGTAATGTATATACTTCATCTTCGATCTTTAAGGTACCATCTGCTTCTCTACCGTTAATTGGATCAAAAAGATTGACCAGACCCGTCTTATGAAGTCCGTACCCTTCATTCCCGATCAATAGCTGTATTGATGTAGATGTGGAGTTCCCCTCATTATAGACGACCAGTGAACTGATAGGTCCACGAGTACTTGAAATATTGTTATCAAGTACTATATCTCCCCCACCTTCTGTCCAGTTGATACCTTCATGATAATAATTGACCTTAACACTCTCCACGTCGGGATGTATAACCATACTAGTAGGGTCAGTGATATCCACTGCTGTAATCCCCTCTTCTCCCATTGCCACTAGTGCATAACGTTTATTATTATGTGTAACGATCTCTATATCATGTATAAAGCCTTCTACTTCCAACCCTACTGTACTTTCAGGCGTATGAACAGGAGAGGCACGTAGTTCATTCGCAATATTATAAAGCGTCCACTCGGTGACATTGTCATCAGCCATGAATGGTTCCACATTGGTCACTGCACCACCTATACGATCTTGTGTATTCAAAGAGGCTTCTATAGGCACATTACATATACCCGTATCTCCACCGCTTCCACCATCTCCGCCGCCACCACAGCTGCAAGATGGAAACATAGCAGAAACTACCAACCCCAGAGTGAGTAACCCCAATCTCATTACATTTTTCTTATGTATATACATTCCTTCCTCCTTATATTATGTAAAACATATCTATAACTAAATGATCAATTAATATTATAGTATAAATAAAAATAATTTACTATTGCCCTAGCTATATTGTTCTCATTTTTAAATATGATTACAAATACAAAAACCAGTGACTCTAAGCTCCATAGCAATAGAGACAAACTTTATAAAATTTAAGATATGCTATAGAAACCCAATTTTATAAGGATCACTATGGACTATAGATATATAGGAAAAACAGGACTTCGTGTTTCACCCATTTGTATGGGGACAATGACCTTTGGGACACAGTGTGACAAAAAAGAAGCTTTTGCCATTATGGATAAAGCCTATGACCATGGCGTTAACTTTTATGATACAGCTGAGCTCTACCCTGTTCCGCCTGACGCAAAACTTGCAGGTATTACGGAAGAGTGGGTAGGAGAGTGGATGAAAACAAAGCCACGTGATTCTATTATTATGGCCACTAAAGTAGCAGGAGCAGCAAGTGGCTGGTTTGTTCCGCCTATCCGTCATGGGATGACCGCTATTGATCGTTTTCATATCGAACGTGCGATAGAAGGAAGTCTGAATCGGCTCAAAACGGACTATATAGACCTTTATCAGATGCATTGGCCTGATACCGTTGTTCCTATAGAAGAGTCTCTGGAAGCTTTTGATAGATTGGTAAAGGCAGGAAAAGTGCGTTATATAGGAACTTCCAATGACACGGCATACGGTACAAGCAAAGCACTGATGACTTCCCACTATAAAGGGTTGGCACGGTTTGAGTCCATACAGAACAATTTTTCTCTTTTAAACCGCAGATTTTTGGATGAGCTCTCTACCCTTTCTCAAAATGAACAGATCTCACTGCTCCCCTATTCACCGCTGGCAGGAGGTGTGCTCTCAGGAAAATACAACCAGGGACTAAAACCAGAAGATGCAAAAGGAAGGTTTGCAACATACCTGAAATCGCCAAACCAAAGACAACGACTGATGGCACAACGTTTCATGAATGAAAAGACACTGGCATCCACACAAAAATACTTAAAGATATCAGCTGATGCAGGACTACACCCCGTCACACTGGCTACTGCCTGGTCAAAACAGTTTGATTTTGTGGCCTCCACCATCATAGGTGCGACGCATACAGATCAGCTTGATGCTTCACTGGCAGCTATGAATCTCACGCTCAGTGATGAAGTGTTGAACGCTTGCGACAAAGTACATGAAGAGATACTCTACCCTATGGGGTAAACTATCTCTATTTGGAATATCTTTTATTTAGTGGCTTTACCGTTTTTGATAATAAACGTATCCTGCATCAACTGTAAAGATCTAGCACTGTTTTTTGCCCTATATCGGCAAACTGTCGTCCACCCACTTTCACCTGCCTGGATCGGACCGCACCTTTCTTCTTCCAAAGATTCAGGGTAGCGAAGTGTTTTATCCCAATATGCATAAACCTCAGAGGGAACACCCGTGCTGTATTTACCATAAGGTTTTGGACCAAATTTTATTTCTAATTCATTCAATTTTGCAGCTTCTGAGGCAAGTTGTTTAGCCTTTTGATGGTTCTGTTCTGAGATCTGCATATCTATAGGTGAACTGGAGATATCTGTATGTTTTTTCATCCATAAAGGTTCTGTGATCCATAGAGCCAATAACAGCAGTGCTAATAGTACATATTTCATGATTTTCATCATCCTGTCCTTATCTCTTCAACAAATAATGTATTCTACCATCTAAACTCTGATTTATCATTTTTTCATATTTCTCTATAATATAAGCAAATAAGCAGTAGTATAATATAAACAGATAAAGGAAATGGAGGGAAACTATGTCTTTAACACAAAATATAAAAGAGAGATTGGATTCTTGGCTGAATATGCTGATTGAGGCGAATGGTGCTGATCTGCATATTAAATCAGATAGCCAGATACATGCACGTATAAAAAGCGATATCGTTCTTTTATCTAATGAAAAACTAGATACAAAGACCATTGAATCACTTGTTGAAATGCTGACAGGTGATGAATATGAAGAATTTATGAAAACGAAGGAGTTTGATGGTGCCTACGCCCTTAATGAGAACTACCGTTTCCGTATCAATATTTCTATGCATCTTGGTGGTTTCGCATTGGCCTTCCGTCTTATACCTTCTTATATCAAAACCATAGAAGAGCTGAACCTTCCTACAGCCTTGCACAAGCTCACCCATCTTAGACGTGGTCTAGTTCTCATTACAGGTACGACAGGAAGTGGTAAATCCACAACCCTCTCTAGTGTGATAGAAGAGATCAATAAAATTTATCCACGTCACATTATCACTGTTGAAGACCCTATAGAGTATGTACATAATGATATAAAATCGATCGTAGAACAACGTGAACTGGGATTGCATACGACCAGTTTTTCACGTGCATTGCGTGCAGCGATGCGTGAAGACCCGGATATTATTGTCGTTGGTGAAATGCGTGATATGGCAACAGCTGAAAGTATTTTACAAGCTGTCAATACAGGGCATCTTGTCTTTTCTACTGTTCATACACTGGATGCCAGAGAAACCGTTGACCGTATTATCGCTATTTTCCCGAACGAAGAGCAAAACCGTGTACGTGAAACACTTGCTTCAACCTTGGAAGCAGTTGTCTCTCAACGTCTTATCAGAGGTCTATCCGGAGATATGATCCCCGCTGTGGAGCTCATGTTTAAAAGTCCTCAAATCCAGGAACTTATTCGAAATAAACGTGACAATGAAATTCCTGATGCCCTGGATAAAGAACATACCAGTTTTAATTCCATTAGCTTTAATCGTGCACTTTTTGATCTCACAATGGCAGAGAAGATCAGTGAGGAACAGGCATACCAGTATGCAAGCAGCCCTGCTGACCTTAAATTGATGTTTACGGTCAGTACAGAATATGAAGAAAAATTCCATCCGGAGTCCATAGGTGATGCTCCTTCACTTAAAAATGAATAAATACTGCCTGGTTAATGCTCAAGAACAATAAGATGGATTCACCAGAAGATGGCACTATGCTCATCCAAAGTGAAACCATGTATTAACTTTTTTGGAGTATACTAATTTATTATAAGGTTCTTAATATCAAAAGGATGAATTATGAAACCTCTTCTACTTCTAACACTAAACATTATCTTTCTATTTTTCTTAAATGCCTGTGGAGGCGGATCTGGTACAGATAGTACTTCGACTCTACCGGATGCCAATATCACATTTCCAGATGCTGTTGTACACGATCCTTCTTTTACCACAACACATTTTAGCGGTTCACAAAACTGTGCACAATGCCATGATGGTATCACTGATGGTGATGGTAAAGATGTCTCTATCGCCAAAGCATGGCAAGGTACGATGATGGCCAATGCAGCGACAGATCCGTTTTGGAAGGCAAAAGTTGCCACCGAGGTTAAAGAACATCCTGAGTTTAAAGGGATTATCGAAGGTAAATGTAGCCGATGCCATACACCTATGGCAAATGTAGAAGCAACATATAATGGTGATACGGTTTTACTCTCTGGAGATGGATTTTTGAACCATGACAACGTCTATTACGATGCTGCGATGCAGGGCGTCAGCTGCACACTCTGTCATCAAATAGAAAACACTCCCCAACTGGGTACGCCTGAAGGCTTTACCGGTGGCTTTGTTATAGATACAAATAACACTGGTACAGATCGCAATATTTATGGTCCTTACACAAATCCTAGAACACAACCAATGATAAATAATGTCCAGTTTACACCGGAATACAGTTCCCATATAAATGAATCCAAACTCTGTGCCAGCTGCCATAGCCTAGAAACTCCCGTTATCGCTACAGATGGAACTATCACCAATGAGACTTTTCCTGAACAAGCTGCTTACACTGAATGGGAGTACAGTGACTTCAATGGAACACAAAGCTGTCAGGACTGCCACATGCCAAAAGCTGCAGGGAGTGTTGTCATTTCTACACGACCTGACAATGGTACTCTTCCAGCCAGATCTCCATTCTTTCAACATAAGTTCCTAGGTGCCAACACCTATATGCTTGAGATTCTCAAGAACAACCGTGTTAAGCTAGGTGTTTTGGCAGATGAAGCAAGATTTAATGAGAGTATCACTGATACCAGAGAGTTTCTTAAGGCTGCAGCTGATGTCAATATCAGACAGCTGAGCTTTGAAAATGGCCTGCTCAATTTTGATGTGAATATTACAAACCACAGCGGTCACAAGTTCCCTACAGGGTTTCCATCACGCCGTGCCTGGCTTCATGTGATAGTCAAAAACAGTGCTGATCAAATTGTGTTTGAATCAGGTGCCATTAACAGTAATGGCCAGATCAGTGGTGTGGTATACGACACAGCAAGCAATACATATGAACCGCACTATGACAAGATCACTGATCCTTCACAAGTACAGGTCTATGAAACTATCTTAGAGGATACAGATGATAAGATGACCTACATACTACTGCATGCACTGCACTATCTTAAAGACAACCGTATCTTGCCAAAAGGACTTGATAAAAATGATGTCAATTTACCTGAGACTATAAATCCGCACGGTAATGCAGAAAATGACAGTAACTTTATCGGGGGAAGTGATACAGTAACGTATGAGATAGCGAATCTGCCAGCAGATGATTATACTATCACTGCCACATTACACTACCAGACACTCTCTTATGGTTTTGCTCAAGATTTGTACAAAAATGCCGAGTTGCGTGAAGTCGCCTTGATGAAACTACTTGATGACAATGCAGTGAATCGCTATGAGACTATCTCAACGGATACAACATCTATTAGTATCCCATAACAAAGTAAAAGTACTACGTAGAAATATGTAGTACTTTTATAGTAAAAAGAGAAATCTTCTAGGCAGTTGCGTTGTGCACTGCCTTTTTGGAAGCATCCCAAGCTTCGCCTGTATCTTGTTTAATACCGCTCCATGTTTTTGAACATCCTGACATGATCATACCTAGAGCCATCAAAAGGGCTATTATAGTTATTTTCTTCATATATTGATCCTTTTTTTCAAAATTATATCAAACTTTATATTATATAGTATTACTCAGCAGAAATCTCTTCATGATCAATTTCATTTGTCGGTTTTTGAACCACTTTGGCAACTATCTCTACATAGCATTCTGTAGCACCCGTTGCTTTTACTGCATCAAGTTCTTTAATCAATGCATCATATGCGACTACTTTTGCAGTGTCTGGAGTTACCCCTATTTTACAGTCAAAGTCCCAGTATGTACTCTGTGCATCTTCGAGTTTCTTCTTCTTTTCACGTTTGACATATTTACGAATCTCATGTTTTACAGCTTCCAGTACACGGTCTTCATGTTTTTTCTCGTCGATCAGTTTAAATATTTTTTTCATTTTTTATCCTTCTTGTTTCTGTTACGATTTCTCTTATTTTTATTACTTTTGGCACCATCTTTGCTACTATGAGGTTCATTACGTGAGTTTTTACCGCCTTTTCCTTTACCTCTTCCATTTTGTATAGGCTCTGCTTGGATGTTCGGATCAGGTCTGAAAGCCGGGATATCTACTTTTGGTATCTTAAACTTGATGAACTTTTCGATATTTTTAAGTAACTCATGCTCATCTATACAGACCAGAGAAACAGCTTCACCGCTCTGCCCTGCACGTCCGGTCCTTCCAATGCGGTGCACATAATCTTCAGGTACATTGGGAAGCTCATAGTTCACCACATGCGGAAGCTGGTCTATATCTATCCCCCTTGCAGCGATGTCCGTAGCCACGAGTACACGGATCTCATTGGCTTTAAAGGCAGCCAGGGCTTTGGTCCTTGCCCCCTGGCTTTTGTTTCCATGTATCGCCGCTGCGGAGATACCCGACTCTTCAAGCTCTTTGGTCAGCTTATTGGCACCATGTTTGGTACGTGTAAAGACCAAGACCTGTCTCCACTTTTTTATCTTAATGAGTTGGGAAAGCAGTTCTCTCTTTCGTCTTTTATCCACAAAGTGGACCACCTGCTTTATCTGATCTGCCGTTGTGTTCTCACGTGATACTTCTACCAGGACAGGATCATTGAGAAGTCCTTCTGCCAATGTTTTGATCTCTGGTGAGAAGGTGGCTGAAAAAAGCAGTGTTTGTCTCTTGTCGGGCATCAGTTTCATCAGTTTTTTAATATCATGGATAAACCCCATATCAAGCATACGGTCCGCCTCATCAAGAATGAGACACTCAAGAGCAGAAAAATCGATCCCCTGTTGTCCTGCGATATCAAGCAGCCTTCCCGGTGTGGCAATAACGATATCCACACCCTTTCTGATGGTTGCCAACTGGGGATTTATACCGACGCCACCAAAGATCACAGTAGACGTATAAGGGAGATATTTACCATATGTTTTTATACTCTCAGCCACCTGTGCCGCAAGTTCACGTGTAGGCGTAAGTACCAGAGCACGTATCTGCTTTTTTTGCATGTTTGGTTTTGTTTGTGTGAGCTTCTCAAGTAGCGGCAGTGTAAATCCTGCCGTTTTACCTGTACCCGTTTGTGCAGCTGCCAGGACGTCTTTCCCTTCTATTACGACAGGAATCGCTTGTAGTTGTATAGGGCTAGGTGTCTCATACCCCTGCTCTTCGATCGCTTTTAAGAGAGGTTTGGATAACCCAAGATTTGTAAATGACATATATTTTATACCTTATGAACGAGCCTACCATCGATGGCATGAGGTCGGTCTTAGGCTAAGTTATTTTTTTCATTTTTCAATGTAGCACCCTGTTATTGGGCACATAGAAGTCGTCGACCGATGTACGCTTAAATTGTTTGATATTATAGCGTAATTATGCAGATACTATGTTATCTTAAATATATCAGGATACTATAATAGTAGAACGAGTCAGATGGGGAAAATAAAATGTCACATGACCATCATCACCACCATGAGATAAACAGCTATAACCGTTCATTTGCTATAGGCATTGTCCTCAATGTCATTTTTGTGATCATTGAAGTGGGTTATGGACTTGTCTCTGATTCTCTGGCACTTATCGCAGATGCCGGGCATAACTTCAGTGATGTCTTAAGCCTTATGCTTGCATGGGGAGCCAACTATCTGGCCACAAAACACCCTACTCATAAAAGAACCTATGGCTTGCGTAAGGTCACAATCATGGCATCTTTGATCTCGGCTGTATTGCTTCTCGTAGCGCTAGGTGGTATCGCATGGGAATCCATAGAACGGCTCTCTTCCCCTGAGTCTGTGAATGGGATGATCATTATCGTGGTTGCCGGTATTGGTGTGGTCATCAATACTGCAACAGCACTGCTTTTTGTCAAAGGTCAAAAACATGATCTTAATATCCGGGCAGCATACTTGCATATGGCTGCTGATGCAGCTATTTCGTTGGGTGTTGTAGTCGCCGGTATAGCTATAATGATAACCGGCTGGCTTTGGCTTGACCCTGTTATCAGTCTTTTCATTGTGCTATTTATCCTGATCGGGACATGGAGTTTACTCAGAGACTCCATAGATCTCTCCATCGATGCAGTACCACAGGGGATAGATGTTCTCCATATTAAAAACTATCTCACTGGTCTGAAAAATGTGACCGAGATACATGACCTGCATATTTGGGCCATAAGTACCACGGAGATAGCCCTGACCGTACATCTTGTAACGACCCATGAGCTGATCGACAATTGTTTCTTGGAAAAGATACAAGAACATCTTCATCATCACTGTGGCATTAACCATGCTACCATACAGATAGAGTATGAAGCGGACGATTACACCTGTGTGTTAAATCGTGATGAATGTAAGTTCTAAACCTTTAAACTGCTACTGAACAAGTAGTGCATTATTTTTATGCAGCTGTGTAAATGACTGCCTCGTAGGTATCTGGACGGTTCATATTACCTTTTTTCAGTTTTTCATAGACAGATACGACATCATTTGGCATACCTATTGAGGCATGTTCGATCATTTCAGTATCTGAAGCTCCAATAAATTCAGCCATCTCCAATGCATCACGAAGTGAACTTTTCCCTTTTTCTATATAGGCGTCATAAAGCATTTTCAAGAGAGGGGATTCAAATGCACCTATAACGCTCTCATCCATAGACGAAGTATCCACACCATAGATATCACAAAGTTCTTTTGCACACTCAAGATGTCTTTGTTCTGTGATTTGCATCGATCTAAAAGTATTTTCATTTTTATACATCTTACCCAATGTAATATAGACATCTCTGGCCACTTTTTCTTCTTGATAGATGAAAAAAAGCATATCTTTTTGTTCTTCTGTAAGTACTGAAGTTCTATCTGGCTTACTACTCATGATAAAATCCTTTCTATGCATTTCATTGCTTTTTATTGTTATATGATAAAAAAGAAGAATGAATTATCTATGAAAGAGATATATGGTCTTTTATAATGAAAGCTATTCAATGGTTTTAAACAGTGTATGCAAAAATATGACAATATGACATATTTTTAGCGACTTACTATATAATGGAGTATCATGAACCAACAAAACAAGGAGTCAATGGTGGAAGGTATGATAAAAGTGATGTATACGGTCATGTGTAAAAATGATGTCAATGAAACAGTGAGTCTGGCTGATATACTAGCAAATGAGAAAGTGCAAAAGGCCATTAAAGGTGAGTTTGCAAAAGGGCTGAGAAATCTTGCTCTCTCTTCTAAAGATGATACAGAGATCTATTTGAAAACAAATAAAGTCGTGTATGAAATGACCGTAAGTAAAAATGATTTTGCAGACCTGGTAGTACTTGCTGAAGAGGATGCACGTAAACATAAACGTATCAAAAAAGAGTGTGATGGAGTGGAATTGGTTGATATTTTAACCATTGACTAGAGACAAGGGTTACTTTTTCATGCTATACTTAGTCAAAATAAAGAATGATAGAAGACTATGGCAAAGAAAAAGAAAAAATACTTTATAAAACTTAACAATAAAATACGAAACTATTTTAACGGGCTTCCTTTTGAAGAAGGTGTAACTACACTGGATGAAGATAAACTGATAGAGCTTATTATGCTTCTTGAACTCAGGCTTACCTCACATACCAAAGAAGAGATGATACGTGCACTCAGACGTATCTGGAGTGAAGGCGATGCTGTATCCAGAGAAAAGATAGTTTCCTACCTTACCCAGCGTTACAAAGCGGTTCCATACTCCAGAGATCGTAAACGTCCCTCAGACAAAGTAGAAAAAATCCTTCAGCTTTTAGGTGATACTGACTATACCAAACACGAAGAGAATCTGATCCTTGAAGCATTCATCGATGTTAAAAGCAGCAAGATCACTGAAGAAAAGGTACGTAATAAACTCACCTACTTAAGGATGAGAAACCGGCTTCATACACTTGAAAAATCTTTGGAGGTTGTATTCAACTCCCTGAATGAAATGGAGTTTTACCATAGCTTCACTTTTGCCTTGCAGAACTTTGACTTCAATAAACTGCTTTTATGTACAACGTCAACTCTCAATATGGACGAGCTCTGGAATTTGGATGATGAAGAGATCATCGCTAAACTTGAAGCACTAAAAGAAAAGACCATTACCAAAAAAACTGCAGAGATAGAAGAGTTTCTCAAACATGTACAAGACCCTAAACATACTTATCTGACAGAACAGGATATCACTGCTGCACTCAAAAGTATGCCGCCTGAAGTACTGCTCTACCACGCACCTATAGCATTTGAAACTGTTGAAAAAATATTGACAGAGATCAGTGATAAATATGAAGTGTTTGAAAGTACGGACCATATCATTATAGAAAAAGAGAAGAACGATGATCTGTTTGGAACCACCCTCTTTTACAATACTTCTGTTTCCTATGAAAAACCTTTTATCTATAATCTCATTTGGAGAGGCAAAGAACTTCCTGTCAAAGAAGATATCAACAGGGTCAATGATGACCTGCTTGCACACTTCAGAGTCGCTATAGATGATGTCATGCAGGATATGAGAGAAGAGAGTGATAAACTGGATATAGAAGATGAGAAACTTCATGAGTTTATTGTACGTTTTGTAGAACCGCAGGTACGTTCCTCCAACGTCCTAAAGTTCAAAGAAAAAAGTAAAAGACGTATACTTTTTCATTTTGGAGAATATATCAGGCCTCTGCTTGAGAAACAAAAACGTGAAGAATTGCTGGCCAAGACCATACGTGATTTTAAAAATCTTTTTCCTCTTGCACGTGAACTGAAAAGAAAGATCATCTTTCATGTAGGACCTACAAATTCAGGAAAAACCTATGCGGCAATGAAAGAATTGGAAGCTGGAGAAACAGGTTACTATCTTGCTCCTCTACGGCTTCTTGCACTTGAGGGGTATGAAAACCTCAAAAAAGAAGGTATTGCTGTCTCACTCATCACAGGTGAAGAGGAGATCATCGATGAAGAATCCACCCATATCTCGTCTACGATAGAGATGATGAATGGTTCTGTCGATGTGGATGTATGTGTCATAGATGAGATCCAAATGATCGCAGATCGTGACAGGGGATGGGCATGGGCGAATGCGCTTATAGGTGCACCTGCCAAAAAGGTTATACTTACAGGATCGAGTGATGCACTTCACGCGGTAAAAGAGCTCTGTACCTATCTGGATGAAGAGTTGGAGGTGGTCCATTTTGAGCGAAAAAATGAACTGGCGATGCTGACCCATCCTACTTCCATGAAGCATATAGAACCTCAGACCGCCGTCGTTGCCTTTTCCAGACGTGATGTCCTTTCACTCAAACAACAACTCAGTGAAAAATATTCTGTCTCTGTCGTATACGGTAATCTTTCTCCTGAGGTCAGACGTGAGGAAGCCAGACGCTTTAGAGAAGGTGAAAGCCAAATACTTGTTGCCACCGATGCCATAGCTATGGGACTCAACCTTCCCATCAAGACCCTGCTCTTTTCCAAAGACAACAAGTTTGACGGTTTACGAAGACGTGAACTTCTTCCTACAGAAGTCCTTCAGATATCAGGACGGGCAGGACGTTACGGTTTTGAAGAAAAAGGATATGTAGGTGCCTTGGATGAGACTGCACTGGCTACCATTACTTCTGCTTTTCATATGCCGCTTCCAGACCTTAAATTACCGGTCTCTGTCATGGCCAGTCTGGAACATGTCATGCTCATCGGTGAGATACTGGAAACAGATAACATTTTGGATATTCTTGCATTTTTTTCAGAGAATATGGAGTTTGAAGGACCTTTTGTTGCCGCTAACATTGACTCTATGCTCGAGATAGCTGCCATTGTCAGTGAATACAGCCTGGATCTAAAAACACGTTATTATCTCTCTTGTGCACCTGCAAGTATCTCATCGCCATACATAGAATCGGTCTTCCACCGTTATATCCGTCAGATCGAAGCAGGAGGAAAAGTACTCTATATCCCACCACGAGACCTTCCCGCTTTTGCACAGACCAATGATATGCTTCTCAATGCAGAAGACAGAGTACGAGAGATCTCACTCTACCTCTGGCTCTCCTTCAAGTTCCCGGATATTTTTCAAGATACGGACAAAGCTATGGCAGCCAGAGTACGACTGAACAACTTCATTGAAAATTCTCTCAGACAGGGACATTTCACTAAACAATGTCGCAGGTGTGGGAAGGTACTTGATTTTTCTTACAGATTTTCTATTTGTGATGAGTGCCATAATCAAAGTAAAAGAGGTTCAGGATCTTCAAGCTATGGTGGCTATCGCGGTCGCAGAAGAAGATAAACCAGACTATAAATAAATACACATTCACAGCGATAAAACATATGGAGATAAACAAAGTATCAACAAAAGAGCAGTTAAGCACTATTGAAGATCTTGCTTATGAGATATGGTATGAACATTACACACCTATCATAGGAAAGTATCAAGTGGAATATATGTTAAAGAAGTTTCAATCTGTTAAAGTGATGATGGAACAGATCAAAAACGGTTCCTTATATTTTTTGATCCTGGATAACAATATACCTCTAGGATACATGAGTGCGGAACTTCTCTCTGAGACACTGTTCCTAAGTAAATTGTATGTTACAGAGGAGAAGCGTGGTAAAGGATATGGACGAAGAATGATAGCACACCTGGAGGGTTTGGCCAAAGAAATGAATCTTAACAACATTTCACTGACTGTAAACAAGTATAATACCCAAAGCATTGCAATGTATAAAAAAGTTGGATTTGTTATTTCCGGTAGTGTGGTGAAAGATATCGGTGAGGGTTTTATCATGGATGACTATCAGATGGAAAAAAGGCTATAGCTTTCTCATTGATTTTAATAGGATATAATAGGAGCACATCATAAAATGATATGAGCAGAAAACAAAACGCTTATCTTCCATAGATCATAAGCTATAAAAGTATTTAACAGTGCCAAACAGAAAAAGATATTCAAAAAATAAAAAGGCACTGATCCATGGCAGAAAAGTTCATCGTAAAAGAAAGATCCACACTCTTGGATTTTCTTATTAACCATCTTACCGGCTGGTCCAAAAAGACTGTAAAACAGCGTTTGCAAGGTTCAAGTATTGCTGTAAACGGTGAGATCAGCACCAAATATGATTTCCCTTTAAATGTCAATGATGTCGTAGAAGTGGGTGTGGTTAAAAAAGCTTCGACACAGGGACAGACACTGCACAAATTAGAGATCATCTATCAAGATAAAGATATCATCGCGATCAATAAACCTGCGGGGCTTTTGTCTGTCGGGAACACGACAGAAAGCAAACAGCATGCCCTTGCCATACTGAGAAATCAACTCTCCCGTGCCAAAAAGCAGGTGAAGCTCTGGCCTGTACATCGTTTGGACCGTGATACCTCCGGCATACTGCTCTTTGCGACATCCAAAGAGATGAGGGAAAGTGTAATGGACAAATGGAGCATAGCTGAAAAGATCTATTTAGCCATAGTTGAGGGTTATCCAAAAGAAAAAAAAGGGACCATAACCCAGCCCTTAAGAGCGGATGAAAGAGAGTACCGTATGCATATAGGCAAACACCCCGATGCCAAAGCTGCCGTTACACACTATACCGTGAAACAGACTACCCCTGAACGCGCTTTATTAGAAGTGAAGATAGAGACAGGAAGGCAGCACCAGATACGTGCTCATTTGGCTTGGTTGGGACACAGTATCCTCGGTGATGAACGTTATGGAACCAAGGGAGAGAAGATGGGACTTCATGCAAAAAAACTGACGATCATCCATCCTGTAAATAAAAAGCCTCTCTCTTTTGAAGTAGATGCTCCTAGAGATTTTTATGCTCTTTTAAATTAAATTGGACAAAAAGCAGAAGTTCATGAGAACTACATGGGCAAAGTTTGTCTTTATCCTACCAGCACAGAAACTTCACATTTTTACCATTCTTCTTTAAATTTTGGTATACTTTACATAGTATCAGTGTCAAGAAAATGTATAAAAAGTCTTCAACAATACACAAAGGAGCTTTCATGAATATTAAAATTATTTCTGTCATTGTACTTATTGTGTTTGTTGTTTTGTTTGTTTTTCAAAATATTTCTATAGTAGAAGTTCATTTTTTATTTTGGTCTCTTCAAATATCCCGTGCCCTGCTTATTTTTTGTCTGCTTCTCATCGGTATCGCCATAGGTTGGCTTTTACATGCTCATTTTAAAGGCAAGTGAGATTCATGATTTTATGAAAATACATAGAATGCATATGGACGTGGTAAACACTTTATATGCATTTTTATAGATAACTGAACAACTTTGCCCATAAAGAAGAAGAAGTGTATTCAATACCATCCCATTTTTGCTATAATACTAACAAATATATTTAATAATTAAATATAACCACTCTATAGATTTGAAAGGAAATATCATCAAATCATTTGAAAAACTAAATTTACATCCCGATATTTTGAAGGCCATAGCGCATGTGAAATATGAACAAACCACTGCCATACAGAACAAAGTCATTCCTCCGGCACTTAAAAGTGCGGACATACTGGGTGCATCAAAGTCTGGAACGGGGAAAACTGCTGCCTATGTACTGCCGCTGCTTAATAAACTGCAAAAGATTGTAAAGCATGACCAGAAAGTGGTCAGGGCACTGATTATTGTGCCTACGATCGAGCTTGTAGATCAGGTTTCCCGTACTATCAATGATCTTGGCAAATATCTTGACATTAAAAATGTAAAGATTCAGGGAGGCGTGCATAAAAGTGCACAACTTGAAAGACTCTCTCAGGGTGCAGATATTATTGTCGCCACACCGGGAAGACTATTGAATTTCATAGAAGATAAAAAGATCAACCTTGATTACATTAATACGGTGATCCTGGATGAGGCAGATACTATGCTGGAGCTGGGATTTCTAGGTGAGATACAAGGTATACTCAAGCATTGTAAGCAACCAAAACAAACGATGATGTTCTCTGCAACCATTTCACAAAATATCAAAAAACTTGCAAAAGAGTTTTTACGTGATCCCGCGATAGTAGAAGTAAGCCAGCGAAGAGATGTAGTAGATTTCATTGCGCACAGAGCCTATAAAGTAGATAAAGCAAGAAAAGCGGAATTGACCGCTACACTCATCAAAGATATGCACCTGGACCAAGTCCTGCTATTTGCCAGTACAAAAGAGTCTGCCAATAAGATATATGAATACCTTAGAAGCCAAAATATACGTACCTCCATCATACACGGTGATCTTGCAAGAGGTGCCAGAGCAAAATCTCTGGCCCTTTTGAAAAGCGGGAAAACGCAGGTGTTGGTTGCCACGGATATTGCGGCAAGAGGTATAGACATTAAAGAGCTCTCTATGGTCATTAACTATGATATGCCGGAGGGTACAGATGATTTTACGCATCGTGTAGGAAGAACCGGTAGAGCAAACCATAAAGGCTCGGTTATCTCTATTCTGACCACAAGAGACTATGATATTTTCTCCAAAATGGAGAGGAATTTACGTCTCAACATCAAAAGAGATATCTATCCCGGTTTTGAACTGACGGACAAACAGCCGAGACAGAAACAGCCGAAGAAAAAGTCACTGATCGAGAGAAAAGGAAAATTTGACTTTCATAAACAAAAAATGCAGAAGAAAAATGCTCAAAAAAAGAGCGGTCAAACAAAAAAGAAGCAAACAGGACGAAAAAAATAAAAGATCTCTACCTAGAGTAGCGGGGCAAATACTTTCATCACATTTTCAAAGGCTTCACGCAGTTTGGACGGCTTTTCCATGCCTCTGCTTGAATGCTCTATCAATCCGTTCATCCAGCCTTCAATACTCTTTATGAATTCCGGAGAGTAGACAAATGTGACCACTTCATAATTGAGAAAAAGACTGCGATTGTCGAAATTAACCGATCCTACCATACCACCGACATTATCAAAAAGTATGGCTTTGGCATGGAGCATTTCTCCTTCATATAAAACAACGTCCGCACCTATTTCATCGAGTTCACGCATATATGGGCTTCTTCCCATATCTGCCAGGAGGTGGTCAGAATTTTTAGGCGTGATCAACTTAATATCAATCCCTTTATGATGTGCTATGACCAATGCCTGTATCATATTTTCATCCGGTACAAAATAAGGGGTAACGATCCAGATACGTTTCTTCGCATTATAGATGGCATTCAAAAGTGCCTCATAAAGTGCATCACTGGAGATATCCGGACCGGAGGGAACCACTTGCACCCTACTCTCACCTTCACATAACTCTTCTACCTTCAGATCGATATGTTCTTCTCCTTTTGTCGCATAGATCCAATCATTCTGAAAAATATGGTAAAAATGGTGAACAGAAGGACCATTTAAACAGTAAAGTAGATCTTCCCAGCGTTTGGTGCCATCCGCTTTTCCCATATATGCATTACTAAGATTCATACCGCCGCTGAGCAGTGTTGTCTGGTCAAAGAGATAAATTTTGCGATGATTTCGAAGATTGATATAGTTTTGAAACGGTCTTTTCAAGATCGGGGTAAAAAATGCTACTTCACCACCTGCTTCTTTTAATGCTTTAAACCCTTTTTGATTGAAGCTTGCCCCCAGAGAGCCAACAAGATCCATAAGTAATCGTACTTTAATGCCCTCTTTGGCTTTTTGTGTGAGCAGATCCAACATCGTTTGGGTCATTGTGTCAAACTGAAATACATAGGTACAGATATCGATACTCTGTTTTGCCAGACCGATCTCTTTGAGCATACGTTCATACGCTTCTGTACTATTGGTAATAAGCTCAAAACTATTTCCTCTTGTCGCAGGCGGCATACCGTTCTTCTGCAAAAGGTTTTGAAAAGCATGATAAGGATCATCTAGTTCATAAGGGGGATGTTCGCAGGCATGATCAAATTTTACATACTCTTTTTTATTTTTTCCTTCACGCTTTCGTATACCGATAAGAAAATAGAGTGGTACAACGATATAAGGTAAAAAGAATATAGATAACATCCATGAGATCATACTGGTGGGAGAGCGTTTTTGATAAAGAATGTGACTGAGTGCAGAGAAAACAAAAATACCGGCAAGGATGACCAGAAAGTAAGTACTGATAAACTGTAAAGGTGTAACGTCGATGGGTAACTCCTCTTTGAATACGTTTTTGAAAGCCTCGATCCTTTTATGGATTGATTATAACATAAAGAGAAGTCTTGAAAGTAAACTTTTATAAGTATTAAACAGAACTATCAAGAGATACAAGCCTTAGGCCAGAATCTTTTATGATTCATCAGACCTGTGAACTTGTATGCGGTACTTTGATCTTCGTAGCATTGTTTTCAATTTTCTCTTTTTGATCTTCTTTTTTTGATCTCTCTTGAGGTTTTTTCTCCTCTTTTAAATTTCCTTCAGGCTCTGTAAGACTCTGTTTTTTTTGAAGCGTTAAAACAAGCAAACCGTTTTTATATTCGCTCTTTAAGCTTCTGGCATCTGTATCTGGGGGTAATGTTTCACTACGTTGTATCATACTTACATAACGCTGTTGCATTTTCATATTTGCATCGTCACTCTTCTTCATGGTCTCCACCGTTGCCTTTAAATGCAAAACACCGTCACTGATAGAGATATCTATCTGATTGTTTTTATTTTCAGGTATTTGTGTATGGTACTCATAATAGGTACCTTTGTCTTCCAATAAACTCTCTGTTCTTATACGATTGCCCGGTATGAATGTTTGTTTGGTAGGGTAATTCCATAGTTTTGTGCGTTGGTTCATACGTTCATGCATACGTTCAAAGATCTTATCCATCTCCTTTTGCATCTGATACATCTCTTTAAAGATATCATCTCCGAATGGATCATTAAGAACAGGATCATTCGCCTGTAGTGAGACCAAAGTCATAAAAGGCAAAAGAAACAATGAAATTTTTTTGCTGAACATGTGCTGCTCCTTATGTATAATATAGTAATCATAAAAGTATAAAAAAGGTAGGTTAATCGTTTTTTAATGCCTATACCGCAAGTACACTCTTCTACAAATAACTATAATCTTCAAGGCATACGCTATAATACAGATCAAATGATTGTATAGTTTGTATTGAGGATTTAAATGATCGAAGATGGATTTATTTACGTAGTTTTACTGGTACTGACAAGCTCTGCTATCGTTTATACCGAGAAGAAGAGCCGACATAAGCTCTTTGAGTATCTCCCCTCTATCGTTATACTCTACTTTGTCGTCATGCTTTTTTCCACCTTTGGCCTATGGCAAAAATCCGAGTCTGTGACGTCTGCATACACATTTCTAAAGTCCAACCTCCTTCCAGCCATGATCTTTTTGATGTTGCTCTCTGCCGACATGAGGGAGATCTTTAAACTGGGAAAGAAGATGTTACTCACTTTCTTTTTAGCCTCAGTAAGCATTGCCATCGGATTTATATGCACTTTTTCTCTTTTTCATACCTACTTTGAGCCTGGTTCATGGAAAGCTTTTGCTGCACTTTCAGGTTCATGGATGGGAGGCACGGGAAATATGGTTGCCATACAAGGTGCGTTGAACCTACCAGACTCGGCTATGGGGTACACACTGCTCATTGACTCTATTGACTACGCTATCTGGGTAATGATACTGCTTGCTCTAGTACCTTTTGCGATAACATTCAACCTATGGAGCAAGGCTGATACTTCGATCATAGATGAAGTAGGAGAAAAACTAGCTCTTAATGAAAAATATAAAAGACCTATGAGCTTCTTCTCTCTTTTTATCTTGCTTGCCAGTTCTCTGCTTATCTCTTCTCTTGCACAGTCTATGGCTACATACCTGCCCACGACCTCATTTCTGACAGAGACCACATGGGTGGTTATCATCGCTACATTCTCAGGTATACTCTTTGCTATGACACCATTGGCAAAGCTTTCTGGAAGCTCGCAGATTGGAAGTATCATTCTCTATCTGATCGTGGCACTCATCGCTTCGCGGGCCAACTTCTCAGAACTAACCGAAGCACCTCTTTATATCATTGCAGGGTTTGTCATCATCGCGATACATGCAAGTATCATGATACTCTTTGCCAAACTCTTCAGACTTGACCTTTTCTCTTTGGGCGTGGCTTCTTTGGCCAATATAGGCGGTGTAGCATCTGCCCCTATCTTGGCATCTGCCTACTCAAAAGCACTCATACCCATAGGTGTGCTTATGGCAATGATGGGATATATTATAGGAACATTCGGAGGACTTATGGTGGGAAAGATATTAAAGATGATAGGGGGATAAAAAGAGAATGAAGATAAAAGATATACGTATAAGCACACTAAAGGCCCCGCTCAAAAACCCTTTTGTTACCTCTTTACGCCGTGTAGAGGCACTTGAAGATCTGGTTGTCATCGTCGAATGTGATGATGGAACCATAGGCTATGGTGAAGGGGCTCCTACACCTGTCATTACAGGAGAGACCATGGGTTCTATGGTCGCTGCGATCGAGTATATCAAGCCCTTTATCATAGGGACTGATATCGAAGAGTTTGGTATTATATTAAATAATATACATACATCCATACTTAAAAACACTACGGCCAAATCTGCCCTTGAGATAGCACTTTATGATTTGAAAGCCAAGTCGGCCAGACAACCTCTCTATCAGATGCTTGGAGGGACAAAAACAAGTTTCAAAACGGATATTACGATCAGCATGGGAGACATTGACAAAATGGTCTCAGACAGTCTTGATGCTGTGGATCTCGGCTATGATACACTGAAGATAAAAATAGGTGACAATCCCCAAAAAGATGTTGAACGCATCATCGCTATACATGAGGCTCTGAATGAAAATATTACGCTAAGACTTGATGCGAACCAAGGCTGGACAGCACAAGAGAGTGTAGAGCTCTTACATGCTTTGGAAAAAAAGGACATTATCGCGGAGTTCATAGAGCAGCCCGTTGCAGCAGATGACATAGAAGGACTTCGTTACATCAAAGAGAGAGTTCAAACTCCCCTACTGGCAGATGAGTCCATATTTTCTGTGAAAGATGCAAGAAGATTGCTTGAAATGGAAGCTATAGACTATGTGAATATCAAACTGGCCAAGACAGCAGGTATTACACAAGCTTTAGCATTGGCAGAGCTCTCTAAAACATTTAGTGTCAAATGTATGATTGGATGTATGCTTGAAGGTCCTATCTCTGTAGCTGCAGGCGTACATGTGGCTTCTGCCAAGGCAGATATCATTACGATGCTTGATCTGGATGCCGTGAGTTTATTGGCCTCTCATCCTGTACGGACATCTATCCTATTTGATGAGAGTGAGATCAGACTTTCTGAAGAGATTGGATTGGGCGTATTCTTTGAGTAGGTAGAACCTATCTAAACTCTAATCCCGCCTATAGCATGAAAACACTCAAGTTCACTCATGCTATAAGTATTCAATATCTCCAAGTCTGGTAAAAAATACTTTATTGAACTCTTTCTCTCGTTTAATGTCAATATATTTTTCTACCATGGTAAAAATAATTTCCTGAACCGTGTATAATGTCGTTTTGATTTCTGCTTCCACACAGTAACTTGCTTTACCGCCGTGCATACGAACATTGGACATAAGGATCTCCGCAAACTGTTCTCCGCCATCCATGTCAGTAGACTGGCAAAGAAGTACATAGATATTGTTTTCTTTATCGATTTCATACAAAATATCAGTTTGACGCTTCCACTTATCAATAAGGTTTTCCAGCATTATATCATCGGATGAAAATAGGATCATCGTAAATGACAACCCCTCTTTTCGGTCCATAAGATAATAAAGAAATTCCAGTGTACTTCTTAATCTATCCATCATTTTTTGTGCTAATTTAATTTCATCTTCATGAAATGACAGGTCATTTTTATTTCTTCTTTCAAATGTAAGCATACTATACCTTTCACATTAAGATAATAAAACTGCATTATTTTCAATTATAACCAATTTATATAAAATTCTTACTAAGCAATACACTAAGATATCATCACTCTTTCGCTATAATATCTGCATGAAAAAGATCACTCTAATATTTTTACTATCAACCACTTATATATTTTCTAATATCAATGCTGTGGTCAGCATCCTGCCTGAAGAGACATTTGTCAAAGCCATAGGTGGTAATAAGGTGAATGTAGCACTGATGGTGGAGCCTGGGAACTCGCCACACACATATGAGCCAAAACCTTCACAGATGGTAGAGATCGCAAAAGCGCATCTTTACTTTGCCATCGATGTGGAATTCGAACATGTTTGGCTGCCTAAATTTAAAAACCTGAACCCTGAGATGCAGATCATAGATCTTGCAGACAACATCACCAAAATAAAGATGCAAGAAGCACATGAAGAGGATGAGCATGAAGAAGAGATGGATGCACATCACAGTGAACACAAACATGAAGGTAAAGACCCACACATCTGGACAGCGCCTGCCAATGTAAAAGTCATTGCGAAAAACATCTATAACGCTTTAACTAAAGTAGATCCTGAAAACAGAGACTACTATAAAAAAAACCTTGATATTTTTTTAACAGCTATTGATGAGACAGATAGAGAGATCACAGATATACTTTCACCTTTAAAAGACGGCGAAAAGTTTATGGTATTTCACCCATCCTGGGGCTATTTTGCACAAGCCTATCATTTACAGCAAATAGCTGTGGAGGTAGAGGGTAAAGAACCCAAGCCCAAAGAGCTGATACACCTGCTCCGGGAAGCAAAAGCAGAGAAGGTCAAAGCGATCTTTACGCAACCGGAGTTTTCAGATACAGTAGCCAAGATCATTGCTAAAGAGTTACAGATACCTGTAGTCAAGGTAACCCCCCTGGCAGGAAACTGGTCTGAAAACCTCATAAATATCGCGAAGTCGATTGCAGGTAAGCACTAAGATGTCGGTCATAGATATCAAGGACGTTTCATTTGCTTATGACAAGCAGATGATCCTGGAAAACATAAACCTGAGTGTAGAAGAGAAAGATTTCTTAGCTATCATTGGACCAAATGGCGGAGGCAAATCTACCCTGCTAAAACTTATTTTAGGTATCCTAAAACCCCAAAAAGGTTCTATCTCTGTCTTAGGTAAAGTACCTTCGAAGAGTCTTACACAGATAGGCTATGTGCCTCAAAACACAAATGTCAATACAGACTTTCCTATCAAGGTCATAGAAGTGGTCATGATGGGGCATGTTGGAGGAAAAAGACCTCTTTTTGGGTATGGTAAAGATGAAGTACTCTGTGCTATGGGTGCCTTGGCTCAAGTGGGTATGGAGAACTTTGCACAAACCAAGATAGGTGCACTCTCCGGCGGACAGCGTCAAAGAGTAATGATAGCCCGTGCCCTTTGTGCACACCCAAATATCCTTATACTGGATGAGCCGACATCAAGCATCGATATCACAGGACAGAAAGAGATCTATGAATTGATCAAACACTTGAACCAAAGTATTACGGTCATTGTAGTAAGTCATGATATTTCAGTGATCTTGGAGTATGCAAATAAAGCAGCACATGTCAATAAAAGCCTCTCCTATCACGACATTTCAGACAAAACAAAGACTTTCCATACCCATGGTGATGAGGACCATTTCTGTGAAGTAGAGCTGCTGCAGATGTTAGGCAGTGAAAACTGTGATACATGTGAACCTGCACCAAAGTGGAGAACAGAAAAATGATAGAAGCACTCCAGTTTGAATTTATTCAGCATGCACTTTTAGCAGGATTGCTCGTAAGTTTTGCTGCGGGTATCATCGGGTCACTCATCGTAGTAAACCGTATGGTATTTTTGGCAGGAGGTATTGCACATACCTCTTATGGTGGTATCGGTCTTGCTGTATATTTCGGATTGCCTATTTTTCTGGGTGCATCCTTCTTTGCCGTAGGTGCTGCACTGCTTATAGCAGGACTCACACTGAAAAAACGTCACCGTATGGATACCTTTATAGGGCTTATCTGGGCGGTTGGTATGGCGATCGGTGTGATATTTGTTGACCTTACACCCGGGTATAATGTAGATCTCATGAGCTATCTTTTTGGCTCCATCCTGGCAGTAAGTTCTGAGGACCTTTATTTCATGGGCACATTACTGGCACTGATACTTTTGATCGTCACATTCTGGTACAGAGATATTTTAGCTGTTTCCTATGACAGTGAATATGCAGGTCTTCGTGATGTCAATGTCAGATTTTTCTACACACTCATACTGATACTCTCAGCGCTTACTGTAGTCATCGCTATTAAGGTGGTAGGACTCATCCTGGTCATCGCTATGCTTACCATCCCTGTATATATTGCAGAGAGGCTTTCAAGCTCTCTCTTTTCAATGATGTTCCTCTCTGGGGTCATTGCAACTCTCTTCACACTTTTGGGCTTGTACTTCTCATATACTTATGATTTGACTTCAGGTGCTTCTATTATCATCGTGTCTGCGGTTTCTTTGGGTGCTTTTTTACTTTTTCATAAAGGAAAATAAGATGCCTAAAATGCTCCATCTGGCTTTTTTACTGATGCTATCTTTAACTGCATGCACACCTCGTATAGGTGTAGGCGGAGTCGTGGCTTCATCTGATGGTATTGCTGCTTCAGAAGTCGTTGTAGACAGCCAAAGCGGTGTCCATGGAAACCTTTCCGTGGGTACGCATTTGGAGCTTTAATATTTATATCACTCTATCGATGGGTTATCACATACTTCTATTTTAAACGGATCCCATAGAACCATAATAAGATTCAAATGCTTCACTATTCAATGCTTCAGAATAATAGAATCCTTGTATCATATCACATCCTATTTCCCTGAGATACTCTACCTGGTATGCTTCTTCCACTCCTTCTGCTATTGTAGTCACATCTATAGCATGAGAAAGATTGATGATCGCATTGAGTAAATGAACAGGTTTTTTATCTGGTGTGATCGCATCTATAAAGCTTTTGTCTATCTTTATCGAAGAAATTGGTGTATCTTTTAGATAAGTTAAAGATGAATACCCTGTTCCAAAATCATCCAATCTAAAGGTCATACCGTCATGTTGCATTGTATTCAATACTGCCATGGTAGTCTCCCTGTACTCCATCAGTGTATATTCTGTGATCTCTAAGCTTATCTTTTTTATATCCGTATCATATTTCTTTATAATAGCATTCATCACATCATAAAAATTGGATGAATGCATATGTTTGACGGAGAGATTGATAGACATATTGATATCAATCCCTCTTTTCAACCATTCTCTTTGCTGATTACAGGCTGTATCAAATACCCATACCCCTATCTCCTTTACACAACACCCTTTTTCAACAAAGGGGATGAATTCATTCGGATAGATCGTTCCTTTTTCCGGATGTTCCCAACGGATAAGGGCCTCTACGGCGACTACTTTTCCACTCTTGATCTCAATGATAGGCTGATAGTTCAAACGAAATTCATTATGTTCAAGTGCATGCCTGATATCTCTTTCAAGTTGTATATCTGATTCAATTTTCATGCCAAGTTCTTTTGAAAAAAAGACGACCCTGTTACGGCCTTCATGTTTTGCCTGATACATTGCCATATCTACATGCCTGCGTAAAGTTATCATCTCATTGCCATCTTCAGGACACATCACGGCACCGATACTCATACCGATATTGATATGATTTCCCTCTATAATGAACGGCTCTTTTAATTTTTGAATGATCCGCTGAAGTCTCACAGAAATATCAGCTCTATCCATACAATCAATGATGATTAAAAACTCATCACCGCCCAATCTTCCGATATCATCTGTTATACGTATCTCAGATTGCAGTACTTCTGCTACCTCTTTTATCAGTAGATCACCTATATGATGACCATAACTATCATTCACTTTTTTAAAATGGTCAAGATCAATCATGGCTACAGCGAAGGATCCTTTGTTTCTTTTAACTTCATTGATCCTTTTTTCTAAAATCTCCTCAATGGCTTTTCGGTTATATATCTTGGTTAAAGTATCAAAATAGGCTAGTTCCTTTAACTCTTTTAGGTTATTCTGTAAATTTTGTGAAAGGTGATTAAACTCCAGTATGTAAAATTTTGGAATTCTCTGGACTATACCGCGTAAAAAATCGTCAACAATCATGATCGGTTTTATGATCAATCTTTTAATATAAAGCAAATAAAATATGACGATCCCTATAAAAAAGAGCAAAGGATAAATGATCTGTACACCAATACGCTGTTGAACACTCTTTACAATATATTGATTGTCCAGCTTAACATACATGATGTAATGAACTACCTTATCATGATCAATAACATTTATATCTGAACGTATTGAATCAATGTCCGATATATTCTCTATAGACAATTGTCGTAAATGGACTGCATTCTCTTCTTTAAAATACTCTTTTTCATAAAGATAATCTGATGTACGTAAAAGCGTTCCGTCCTCTTTTACCACATAGATCTCCTTGATCATACGCGATCCGGCTTTTTGCCTATCAAGATACGCCTTAAGATTAAGGGTTTCTTGATTATTGACTATTATTCTGATATCAAACTTCATTTCAGAGACGGATTCGCGTAAATTCTCAATCATAATCGTATGTATATGTTTTAACGTCTGATTATAGTGTAACAACATTGTGATAGTAAAAAAGCCAACAAACAGTACTATGAATGTGAAATTTAATTTTTTAAAACTCATGGATTGGATCCAGAATATTTTTACTTGGAATATGATGTGATTCAAGTTGCTTCATCAGTTCAACGGATCGATCGTCATAGATCCACTGTATGGACTCAAGTGCCTTTAGAAATGCATTTTTATCTTGATACTTAAAAAAGACTTGAACCGTAGAAAAGTACTCCTCCGGATCATTTTTCAAATGGTGCAGTGATTTAGCTATCAATTGATTCAGCACTGCTAATTCTTCTTCATACTCTTTCCTTGTTGACGCATCGGTATAGAGTGCATCCATGACAAAAAGATACAAATTTTTTGTCGTATCCAATATTTTATACCCGTTTTTCTTCAACCTGATATCATAGGGCGCATAGGTAACGATAAGTGTTGGTTCATCTTTCATTTCAAGCATTGAACTTTCATCTGAATCTTTGTTGATAAGCTCTAGGGCTGAAGGATCAATGCCATACAATTCTGTAAAACTGTGAAGCAATACATTATTCACACTGTCAATTTCCAAATAAACATGTATCCGTTTAGCCTTTTGGAGTGTTCGTAAATCACAGTTTCCCATGATAACATCTCCGCCAAGAGAGCGGTCCAGAAGTATTGTTGGTTCCAAACCTAAAGCGTGCCTACTCATTTGTTCAAATTCATATTGTGTTCCGGTAAATGCATGAACAAAACCAGACTCATACATTTGCATATTTTCAGAGAGAGAAACCACATTAACCAACTCAATGTTATTTTCGTCCAACCACCCTTTTTGCTGCATATAAAAAAAAGGAGAATACCCTATCCATAAATTAGTAGATATACGTAATGGCTTGGGGAGAGATAAGGAGCACCCGATCACAATAAAAAAGATGACAAAACCCAATATTATGAATCTATTTTTCAATATTCCCAACCTTTTTTAGATGAAGAAATTATTCTATATAAAAAAATATAATATTTATTATTGTATCTATTTTCGCTTTAAGTTCTCTAGGCTTTCTTTCTTACTAAGAGGTATCCAACAAGGCCCCAGAGTATTACAGAACTCCCTATTGCGACTAGACCCGATTCTTCCTCGATATGCACTAAAGAAGCAGGATTGATCTCAGATGCAGAGAAGATATAGTCCAATCCTAATCCAAACACGATGCTTCCTACAATGATACTTCCCAAGTAAATAGCAAGTGAGCGTGTTCCAAGCATTTTCTTTACTACCCCTATGGTCACCGTGTTAGTTGCTGGACCTGCTGAGAGGAATACAAAGGCCGCCCCTGCACTCACACCTGAAAGCATCAGCCCCGCAGCGATAGGCAAAGATGCTGTAGCACAGACATACATTGGCACTGAAATGGCGATCACAATGATATAAGACAACCATGAATACTCTATAAGGATATCACTGATACTTTGCGGGATCGCTACGGTGATCAATGCACCCAGGAGCAGACCCTATACAAGCGGCTTGGCAATGTCACCTAAAAGTGTGACAAAAGCATAGTGTAAAGCACCGGTAAGCCAAAAACTTTTTGCTTCGGTAGCACAACACGAAGCAGCCGTACTACAGCAACTTCCCTCTTCTTGTTCAGGTAATGAAAAGGTCGGTGAAAAAGTATTGGGGGCTTTCACCGCTGAAAATAGAGGTTTCTCGTCTGTCATCTCTTTATCAAAAAGATTGGACAAGATACCTGACACTATGGCTATGATCATAGAGGTGATCACACGGTAGATGGTAAATATCCAGCCAAATATCCCGTAGGTTGCCAGGATAGAGTCCACTCCGGTGATCGGTGTGGATATAAGAAATGAAAGTGTCGAGCCCTTGCTCGCACCACTTTTTTTGATACTTGTCGCCAAAGGGATCACCCCACAGGAACACACAGGCAGTGGAATACCGAAAAGTGTGGCTTTGATGACGGAGAATATATTGCCTTTTCCAAAATGTTTGGTTACAAGAGTATCGGGCACAAACTCATGTAACATACCTGCGAAAAGCAGACCAAACAGTATGTAGGGAGCCATTGCATTGCTAAGCTCTATGAGTGCGGTCCAAAATTCCATTACATATCCCATGGGTTTCCTTTCAATAGGTTACAGAGATATAACGTTATTCATATAAATCAAAACTGAAAATCATATATCGATTTCATTTGGTATATAATATCGCTTAAAACCTCATACTAAAAAAGACTCTGAGATTTAACCTGCATGACTTGTCAAAAGTTTAAAACTGATACGTAATAAATAATTGGGCCAGTTCATCGTCACTTAACAATCCAATATGCCTGTAAACCTCTTTACCTTCTTTATTATAGATGATTTGAGTTGGAATCATCATTATCTTAAGTATAGAGGCAATTTCACGCTCTTTTTTTACATTGATAAAATGGATATTGTACTCAGGATGTTCTTGTGTTATTTTATAAAGCATACTGCCCATGATCCTGCAACTACGACAGCTATCTGAACCTACTTCCAGGAAATAAGGTTTTCCATTACCCATACTTTGCTGTACCTGCTTATATGGACTTTCTTTGATCATATGCTCTTCAGCAAAAGTCATTGTTGTAAAAAAGAGTAAAAAAACTGCAACGATTAATTTCATTTTATCTCCTAAAAAAATTGTAAAGAGGCTTGCCAAGCAAAATAGAAACCTATACCTATAAGCATCAAAGCAAAGCTTTTATTGATAGAATTCGACACTTTTGCAACCACTGCACTCGAAGTGATACTTTGCGCAAATCCAACTGAAATACCTGCGATCAAAAGAAGGATTGAATGCCCTAATGCAAATGCCAAAATAAGTCCATAAGCATACATGTAACCACTGTTTGCCGCTACAGTGATGATCGAAACAAGAGGTGCTGAGGCACATGGTGTACTTACCAGACCAAAGATAATGCCTATCAAAAACCCTCCAAAGAGGCGATATTTGATCAGATGCATCATAAGCGAAGACTTATTAAGTTCTCCAAAAACACCCCAGGCATACAAACCGATCAGTATACTCAAAATCGAGGAAACCAAATAGGCCCAAGCAGGTGCTACCGAAAAAAAACCTCCGAATTTGGCAACGATAAATCCCAAAATGGAAAAACTGATCATGATACCCAAAGCAAACAAAATTGCAAAGACATAGGTATAAAATACTTTTTTTCTACCCTCCAGATCCTTGTTCATAGCTACAGAGCTTCCCACTAATAGTGGCACAGATACCAAAGAACAAGGAGCGATAGCTGTGATACTCCCTGCACCGAAAGCACCTAGAAATGCCAGAAGGGAATTTGATTCAAGTAAGGCCAAGATACTCTCTTGCAACGTTAAAAATCCTCACCGTCACTAAAAAATGCTTCCTCTTCCGCTTTCTCTTTTGCTGCCTGTATCGCATCGAGTTCCTCTTGGGTCATCATAAGCACTTTCATTTTCTGAACAAAAATTGTCTTGTCAGGAAGTTTGGTAAAATATCCATACACACCATAGAGCATCACAACAAAAGTAGTGATAAGAATGATCTTCTGTGTGGGTGAAAATCTTTGGATCGGTTCTTTGATATTCATTTCACATACACCGCCGGGACAATATTTTGGATCTTTTCGCTTTACCCATTCAAAGATCTTACACCCTAGACAGATCGAAAAAGCCGCTTCAAAAAAGAGTAAGGCCATACAGAGCAAACAGACAAGTACTTTGAGCGGGTTTGGCTGAAAATCGATCACAAGATAGTAGAACATAGGCCACGCCAACACAAATCCAAGTATCCACGCAAAACGCTTTTGGGCAGCGCCCACATACTCAGGCTTTTGATTTTGGACAAAAAAACGTCCCAGGATCAGACTCGGTGCATATCTGGGTTGTATGATACGAATCGTAAAATCGATCGCAAAGAATGTCACAAAATATTTGGAAAAAATAGCCGTATGGAGCATGACACCATTGGTGAGTCCGAGAAAAGCTCCCACAAAGAGTATCGCTGCCGCTGCTCGTGCTTCCCTTTCGTTGAGCACCCTTACTTCGTACCCGGGTACACTCTCACCATAGGCAAAAAGATCTTTTACGTTCATTCTCTTCTTAACTAACATTTTCCACCACACTCATTGATTAATGCAACGACTTCATCTACGCTCAGTAATTTTCCTGTACTGACGACTTTACCGTCTATCACAAGTCCGGGAGTACTCACAACTTGATACTCCATGATCTTCATGATATCATCGACTTTTTCTATTTGGACAAACTTGCCGCTTTTGGCAACCGCTTCTTTGACAACCTTTTCCAAGGCAACACACTTGGCACATCCCGTACCTAATACTTCGATCTTCATCGTAAACACTCCTTCATCATAAAATTCAACGCTTTCGTCTTAAAACCACCAAACGATGTTTTGACACATTGGTTGGCATGATCTGCTTTAAACATAATTTCTCCTTCATAAAATAGCATTAAAAAGATACCCTATTGCGATGATACCGCTTCCGACTATAGCAAAGAATATTCCGATCAGTCTGAGTGAAATGATCTTTTTAAGTATCAGTGCTTCGGGCAAACTCAATGCCGTGACCGCCATCATGAAGCTAAGCGCCGTACCCAGAAGCATCCCTTTACTTGTGAGTACTTCTACCAAAGGCATCACACCTGCCGCATTGGAGTACATAGGGATACCCATGATCACAGCGATGATCACGGCAAAAGGATTCCCCTCACCCGTATAACGGGCGATAAAATCCGTCGGGATATATCCATGTATCCATGCCCCTACCCCTACACCGAGCAGAACATACAGATATATCTTCCTGAAAATATCCAGAGTATAGTCCCATGCTTCTTTCGCACGATCTTTAAATGTCAGTTTTACCAGTTCGGCTTCCAGTTCGGTATCCATGGGTTTAACATCCAACAATATCTCATTCTCGGCACCCATTTTTCCGATAATATACCCTCCGATAATAGCGACCATAAGACCAAAAGCGATATAGATCGATGTCACTTTCCATCCAAATAGTCCGAACAGCATGGCAATGGCGATCTCATTATTCATCGGTGCAGAGATAAGGTAGCTAAAGGTGACGCCAGCAGGGATCCTCGCCTGAATAAAACCTAAAAAAAGAGGGATTGCAGAGCAGGAGCAGAAAGGTGTGATGATACCGAACAAAGAGGCTCCCACATGTCCGTAGAGTGCCGACTTCCCTTGGAGGTGTGCTCTGACATACTCGGTATTGACCCAGGTTCTCAAAAAAGAGACGGCAAAGATGATAGTAAGCAGTAAGAACCATATCTTTATCGTATCATAGATAAAAAAATGGGTGGCATCAGCCAACTTCCCTTCCAGACCTACAAAACCGTAGATAAACTCTTTGGTGAGTTCGTACCACATTTAGCAAAGCTCATTTTTGATAATAGGAAGGAGTTCTTTTTCAATAAGATCGAGTGTTTTTTCATACTCCTCTACCGCTTTGCCACTCGGATCTTCAAAGCCTACATGTATCGTTTTCACTGCTTTGGGGAACATTGGACAGGTTTCATTGGCATGGTCACAAACGGTGACCACCAGGTCGAACGGTGTGTCAAGCACTGTTTCGATCACTTTTGAATGGTATTCCTCTCTCCAGTACCCTTTTGACTGCAGTAGTGCCTGTGCATGGGGATTGACTTTTCCACTTGCTTTGACACCCGAACTTTGTGCAGAAACACAATCGCCAAGTTTGGCATTTATCAAAGCTTCCGCCATGATGGATCGGCAACTGTTCCCGGTACATAAGATCAATACATTTTTTTTCATAGTTTACATCCTTGCGTTTGTGATATTTTCTTTAACTCCGGAAGATCCATATCCAAATAACGGATCTCTTCCAATGCTTCACTGCGAAAGCGGTCCAAGGGTTTTCGAATGGAGTAATAGGCCCAGGTCCCTTTACGATCCACACGTAAAAATCCTGCCTCTTTGAGGATTTTCAGGTGGCGGGACAGGCGGGACTGTATCATGTCGAATGATGCCTGCATGTCACATACACAGGTTTCCCCGTATTTATCAAGGAAACGCAGGATCATTACTCTGGTCTCATCATTAAGTGCAGCAACACTTTTTAAGAAAATTTCCATGATTTAACAGCTTTTATCTGTTGACCACTGTCTATTAGCACTAAAAGAGGGTTGGCAACATCCGGTCCCTCCGGTAAAGCTATCTCCTCCAAAAACCTCTACCTGCTCCATCGTATGGTAATTTTCCCAAATAATAGCATCAGGGTCCTGTACCCAGTACTTGTTGGATCTTGCATAACAGCATACAGCCTCTTTTTGTTTTTCACCTGCAACACCGGCCGCCTGGAGTCTATCTTCAAGCGCTTGTACTGCTTCGTCACTGTCAACCTGCAGACCTAAATGATTCAATCCCTTTTTATCCTTACCGGAAGATATTGCCATATTTACAGCTGGGTCATCTACCAGCCACTGCGCATAATCCTCTTTTAGTTTGGTTGGCTCCATACCAAAGAGTGCCGTATAAAACTTTATACTTTTTTCAAGATCCTCTACCGATATATGTATATGTAACCGCTTCATTCTGATCTCCATCTATTTTAAAATTAAAAGCATTGTAGCAGAACATCATCATTAAATCAAGATATCTTGATATATTTATTTAACTTTCGCTATGATTAGTAAATTTATTCATAGGGAGTTTATATGTTTCTGGCAATTTCGGTCTTTTTGATCACCCTCATATTTGTGATCTGGCAGCCAAAAGGTCTGCAGATAGGGACAACGGCAGTGATAGGTGCCATCATTGCACTGCTCGTTGGTGTGGTGAGCTATACAGATGTTTTTACGGTCATTGATATCGTATGGGATGCAACGTTAGCCTTTATAGGAATTATCATCCTATCCATGGTACTTGATCAGATAGGCTTCTTTGAATGGGCCGCGATAAAGATGGCAAAGCTCAGTAAAGGCAGCGGGAACAAGATGTTTGTTTATATACTGCTCCTGGGTGCTCTTGTCGCAGCCTTCTTTGCCAATGACGGTGCAGCGCTTATACTCACCCCTATCCTGCTTGCAAAGATGAAGTATTTGAAAATGAATCCGTTGGCGATATTTGCCTTTTTAATGGCAGGAGGGTTTATAGGCGACAGTGCCTCTAATCCGCTGGTTATCTCCAACCTTACCAATATCGTTACAGTCGGATATTTTGATATCGGTTTCATTGAATATGCAAAAAATATGTTTTTACCTAATCTTTTATCGATATTCGCTTCCATCGTGATATTGTGGATCTATTTCCGCAAAGATATACCTTTAAAAGTGGATGTCACGACACTGCCTGAAGCCGCTTCGGTCATTAAGAACCAAACGATGTTCAAACTCTCCTGGTTCTTTTTGGCCCTGTTGATGATCGGCTATTTTATCGGTGATCTTTATCACCTCCCGGTTTCTCTTTTTGCATTAGGCGGAGCACTGGTCTTTTTAGCTATTGCGACACATTATAAAGCAACAAAACCTATCATGACCATCAAAGCTGCACCATGGCAGGTAGTGTGGTTCAGTATCGGACTCTATGTCGTGGTTTACGGACTGAAGAATGCGGGTCTGACTGAAGTGATCGCTTCCTGGATCACAGATCTAAGTACACAGGGAACAGCTGTGGCAATCATTGGAACAGGGTTTTTATCAGCATTTATCAGCTCTGTAATGAATAATATGCCGACGATCATGATCATGGATATTGCTATTGACCATGTGGGATATGTCGAAAATGAAGCACTGGTCTATGCCAATATCTTAGGATCGAACCTGGGACCTAAAATGACCCCTATCGGTTCGCTTGCTACCCTGCTCTGGCTACATGTACTTGCACAAAAAGGTGTAAAGATAGGCTGGGGAGAGTATATGAAAGTAGGACTTGTCATTACACCTCCTGTCTTATTTATCGCACTTTTAGGGTTGTTATAGGTCAGTGCATATACCTTAGTCTATAGGGATTCATGATACTATAGCTCAAAGACTGATAAAGGAGTCAAAGATGAAAAAGACATTTTTATTACTGCTAGTGGGTTATACCACCCTCTTTGCAGAGACACAGGCACTTCATTACGACGACTACTTAAGTACCTTTACCTATGAAGAGCGGAAAGAGATGAAGATCAACAGTGTAGAGCTTAGCGTCATGCTTGAAGAAGACACTGCACAACTCGTAGATATACGATTTAAAGAAGAGTATGAGGCGTGGCATATGCCGGCTTCCATAAACATTCCTCTCAATGAACTTCCAAAGCGTTTAAATGAACTTGACAAATCCAAACTGATCGTTACGGCATGTCCCCATAAAGACAGAGCCATTATGGCGCGTACATTCTTAAAGCTCAAGGGTTACAACACACGATATCTTGTGGATGGGCTCCTAGGTCTTGCAGAATTTTTAAGAGGTGATAATGCACGAGAATTCATTCAAGAGTATCACAAAATAATGAAATAGCACTCTGTTACTGATTCTCAGCATTCAAAATCATTTTTTCCAATTGATCGTCACGGATCAAACGATTCATGCACTATGCCATTGTATAAAGATCATTTTCTCTCGAGATAAGTATATTTCCCAGGAAGAAGTACGCCTCTTTCCAGGCTTCGATGATATCATCACTAGCTACAGGGCCAAGTACATCTTTGATCGCCTGTAACAGGGATTCACCTACCATTGGGTAATGTTCTGGCTTCACATTTATTTTTACATGTCTTTTTGCCATACTGTCTACCGTACTGCTCAGCACATGCAGTTTATCGATATTGGCCGAGTAAGCAATAATGACCCCGGCAAGCTTTTTGTTCTGCTCTTCAGGTGCTTCACTGAAAAGTGCTCGTGTCTGGGGATAGTTGGTAAAGAGATTTTCATACATCCTTGTGGCAATAGCTTCACCGTACTCTACCAATAAAGGTGCGGTACCTTTGCATATTTCTATTGTTTTTTTTGAGAGTGCCATTCTTTTTTCCTTTATACTATATATTAAATATATATTATTGTATTAATATTTTTAATATAATATATACACATTATTGTGTAATAATTAATCACTAAAAACGAAAGGGTACATAATGAACAATAAGGATTGAAGAGTATCAGACGTAATTCTTAGTTATATAGATTGCATGAAAATATCAGGTAAACATCACATTAGGATTACAAACTGTTTTCAAATAGCTTCTCATCCAACTGACCCAGTACTGATGAAAATGATTCATTTTCCATATACTGCATGACTGCGGTATTGAATGTCAGGCTAAATACCCTGCTATGGTGTTTGAAGTCGTAGTTTGACATCTCATTTTGCATATTGCTGATATATTTCTCTACTTCATCTTCATTCAACTCATGCATAAAGATGAGAAAGTTGTCTGCCGAATAACGAACGATCTCATAATGACAATGTTTCTGATTTAGATAACCGATCATATAGTCACTTACCTGTTTTAAGAGTCTATTGCCTATATTCGTATCATACTCACTGATGATCCTGTCATAATCGGATATCTTGATACTTACCAAAAATCCATGATCATTGAAGGCTTCATTGTTATTGAGCTTCTCTTTAAATATCCATAATCGATTTTTGCTCTTCGAAATGTCATCTGAAAAGAGTTGTGTACGTAAGGTATCCATCGCAGATCTCAATACGTTCATCTCCTTCACATAATCTCTTTCCGTCTCAAACAAATGATGTTCCATTTTTTTCAGTGACTGCATAGTGTTCATGATCTCATCGTCACCTGCTACAACACTGTGCGTACTTTTTTCTTGCTGTTGATCATCTGCTTTTTTCATCTCTTCCATAAAGATCTCAAGATACGTAGAAGGAAGGATAACCTCATGCTTTAGGAGCCGGAGCTTTGTTTTTTCCGTTATTTGTACCAGTTTGTCATTATGCAATGTTCTCTCCTTTCGAGCCGAATGTTGCAGTCACACTCTCCCAATGCTCAGGTTTATGCAAATGATAGCCTTGCAGATAATCTACACCGATACTTTTTGCCAGTCTCATAATTGATTCATCACTAATATATTCAGCAATGGTTTTGATCCCGAGATCATGGCAGATCTTCACCATATTCTCCAGGATGACCCTGTATTTTTCATCATCTATTTTCGATACGAGTGAACCATCTAGTTTGACATAATCGATATCAAGATTCACGATATTGTCAAAATTTGAAAATCCACTACCAAAATCATCTATAGCGATAAGTACCCCTTGTTTTTTAAGTGCAAAGATAAATTCATTGACCTGTTCGAGATCTTCGATCTGTTCACTCTCTACGATTTCAACTGTTAAACGACCCCCAATTTTCATCTTTTTGATTTGATGCATCAAGGTATGACAGAGTTCAGAGTTATTGATATCCAGATAAGAGAGGTTCAAGGTCATAGCAACATCATGTTCATCCATTACATGAAACACTTTTTCTATCATTTGAGACATCAACTGTGTATATAAACGGTACTCTTTTGATTTTTCCATGAATGCTGCCGGTGATAATATATGCCCATCACTGTCCATCAGTCTCATAAGACTTTCATATTTACAGGGAACACTGTTATCTCCGGCATCAAATATCCCTTGAAAATATGGTGTAACGGTTTCTTGTTTGATATTATGAATCAGTGTCTCATAGACTTTATTGACAATATGTCCGTTCTTTTGGATCGAATAACTGTCATAAAAGATATAGCCCTTGCGTGATTTTTTTGCTTCCTGCAATGCTTTTTCCGCATAGAGTAAACTGACAGAACTGTCTGCCTTTGTCGCACCAAATGTCGTATTGAGATGAATATGGCTCTCATCAGAAATAATGAACTTATGCTTTGCAATGTTTTCGGACAGCTGTTTAACCACAAATTCAAGCAAACGATGGTTTAGATCATGTTTTATGAATAAACAGAGTTTATCTGCATAGACATGATAGAGTTCATAGGAAAATAGTTCGACACCCTGTTTTCTAAATACCCCTTTCGTCTCCATCTCTTGCAGCGTATCTTCTATCATCGTTTTCATTTCGCTGACAATATGTGTACCAGTTTCATAGCCATAGAGGATATTGATATCATCAAATGCAACGATATCGATCAGTGATACGATAGCAATATCATTGTACATAGAGATCTTTTTTTGGTGATCCTGCATTGTACCTCTCAAAGATGTAACAGAAAATTGCTTCTTTTTATTTTCTTCGGACAATATTTTTTTATCTGGTTGAGGAAGAGTTGCACCCATATTCGTTCCTTTTTTGTCTAAGTCAACTTGATGTTTAATTTCCATCAGTTTAAGTAATGCCTCATCTCTTGTCTGGGCATCTACTCTTTTCTTGATCGGTTTGCCATCAGCATCTCTGTAGGTCACGTAGTAACCTGTGACCTTACCATCAGACTTACGGTAGAGTTCACTGACACCTTTATAGTGCTTGTCAGTGATAGTTCTGATTGGCATCTTTCCCTCCGATCTCTATTAAACTTTTTTCTCAGAGATATTTACAAACTGAAAATATCTGAACCATAATTTATATATTGTACACAAAAGTTACTACATGTGTCAAGTCAATGTAGTAACTTTTATATTAATACATATAAGTCTATTTTAGGTCTATATTGAACAATAACAAGATAAGAATATATATTTAAGACCAAACTATTTAAAAAAGTTACTACAAAAGAAAACACATACATATTAATAAATATATGAAGTGCTCTTATCGATTAGGGTTGATTTTAGTAGAAACATCTACTTTGAAAATAGTAGTAATATTTTGATTTTATTTGTAGTAAAAAATAGGATCATATGAGAAGAAACTATTTTTTATCTCCCCTGCTCCATATTTATATGAGGCAAAAAGAGCTGCTGTATGCTATTGAGTTTTTCTGTTATACTTATATAAGATAATCTAAAATAAGGTAGACAATGGGCAGTGAGATAAGTCACAGAGAGTTTACAGAAAAAGACTTTATAGCCTTTCAAAAAGCATTAGATGCTGAATTTGAATATGTGAAAAGACTCTTTGAAAAAGGTTGCAAAGTTTTTTCAAATGATTACCACATAGGGTATGAGCTTGAAGTGTGTATACTTACCCGTGACAATCAACCCAATCCGATCAATAAAAAAATACTTGAAGAAATAGACTCCCCTCTTTTCACTAATGAACTTGCTAAATACGATTTGGAGATCAACGGACATGTTTTTGCGCTTGATGCCAGGGCACCTCATGCACTACATGATGATCTCCGATTACTTTGGGAAAAGACCCAAAATAGTGCGAATAAGTTTGATGCAAAAATCGGACTTTTTGGGGTACTTCCCAGTCTGAGACTTGAGCATTTCAACAAGGAGTTGTACCAGTCTGATATGCATCGATATACCCTGGTATCCCAGCGTATCAAAGAGTTAAGACATGAAAGTGTCAAAGTGATGTTTCATGGTGAGGATGAAGTCTCTTTACAAAAAGATGATGTCATGTTTGAGGCACTGGGAACATCTCTGCAGATCCACCTCCAGGTTCCTTTTGATCAAGCCGTCGAATATTATCATGCAGCACTGCTTGCCTCTGTGATACTGGTCGGGTTCGGAGCAAATTCTCCTTTGGTTCTGGGGAAAAGAGCCTGGCATGAATCCCGTATCACTATCTTTGAACAATCCGTTGATACAAGAGACAAACAGCGAAGAGAGCACGGGGAAGAGAGAAGAGTGCATTTTGCCCATGGATACATAGACTCCTGGCTGGACCTTTTTGAACAGAACAAGATGTTTAAAATCATTTTTGCAGATGTACGGAAGCAGCCTGAAAGTGATCTGCATCACTTCAATCTTCACAATGGTACGATCTGGAGGTGGATTCGTCCTATTTTAGGGATGGACAAAGATGGAAAACATACACTCAGACTTGAACTTCGCGTACTTCCATCCGGACCGACACTGATAGATACAGAAGTCAATCTATGGTTTTTCATCGGTCTCATCCATGGCCTGATAGAGTCAAAGATCGACCTTCAAAAACTACCTTTTGAAACACTCAAAGATGATTTCTACTCTGTAGCAAAAAGAGGATTAGAAACAGAATTTCATGAACCTGTAGATGCTCAAAGAGTCTCTTTGAAGGAGTGGATCTTGAATGAGGGAATTGCAATGACCAAAATGGGTCTTGACGCTTTGGGCATAGATCACACAGACAGCTATCTCAATACCGTCAAAGAGAGAACTGTAAGTGGACAAAATGGTGCTGCCTGGCAGCTTGAACATTATAAAAAATACAACAGCATTCCAAAACTGATGGAGGATTATATGAAAAATGCTGAACAGAACATCCCCGTACATATGTGGAGTCTCTAGATGAACCGTTTAAACATTGTCAATGATCTTCCTGATGCATTTTTAGATATTTCCTATCGGGATATTAAAAAAGTCTTCGACAGACCTACACTTGTACATCTCGAAGGTCATAAAGGCCCTGCACTCTTTATATCCATTATGCTTCATGGAAATGAGTACAGCGGCTTACTAATAATGCAGGAGATACTCAAAAAGTACAAGAATGCCCGGGGATATGCACTTCCAAGATCTATCTGGCTTTTTGTGGGTAATGTAGAAGCGGCATCACAGGGACTTCGAAGACTGGATAATGAACTGGACTTTAACCGTGCATGGCCTGGAACAACTCAACCCAATGCACCTACAGTAAAACTAATTGCACAAGTGATGCAGAAGATCACAGAAGATGAACTCTTCGCGGCCATTGACCTGCACAATAACACAGGGAAAAATCCACCGTATGGCTGTATCTCTGTAGTCAATGAGAAGAATAAATACCTAAGCAGTTTCTTTCACCATCTTGCCATGGTGTTTCATACGCCTAAAGGGGTTTCAACCATGGCCTTTGATGAGATCTGTCCTGCCATTACACTCGAGTGTTCTACTCCCGGTAACCCGCTTGGCATAGAGAAAGCCGTGGCCCTGATCGATGATCTGATGCATATGGACCATTTCCCCGATAAGCCTCTTCCTTCCCATGACCTGCAACTGGTACAGAACAGTGCGGTACTGAAGATAGCCCAAGGTGTAAACTTCGGATTTGAGGATGAGGAAGAACATTTTGACCTTACACTGGTAGCAAACTTTGATCGTCATAACTTCACGCAACTTAAAGTCTCAGAGGTCTTTGCCCATACCACCCTGGCCAGACCCCTTATCGTTACAGCAGAAGATGGTAGGGACCTAACAGATGAGTTGATATCCAATAAAAACGGTGCGATCTCTCTTAAAAAGCCCCTGATGCCAGCGATGATCACCCTAGATAAAAAGATCATTATGCAAGATTGCCTCTGTTATCTCCTGGAGGAGTATGAGTATTAATGCTACATATTACATATATCTTTTTTTCAAAAGCATCAAATAGATCGCTACAGATATACCTGCAGAACCTAAGATCATCAGCATGACCATGATCTGATACCGTACGGCTATCAAGGGGTCGATCCCTGAAAGGATCTGCCCTGTCATCATTCCAGGCAAAGATACAAGACCCACGGCAAAAAGCATATTGATCCTGGGAATAAGCGCTGCCCTATATGATATGACACGGGCACTGCTGTAAACATTTCCCCTGTTGATCTCGCTTTCCAATCTTTCAGCAGCAATACTGACAGCATTCATCGCATTGGCGAAGATCATACCTGCAAGAGGGATGATATATCTGGGTTCGTACCAGGATTCAAGACGAAGTACACCCAATACTACCATGATCAATGTAAAAACACTACCGATAGATATAGAGATAAAAGCGTAAAGATAGAATTCATTTTGTCGTTTTTCAACAGGCCTCATAGAGATAATGCTCGCCGCAACAAGCATCACAGAAAGAATGAGGAGTACAAGATAGGGAGAATCCACATTAAAAATATATGTTAACACATACCCTATCAGTATTAATTGTATCAACATCCTGAACAGTGCATAAAAAAGTGTCACCTTGTCCTGGGTCCAACGTATATAGATGACGATCACCATAGCAACGGGGATCATCACCCACAAAAGATTTAAAAGTGAGATATTGTATATGGATGTATTCATGCATTTATTATAACAAATTCATCTAACGCCTTGAGATCCACACTCATAAGCAATCTATTCTTGTCAAAATGATGTATACTGCATCATTTCAATCATTTCTGATTAAAATTTAATCAGTAGACTATACATAAATAACTCCATTGTTGTTATACTTAAAACACAAATATTGGAAAGTAATTTAAGAGGTATAGATACAAGGTATGATGCTTTGTATTTACAAGTGCCTGAAGTGAATTAAAACCTCCTTTTTGAATACGATGTAATCTCTCCTTATCTCACTTCAGGTACCTGTAAATACAAAAATCTCAGCTCTTAAAAAACTCCATCTCTGATAGGTATAGCCCCACATAGAGGATATAACTGTGTCAAAAAAACAAAAGCTTTTTAAGCCTGCACATTGAAGGAGGAAAGATGAAATATGAACGTATGAAACAGATCATATTCCCACTGTTCGTTTTGATTGCCATATTAGGTATATGGAGCGGCATTGCAAGTATGGTGGACGAGTTCCCAACCTCGGCCGATACCTATGTAGCAGCTTTTGGTGGAGAAGATGCTGAAGGAGATAAAGTTGATGGTATTTTCGCTGAACCTTTTTATATAGACGATGAAGAGGATAAAGGGATCTTTTGGCATCTATTGGAATCGCTTAAAAGCGTTTTTGGAGGATTTGCACTTTCACTGATCATAGGGATCCCGTTGGGAATACATATAGGTATGAGCAAAAACCTGCAATATGCCTTTGATCCTTTTATCCAGATCATTAAGCCTATATCACCATTTGCATGGTTGCCCCTCTTATTTTTTATCTTCAAAGATATTAAAATGACAGTGATCTCAACGATTTTCCTTACCTCTGTCTGGCCGATCATGATCAAGACAGTCTCAGGTGTACATAGTGTCAGTGAAGATTATATGAATGTGGCCAAAATTTTAAGATTTACCGCACTTGAAAAAGTAGTGCAGATCATACTCCCCGTTGCGGTACCGTACATTTTTTCCGGTATGAGACTCTCACTGGGACTTTCCTGGATCGTGATCATTGGTGCTGAGATGTTAACCGGGGGTATCGGTATTGGAGTTTGGATATGGGATGCATACGATAACCTTGAGTATGCCCATGTCATCATAGGTATGATCCTGGTTGGTTTGATCGGGTTTACTTTAGATCTAATGATGAGAAGGATCGCCGATTTCTTTGATTATACAAAAAAAGGTAGAGCATCATGAGTGAATTTCTAAGTTTGAAAAATATTGAAAAAAGGTTCCCAGGTCCTGGAAAAGAAGCATATATTGCACTGACTGATGTGAATTTGGAAATTAAAAAAAATGAGATCATTTCTATCATCGGACACAAAGGGTGTGGCAAATCAACGCTGCTGAATATCATCTTGGGACTTGAAAAACAGACCAAAGGTGATATTACGCTCAATGGAGATGCGGTCACCCAACCGGGACCGGACAGAGCAGTCGTGTTTCAGCATGGCTCTTTGCTACCATGGTTGAGCATATATGAGAACATAGAGATGGCTATTAGAAAAATAATGCCTGAACTGGATGCAGCTGCCTTGCGTGAACGTGTAGAAGAGTTCGTATCCATAGTAAACTTGGAAGCAGCCAAAGACAAACTTCCCTGTGATATCTCCGGGGGTATGAAACAGCGTGCAGATATCGCAAGAGCCCTTTCCATCAAACCGGAGGTTTTACTGATGGATGAACCTTTTGCATCGATAGACTCTTTAACAAGAACTACACTGCAAGAGCTTTTAATGCATATACAGCAAAGTGTTAAGACGACAATGATCATTATGACGCATGACATAGATGAAGCCGTACTTCTCAGTGATAGAGTGGTCATGATGACCAATGGGCCTGAAGCAACCATCGGTGAGATACTTGAAGTCAATCTGGAGCGTCCGAGAAACAGAGTGGAACTTCAACATGATCCTGAGTATATCAGATGCAGGGAAGCCATTGTAGCTTTCTTTTATGAAAAATTTGCCAAAGAGGATGAATAAGCTCATACGCTTAACTTCAGAGCATCAAGCGAGTCTCATCAGTAGATCCATGGTATCAGACGATAGCGTACGCGCTGTGCATAATCCCGATACCCCTGCAGCTCCTCATGAAGGGTTTTGTCTTCCAATGCGGTTCTCAATACTGCTATGGCCAACGCCGCCAATGCAGGAATAAGGGTCCACATTGAGTTTAAGGCCATGATGATACCTGGAAGTGCCAGGAGGTTCCCGGCATAGCCCGGGTGCCGTACGATCCGGTAAGGACCACTATCGCAGACCGAATGTCCCCGGTCCGTTTGGATATGAACCGTACTGGAGAAAAAACGGTTCTCTATTAACGCCCATGTAGCAAATGCGTACCCAAGTGCGACGAGTACGAGACCAAAAGTGTGAATCGATGTCGAAAACAGAGGTGTCCACCCATAGCGGTGATCAAGTCCTGCGACGATTACAAGGGGGAATGTGAGACTTATCGCCATCAATGGAGAAAGCACTTTATCCCATGGTTTCGCATTCATAGTCTTCTCCGAGTCAGCCCGTTCTACCAAAATTCCCGGATGCCGCTTTTCTGCCAAGAAGCGACCGCCTGTACCGGCTACAAATAACAGCACGCCAAAGATCCAGGCCTGCCACCAGCTGGGATCTCCTCCGCATACCAGGAGAATCAGTGGGATGAAGAGATGTATGAAGACCAGAGCAAACCACAGACGGGGGCTTGGTGCACGATCTATGTTTGGATCATCGGTTTTCGATGTCATTTTTTACTCCAAAATAAGCTGAGATGGCTTATGATACACATGTGATGTCTAACGATGTATTAGAGGTACAAAATATCCTCTATTTAAAACCTTATAAACACTAATAACTTTATAAGGTTTGATTGTTAAATGATTAAGCTATGATCTAAGCTTTTGCCGCTTGTGTGTGAACATCCATTTGAGGGTAAGGGATAGAGATACCTTTTTCATCAAACGTAAGTTTTACTTTTTCAATGGTATCAAAATGTACACCCCAGTAATCTGCAGCTTTGACCCATACACGTACCGTAAAGTTCACAGAACTGTCTCCGAGTTCACCCACACCTATGAAACTTGCGCGATCCTTCAATATTCGTGCATCCGCATCGATGATCTCCTGGAGGGTGGCCTTTGCCAGTTTAAGATCATCATCATACCCTATTCCAAATACAAAATCGACACGGCGTTCTTCTTTTTTAGAGAAATTCGTAATATTCCCCGAAGCAACGGCACTGTTCGGAATTAAAATGACTTTATTGTCCGGCGTTAACAGTGTGGTATTGAACAGTGTGATAGCTTCCACTGTACCACTCTCCCCTGCTACATTCACGAAGTTCCCTACTTCAAATGGACGGAAAAGTATCAAGATCACACCCGCACCGATATTCCCAAATGTCCCCTGAAGTGCCAAACCTATAGCCAAACCGGCAGCACCAAGTATCGCTATAAAAGAGGTCGTGTCAACACCTAAATTATTGATCGCGGCCAAAACCACTACGACCATTAGAAGTATATCGATGACACTTGCTATAAATGCACTGAGTGTTGTATCGATCTCGCCGCGTTCCATCAGTTTTTTAATAAAGGCAGAAAGTTTATTTGCCACCCATTTACCAATGACAAAAATAGCGATAGCACCGATCACCTTTATGCCATATTCAGTACCATACTCTATTGCCATATCTACATATTTATTGACCCCTGTATTTGTTACTTCCATTGTATCCCTTTCTTTTTTGTTCTACTTGTCGCGTTATATAATAAACATATTTATTATAGTATGATATATTTTAGAAGCTCTTAATTAATATAGCGGAGCGTGGGCATCTTTTACTATATATGACATCCCTATCCCATAGGAACAAAGCCTGTGAGTTTCACCAAGATCTTTTTTTAGTTTTTTTATTCAAAGGTATTGACATTATTACTAATTAGTACTATAATGTGCATGAAGGAGATGTCAATGAAAATAAAGACACTTAAAAGTTACGGTTCTCATGCAGATAAAGCTATGGCAACATGGATACAGCTTTTCAGATCGTTCAATAAGATCAGAGCCAAAGAGTCACATTATATTCATACATTTGATCTAACGATGAACCAGTTTCAAGTTCTGGAAGTTTTATATCACAGAGGTGATCTAAGTATAGGTGCTATCACTACACTCACTATGGGCACACCCGGAAATATCACTGTGGTCATAAAAAATCTAAAACGAGACGGTTTCATTACTTCAATTCCTGATCAAAAAGATAAACGGTCTTCGATCATTTCAATCACCCAAAAGGGAAGAGAAATCATCGAACAGTTGTTTCCAGATCATGCAAAAAACTTTGAAAGTTATTTTGAAGTATTAAATGATGATGAGATGGAAACTTTATTTAATTTATTAAGAAAGTTACAGAAATCACAGTAACTTTTTTTTAATTAAATACTACTAATTAGTAATATACAGGATAAAAAATGAAATTAACCACAATCGCATTAGCTTCTATAATAAGTGTAGGAACCCTCTTTGCAGGCACATACAATGTAGACCTTGATCATTCAAATGTTGCCTTTAAAGTGAGACATATGATGATATCCAATGTGACAGGACAGTTTAACAAATTCAGTGGTACATTTGAGTATGATGATCACTCAAAAACCTTAAGAGCGTTGAACGGAGAAGTGGATGTAAGCTCCATCGATACCGACAATGTCAAAAGGGATGACCATCTCAAAAGTGTAGATTTCTTTGATGTTGCCAAATATCCGTCCATGCAGTTAACCCTTGAGAAGATAGAGGGTGATACCGCTACCATGAAACTTACTATGCATGGCGTGACCAAAGAGGTGAAGATGGTGTTGGAAACCAGCGGTGTGGTGATCAAAGATCCATGGGGCAACAGTAGAACAGGTCTGTCACTCTCAGGAAAGATCAACAGAAAGGATTTTGGCCTGAATTGGAATCAACTGATAGAAACCGGTGGTGTCGCTGTTGGGGAAACCATTAAAATAAGCCTTGAGATAGAAGGTATTTTAACAAAATAACAGATGAGAAGCACATGACAAGAAAAGGTTTTCTAAAGCTGCTCGCTTTAACACTAGGAGGTGTAACAATGCCACTTGCTGCAAAGGAAACAAAAAGAGCTCCCGCTTTTTTTGTGGGCCATGGTAACCCTATGAATGCCATAGAGAACAATGCTTTCACAAGATCACTTAGAAATTTGGGAAAAGAAATACAAAGGCCAAAAGCTGTTTTAGTGATCTCCGCACATTGGACTGTACCCTACACTGCAATTAGCCTTCATCAAAGAGATACCCTTTTGTATGATATGTATGGGTTTCCAGATGCCTTGTATCAAATAACATACCCTGCACCAAACGCTGATTTTTTAGTTTCTGATCTCCAAAAACTGTTACCTGATCTGCATGTAGAAGAGAGAGACCTGGACCATGGGGTATGGAGTGTTTTGGTACACCTGTTCCCTGATGCAGACATTCCTGTCATGCAGCTGTCCATCAACACTACATTCTCCATGCAGGAACATTTTAAACTGGGCCGAACGATCAGAAGACTTCGTGAACATGGTGTGATGATCATTGGGAGCGGAAATGTGACACATAATCTTAGAGATATGCGCGCACTAGCAGATGCACCTGTAGTTCCCTGGGCCAAAGAGTTTGATGATTTTGTGAAACATGCCATCATACAAAAAGAGTATGATGCACTCATACACTTTGAAGAGAGACAGCGTTATGCCAAACATGCTCATCCTACGACCGAGCACTATATTCCACTGCTCTATATTGCCGGAAGTGCTTATGAGGATGACAAGAGTCGATCAACCTATGAAAAGATCGAGCATGGCACTCTAAGTATGCGTAACTGGCTGCTGACATAAATATGCAAAGAAGAAGGCCATGTAGGTTTAGATAATGCCTCCTGATTTGGCACCCCATGTAGTTCGCCATCTGGTCTTCACTAAACTGAGTCCTGCCATAGCGACCATGACATTTGCGGCGATGAACATAAACCCTATCGTATAATCCCCAAACATCAGTGTAGATGCTCCGAGTGTCACTAAAATACCTACTCCTCCAAGAGCACCGGCTGCTCCAATGAGACCAGTCATGATACCTATATCTTTGGAAAATCTCTGTGGCACCAGTTGAAACAGAGCACCATTCGCCATACCAAGATTTGCCATAATCAGTAACATAACAACAATTGCAAACCAAAATGACAAGCCTATAAATGCATTTATAAAGATAAGTGCTGTAACACTTGAAAAATAAATATAAAGTGACTTGATTCCTCCCACTTTATCAGCGATAGCTCCGCCTACAGGTCTAAGCAGTGCACCGGCCATAATACAAAATGCCGCAAAATAACCCGCGACCACATGTATGTTCCCCTCTCCCAATACATCTAAACCAAACAGTGCCATCTCATCAGCATACATTGCCATAAGATAGACCTTCATATACATGGCAAATCCTACAAAAACGCCAAAGCTTACGGCATAAAAGAGGTTGAACCACCATGTATCCCTGTCCTTTAAGAGTCTTACATAGTCAGAGAGGTTCTTTGGTCTTGGGACATAGACCTCTTTGGGTGCATCTTTTGCCATGAGAACATAGATGATAAAAACGAGCAAAGAGAGAACGGCCGCTACAAAAAACACCGATTTCCATCCCCAGATCTCAGCGATCTTCGGGGCAAAAAGGAAACCAAGTACCACACCCAGATTTCCTATACCCGCGATACCGAGCACAACACCCTGCAATCTTGGTGGATACCATTGCCCTGCCTGAGGTAAAGCCACGGCAAAGGATGCTCCTGCAAAACCAAGCCCTACACCGACGAACAACAACTCCTCATAAGAGATATGCTCCCCGAATGATGTCACATAGAACAAGGTCAATATAACAACAGCCTGTGCCACCAAAGCCGTCTTTTTCGCACCGATCTTACCCACAAAAAATCCAAGTACCACACGCAGTAAGGATCCCACAAGTATGGGCACTGAAAGCAGTGTCGCTGTTTCAGATGATGTCATCAAAAATCCATAATTGGCCAAACTATCCGTGATCTCTGTTGCAAGTGGCGCAAGTATCGTCCAGACCATAAAACTAAAATCAAAATACAAAAATGCTGCAAACAAAGTAGAGGGGCTCCCTTCCCCCTTTAAACGTTTAATACCTATCATTCATACTCCTTGAGGACAAGATAAACAGTATAGTAAAGTATACATAAAAATGATACGAAGAAGTGGGATGGTGTGATTAAATATTATACATGCTTATGTTTATACAGCATACCCATATTGGATATACTTTAAGAGGAAGTTTTAGAGGAAAGGAGCCCATATGCGAATCACACGACTTATCATTTTTTTCATTTCTACGATGATACTTTACTGGATCGCAATGGCAGGCTTATTTATTTCTTTTGCTTACTCTAAAGGCTGGATCCTTGCAGATTTTGAGTTTATCAATGCCAAACAGGCTATCGTACGTTTAGCTGATGACAGTAACATTACACTGCTGGATGTAAGGACAGTAAAAGAGTATGAAGAAAAACACCTGAAAAACGCTATCAATATACCGGTTCAAGAACTTGACAATAGTCTAAATAGACTGGAGAAAATGAAATCCAAACCTATTATGGTCTATTGCCGGTCAGGGAGCAGAAGTATCAAAGCATCGCGTATTTTAGAAAAAAATGGATTTACACCACTGAATGTTGAAGGCGGTATCATAGAGCTGATACGTAACGATGCAGAGATAGTACGGTGATCTGTCTGTGATGAAAAATACTCCTGATCTTCATATAAACAGAGAAAGGAGTCATTACTGACTAAGCCTTATTCTGGCCCTCCTCTTCATCATATACACTGAAGATCGGTGTAAATCCCATAAGTTGTAGTTTTCTATCGAGCATTTTTGCATCAAAACCATTCATTCTTACAAATGACAATAATTTTACTTGTTGTTCTCTACTCAATCCTGCGAGCTCCAGCTCAAACTCAATCTCTTCTAAAGTCATTATATATCCTTATAAAATCTGCCATACGTACCGATGGTTTTCCACAGATCTCAGTATTTTTGAGGATTGTACCATGCAATACTTAGATTTATAATATCTCGATACGTCCATCATTCATATCACAACTACATGTCCAGATCGAAACGATCCAGATTCATCACTTTGCTCCATGAAGCTATGAAGTCATGGATGAAACATTCCTCAGCATCCAAACTGCCGTAGACTTCAGCCAGTGCACGCAGCTGGGAATTTGACCCAAAGATCAGGTCGACGCGTGTTGCACTCCATTTGGGCTCACCTGTTACACGATCACTTCCTTCAAAAATATCCTTATCATCTGAATCTGCCTTCCATACAGTACCCATATCAAGCAGATTGATAAAAAAATCGTTCGTAAGTACCTCAGGACGCTCGGTAAAGACACCATGTTGCAGTTGATCAACATTGGTATTCAACACACGCATACCGCCAATAAGCACCGTCATCTCAGGTGCGGTGAGTGTCAGTAATTGCGCCCTATCCACAAGCAGCTCTTCAGCCGAGACAGAGAATTTTGTCTTCAAATAGTTACGGAAACCATCTGCGACGGGTTCGAGCACTTCAAAAGCCTTCACATCGGTCTGTTCCTTCAATGCATCCATTCGGCCGGGTATAAATGGCACCGTCACATCATGACCGGCACGCTTCGCCGCCTCTTCAATACCTGCAGAACCTGCAAGTATGATCAGATCAGCGAGTGAAACCTTCTTGTTACCGGACTGGGTGTCATTGAACTCCTTCCGAATATCTTCGAGAATAGCAAGCACTTTGGAAAGTTGATCCGGCTGGTTCACCTCCCAGTCTTTCTGCGGTGCCAGACGGATACGTCCACCGTTCCCACCGCCGCGTTTATCAGAACCACGGAAAGTAGAAGCAGATGCCCAGGCAGTTGATACAAGTTCTGAGACAGAGAGACCGGAGTCAAGCACTTTGGTCTTAAGCAGGGCCATATCTGACTCATCGATCAGTGCATGATCCACAGCAGGAATGGGGTCTTGCCATATAAGGTCTTCATCAGGCACTTCAGGACCAAGATATCGTGTCTTCGGTCCCATATCACGATGGGTCAGCTTGAACCATGCACGGGCATATGCCTCTTGAAACGCAGCAGGGTTTTCTAAAAAATGTCGTGAGATCTTTTCGTACACAGGGTCAAAGCGAAGAGAGAGGTCAGTGGTTAGCATGGTTGGCCGATGACGTTTTGATGGGTCCTGTGCATCAGGTATCGTTTCGGCAGCGTCTATTGCCCTCCACTGATGCGCACCCGCAGGGCTCTTCGTCAACTCCCATTCATATCCAAAAAGATTCTCTAAGAAGTTGCTGCTCCATTTCGTCGGAGTGGAACTCCAGGTCACTTCCAGTCCACTACCGATCGTATCTGTACCTTTCCCTGTACCGTAACTGCTGCTCCAGCCCAGTCCCTGCTCCTCGATCCCTGCTGCTTCAGGCTCAGGACCCACATGGGCTGCATCACCGGCCCCGTGGCATTTTCCAAAAGTGTGACCGCCGGCTATCAGGGCAACAGTCTCTTCATCGTTCATTGCCATTCTGGCAAAGGTCTCACGTATATCATTTGCTGCTGCTATCGGATCAGGGTTGCCGTTAGGACCTTCGGGGTTCACATAGATCAATCCCATTTGAACGGCTGCAAGAGGATTCTCAAGTTCCTCATGATCACCGGAGTAACGTTTGTCATCCAACCACGTATCTTCCATACCCCAGTAAATATCCTTTTCGGGCTCCCAAATGTCTTCACGACCACCCCCGAAACCGAAGATCTTGAAACCCATTGATTCCATCGCAACGTTACCTGCCAGTATCATCAGGTCAGCCCAGGAGATCTTCTGTCCGTACTTTTGCTTCACAGGCCAGATCAGTCTGCGGGCTTTATCTAAGTGAATATTATCAGGCCAGCTGTTCAGCGGTGCAAAGCGCTGGTTTCCACTTCCTCCTCCACCCCGACCGTCACCACTACGGTAGGTACCGGCACTATGCCATGCCATACGAATGAACAGTGGACCATAGTGACCAAAGTCAGCCGGCCACCACTCCTGAGACTCGGTCATGACTCCCAGAAGATCTTTTTTGACGGCTTCAAGGTCAAGAGTTTTGAATGCTTCAGCATAGTTGAAATCATTGCCCATAGGATTGGATAGAGATGAGTGTTGGTGCAGAATATCGAGTTTGAGTTGGTTAGGCCACCAATCCTGGTTCGACATACCGCCACCCGAAGTGTGTTGTATAAATTTTTTGTTATCAAACATGGCATGCTCCTTTTAGAAGTAAAAGTTTGATTGAAAGATGCCATGAGAGACATCTAAACCATTGTAAAATGAGTAAATATATTCACGTTTAAAGTGCTCCTCTATGTATATTTAACAATTATATTAAAATTATTTAAAAATATAATAAAAAATTAATTTATATGGTGCATTATCTTACGGTCAGCTGTATCTGGATTAAGTGCTTTACAAATACTTGATTTGTAATACTGAGTAGTCCATTTAAAACCTTATAAAGTTATATATTTTATAAGGTTTTGTCTTTAATAACAAAAAATATGTAAAGAAAGGGCTTTTATAATATAGTGTATAAGGCCTTGCTATTATTAAATGATTTGGCTATAATGGGTTTATCAAAGATGATTTAGAGTTTCATCTTAGGCTAGATTCTTATTGCTTACTTACAATTTACAGTATTATCCTTCCAAAAGAACACTCCGTATTATATTTTGAATATTTCAATAATGAAATGTATAAACAAACAAAGGAATTGCAATGGCAACTCAAGTAAATGGAACAGTAAAATGGTTCAACAGTGAAAAAGGTTTCGGTTTTATCGAACAAGAAAATGGCGGAAATGATGTATTTGTACACTATCGTCAAATTAATAGTAACGGTTATGGCCGTGTCTCTCTTAATGAAGGTCAAAAAGTGACTTTTGAGATCGGTGAAGGTCAAAAAGGACCACAGGCTGAGAACGTTACTGGTCTTTAAGACCATCAATGGACAGAGAAGTCTGTCCATTGTTTAGATAACTTTCGTTGAAAAAATATTTATTCTTAGTTAAGTTTATATATTCTTTACTTGTTACAACCTTCTGTTTTTTGGGATTTGTCCAATTTACACATTCTTATATTATCGCGGAATAGAGCAGTTCGGTAGCTCGTTGGGCTCATAACCCAAAGGTCGATGGTTCAAATCCATCTTCCGCAACCAATTAAATAAAAAAAGGAAAAAATATGTCAATAAACACAATAAATATATCTAAAATATTTAAACTAAATACATTGATTAGACTTTTAAGTAACAATGAACCATTTGATGTTGCCTGTTCAAAATCAGGATTAACAATAAGTGATGCCAAACAACTTTTAGATCATAATAATCTAATAAAACAACAGCACTAAATAAATAATAATACAGCTATTTTTTAACTTTCATTACAGCCACATTTATACATAACTTCTTTTTAATGCCCTATATAAATTTGGTTGAGATTTTACCATACCATGTTTTTTCATTAAATTATATTATTCCTTATATGTAAAACCTAAAACTTATAATCTAACATAGAATATATCGGGGAAGAACTCCTCATAAAGTTATATTTTATAAGGTTTTAATACGTTCAGAATTTTAGTTCACTTCAGTTTATAATGTCAGGAACAACAAGATCCACCACTGCATTCACTTTTTTTGAAATATGGTTTAAATAAAAAGTACAGTACAAATCCCCATAAAATCAAACTACTTAGAATAGAGATAAGACCGAAATCTTCATCCATATGGATTAATGACCGAGGATTGATATTTGAAATGTCAAAGATGTAATCCAAGCCCATACCAAATAGCATACTTCCGATGATAATACTGCCAAGGTAGATATAAAGTGATCGAGTTCCAAGCATTTTCTTAACAACACCAATCGTCACTGTATTTGTAGCAGGTCCGGCAGAAAGGAAGACAAAGGCTGCCCCAGCACTTACTCCAGAGAGCATGAGTCCAGCAGCTATGGGTAAGGAAGCCGTTGCGCACACATACATAGGAACAGCGATTGCGATAACGATAAGATAGCTTAGCCAAGAGTAATCTTTAAGTAGCTGGGCAATATTGTCCGGTATTGATACGGTAATGAGCGCACCAACGATCAGCCCCAAAAAGAGAGGTTTTGCTATATCTCCTAAAAGTGTAATAAAAGCATATTTCATAGCTGACATAACAGAGAACTTTTTGTTCTCTTCACAAGAACTACCGCAACATGATCCTGTTCCCGTACCACATGACTCTTCGTGAGGTGTATTTAGAGAAAAAGTAGCGGCTGTTTTTGATGGTGCAAAGGTAGAAAAAGATGGTGTGGCACTTTTAACACTTTGGGTGCCTGTTGTAGCATCTTTGTCAAAGATATTCGTTAGTATCCCTGCAAACATTGCAATAATCATAGAAGTAACGACACGGTAAAGCGTAAATATCCATCCGAAAATACCATAGGTAGCCATGATCGAGTCTACACCTGTGATAGGGGTAGAGATAAGAAATGAGAGTGTTGAGCCTTTGGAAGCGCCAGATTTTTTAATAGAGGTTGCAAGAGGAATTACACCACAGGAGCAAACAGGAAGAGGAATACCAAAAACGGTCGATTTGACCACTGAAGTGACATTGTCTTTTCCTAGATGTTTTGTCACAATGCTGTCGGGGACTACCTCGTGGAGTATACCTGCAAAAATAAGTCCAAACAAAATATAAGGAGCCATAGCATTACTTAAATCGATCAATGCAGTAAAAAAAACTTCTAACCATTCCATCTAAATACCTTAATTTAAAAAAACTCTCTACTTGGCAGAGTTACGCGTATTACACATTTGCCCACCCATTGATCTGTCCCACATATCATCAAAACTATCAAATATCCAATTTGCAACAGCATCACGTTCTTCTTCGGATAAGTTTTTACCAATAGCAGGCATTACACCAAAACGCTTATAGGCCATAGGCATACAAAAGCCTTTTTTCTGACTTGGGTTTTGAATGTAATCTTTTACAAAAGTCAAAAATGCTTCTTTTGAACCTGTCATCTTTTTCAAACGCATAGATACCATCTGCATAGTTGGGGCTTTCATATCTTGCATTGGTCCTTCACCCATCATTCCATTTCGTGCATGGCATGACATACAATGTTTTTCGAAAACTGACTCCCCACTTGAAGCGAATAAGCTGACGGATAATATGAACAGAAGTCCTAACTTTTTCATTTGCTGCCTTTCTAAGATAGAATTATGATAAAATCATATAACATTTTATTTATATAAATGAATTGTTATATGTTTTAACTTAAAAGGAGTTAAATGGAGAAGCTATTACAAATCTCTAAAGCTTTTAGTGATCTCAATCGAATCAAAATTACAGCTTTAATACAAAGAGAACATGATCTGTGTGTTTGTGAAATTTGTGATACTCTTGATCTCTCCCAACCACTGGTATCCCGTCATCTTAAACAATTAAAAGAAGCAGGCATTTTACAGAGTCATCAAGAGGGTAAATGGATCATCTATGCAATTACCGAGCAGCCTTCTCATCTACTTATGAACTATTTAGAAGAAATAAAAAAAGTAGAACTACCACCTAAATTAGTAGCTTGTATTAAAAAATAAGGATTATACTTGATTGAGAAACTAAAAAATTGGGCTAATGACTTGAAGTACTATTTGTATGCCCTCTATTTAGCATATCATCACAAAGATGTTCCAATAATTGCAAAAATAATAGCAATAATAGTGGTTACATATGCTCTTAGTCCTATAGATTTGATTCCTGATTTTATCCCTATCATTGGATATTTGGATGATTTTCTATTATTGCCGCTCGGAATAGTATTGGCCATAAAACTGATACCAGAGGATATTTGGAGTGATTGTAAAAACAAAGCCCATCACTCAACTCTAAAATCTCTACCTCGCTCTAAAACTGCTGCTTTTGTTGTAATCATTATATGGATTGTAATAGCAATTTTACTTTTTCGCATGTTCTACTAAACTTATCAGTTTAATAATTTATTGGTTATGAGACAAGAACTAAATAGTTTATTTGTAAAACCTTATAATCTACATATTTTATAAGGTTATTCGCTATAGCGACGTTTGCAGGCCATAATTTTGTACATTTCAATGGAAAACCTTATAAAATATTCCGATATAGACTATATTATAAGGTTTTCTATCATATCTTTTGTCTATAAATTTATAGCATATTTTATTGGGTATTAATAGTTTTAATCGAATGAATATCAATACCTATTCATCAACTGTGCATTCAAGAGTTCGAGTCTCTCTGGAGTCCCTATATCAAGCCATTCACCCTCATAGAGTTCTCCTGTCACTTTCCCCTCTTTCATCGCTGCTCTAAGTAAGGGAGCCAATGCAGATTTACCATAGGGGACCCCTTCAAATAGCTTTGGTGAGTAGTAACCTATACCTGAGAAGGTATATTGGCTGTTGTCAATTACTTTGTTACCATCTAAAGCAAAATCCCCTTCAGGGTTATGTTCCGGGTTGGGTACAAGGACCAAATGAGCTAGAATGCCCTCTGCGAGCTTTCTATGGTCTTGAAAATCATAATCTGTCCATATGTCTCCATTGACAACTAAAAAAGGTTCATCTCCTAGAAGTGGCAGGGCTTTTATGATGCCCCCTGCACTCTCAAGTCCACCCTCTTCCTGTTCGTCCGAGTAGGAAATGTTTACGCCCCACTCTGAACCATCACCAAGTGTTTGGGGAAACTGGTACCCTAAATGTGCAATATTGATGACTATATCAGTGAAACCGTCATGTGCCAGACGTTCCAGATGCCATACTATAAGAGGTATACCCCCTACTTTAAGCAAGGGTTTTGGTGTGGTGTCGGTCAGCGGACTCATTCTTGTTCCCAATCCTGCAGCAAGTATCATACATTTCATGACATAGTATCCTTTTTTATAATATTAGCCCTCACTATCTGTTCAGCAGTAAGATCATTAAAAGATCCTCATCGTTATAGGGGCATCTTTGAACTCACCATATTGGGACTTCAAGAGAGCGATCAATCCGTCCAGTTCCGGGTACTTTTGACCCACTTCCAAGATATACTTCAAGGTTTGAGGAATATCCTGCAAGTAGTTCTTTTTTCCGTCTCTTAGTGCCAGTCTTGAAAAGATACCGAGTATCTTGATGTGACGCTGCAGGCCTGTAAAATCAAACCATCGTATAAATGTCTCATCATCTACATCCAACCCTTTTAACTCTTTAAAGAGCAGGATCAGTCTGCGCAACTCTCTTCTATCCAGTTTCACGTAGGCATCCCGAAGCAATGAAACCAGATCATAGGTCAAAGCCCCCTCTCTTGCATCTTGAAAGTCTATGACTACGATCTCCTCATTGCTGTCCAACATCAAGTTGCGTGCGTGGTAGTCTCTATGTACAAAAATACCTTGCGGCTGACTCAATACCTCTTTGGCAATCAGCGCAAAACTCTCCAAAAGCATACGTCCTTCCAGGCATTCAAGTGTCGTACCCAGATAGGCTTTAAGATACCACTCTGTCATAAGATTCATCTCTTCGAGCAAAAAACTCTCATCATAGGGTTTTAACCCTTTGGGAGAAGCAGTTTGTAGCTGAACCAGCGTTTCTATTGCTTTGTCATAATAGGGTCTTGCATCCACACCTTCCACACATTTATCCAACAGATGGGTAGAGCCTATATCTTCCAAAAAGACAAAACCTTTTTCAAGATCATAAGACTTTATGATCGGTATACGTACGTTGGCATCCGTGAGTCTTTGAGCTACATCCATAAAGCTTGGCAGACTCTCTTTCACCGAAGAAGCATCCATCAGAATGCCTTCTTCATTATTTGTTAGACGGTAGTAGCTTCTAGCGCTTGCATCACCATGTAGACTTTGAAGTTCCGGATCTTTTATATCTAACAACTCTAGCCAATCCTTTAACTCTTTATGCATATATCCCTCCTAGAACTGCATTGTCACTTGCACCCGTGACATCCTTTAAATTGACTTTTTCATGATGCACACGTTTGTACGCAAGCCATGCAAAGGTCATTGATTCTATCTGGTCTGCGTTAGCAGAGATAGCTACTTCTACATTCGGCATCAATGCTTTGATCCGCTCAACAAGAAATGTATTCTTTGCACCGCCACCGCAAAGCAAAGTAATGTCTGGGTTGAACTTCAAAATCTCATTACTGATACTCATAGCAGTGAGTTCTAAAAGTGTTCTCTGTACATCTTCAGGGTTATGTGTATGCCCTGAAAGATACTCTTGTAACCATACTTTATTGAATTTTTCTCTACCTGTACTTTTGGGATAAGGCTCTTGAAAAAAATGATCTGACATCATTTTATCTAAAAGCGTATAGTCCACAGCTCCTGTTCTGGCCCACTCACCATTTTCATCATATGACTTTCCCTGATGTTCAGCTATCCACATGTCCAAAAGTACATTCCCACAACCGGTATCATACCCTATAAGGTTGTCACCTAAGACTGTTATATTTGCCATACCGCCGATATTTACAACCGAAACGGATGACTTAATATTACTAAATATAAATTCATGGAATGCCGGTGCGAAAGGTGCACCCTGTCCACCTAATGCTACATCTTTACGTCTGAAGTCTGCTACCACAGGTATACCTGTTCTTGCCGTCAGTATATTGGGGTCACCAAGCTGCATAGAGAAAGGATACTCCCCTGTTGGCGCATGCCATAAAGTCTGCCCGTGTGAACCGATAGCCTTGATACTGCTTGCATCGATGTTCTCACGTATCAGCAATGCACCTACAGCCTGTGTAAAAAGCAGACCCAGACGATGGTCTAATGTCCCTAAAGCTTCTAAGGTATTTTTACCCTCTATCATCGTTAAGATATCTGATTTTAGCTCCAATGGAATCGGATACTCCAGAGCACTCAAAAGGGTACACTCCGTAGCATCTATTTCACACAGCACCACATCTACACCATCCAGTGATGTCCCGGACATAATACCAATATAACGTTCTTTAGCCATGCTTTTTTTCCTTTGCTGTCATCATGATACCAAAAGAAACCACAGTTCCTATAAGGATCTGCCATGAAAATCCGAGTTTGAGATCAAGCATTGTTGCCAGTGTATCTCCCAGAACATAGGGCTGAAGCAAAAGTACGCTCATAAATCCGCCCAGCAGTGCCAGCGGTACAGACGCCGCACTCCCACGTTTAGTGAAAATAGCTGCACCATAGACACCTAAAAGGCCGGTATAGGCAAAAGCCATCACACCCAGTGCAAAACTGAGCAGCGGTAGTTCTGTATAGCGCTGCCAGTAGTAAGAGACCATGGCCATGACTGAGAGTGCAACGGCAAAGAAAAGTACAGCATTACGCCCTGCCTTGACAAAATGGATCTCGTCGACATCCGATCTCTTTTGTTTCCAGGGTTTGTAGAGGTCTTCTATAGCTACGGAGGACATGGCCCCCAGAACAGAGTTGGAACTTGACAAGGCAGCAGCCACAGCCCCCACGGTCACAAGTCCCCTCATCCCCTCTGGCATCTCATGCAGAATGTAGTACATAAAGATCGTGATCTTTTCTCCATCGAACTTTTGTACCACTTCTTTGTTCAGACCCGAAAATTCAGGATGCTGGTAAAAAAGATAGAGAAGCAGACCGATCATTAGAAAAAGCAATGCGACAGGAATGGTCAGATAGATACTCATCATGAGTGAATTTTGGGCTTCTTTGGTACTTTTACAGGTCAACGCTCTTTGTGTCATGTCCTGGTCAAGGCCATAGGCAGCGATATTCAGTAGCAGCCAGCCACCCAACAAGGCCCAGACAGAAAAACCGCCGGAGATCGACCAGTCAAGCAACTTGAGTTTGTTATCGTTCTGCAGGGTAGATACCATGGTAGAAAGATCAGTATGCATACTCACGTAAAGGTAGATGAGTATTGCGATCCCGGCTCCAATGTAGGTAAACGCTTGGATGATGTCAGAAAAGATGATCGATTTTACTCCACCAAAGTATGCATAGGCCAATGCACCCAGCATCAACAGTGAGATAGATATAGCGACATGTGTAGGCGTAATATCTAAAAAAAGTATCATAGAGATGGCCAATGCACCGATGTAGAGCCTTGCACCAGAAGCAAAGAGTCGTCCTACAAGGAACATGATACCCGCTTCTCTTTTTGCATTCTCGCCGTAACGCTTTTCAAGCAGTTCATAGACCGTCACTGCTCTGATCGCATAAAAACGGGGGATCAGTACTTTAGCGACAAAAAAGACTGCCAGAAAAGCGGAAAAATAGAACCCTATAAATGTCAGATCTTTCCCATATGAGTACTCAGGACCGCCAAGAAAGGTAGCCGCTGACTGTGAGGTAGCCAGTACAGACATCGCTGCAGCAAACATTGGGACAGAGTTTCCCCCTACAAAATAGTCACGAGTGGATTTGACCTTTACACGGCTTAAAAGTACTGAAGAAAGTGTTAATACTAAAAAATATGCAAAAAATATCCCCCAGTCAAGAGTACTGAATGAAGAGTTCATCATTCCCCTTTAGGCGGTGCTTTGAGATCGAGGTATTTCACACCATTTCTAATGTCTGACATAAACTTTTCTCCCGGGTCGGACTTTACGGTTCTATACCCTTTGTCTTTTTCCAGCCATAAGGATGTACGTTCCATCTCCTGGTACTCATGGTGTCCTATAAGATACTCGATCGCAGGATATTTGGCTTTGAGGTATAAGACGAGGTCAATGTTCGCCTGTCGCTGTGCAGGGGTGAGATCATCTATCTTGTTTCCCTTTCCGCCGATATTCTCAATACCGATACTTGAGTAGTTCAGTCCTATCACATGACGGGCCATCCAATTTTCCGGCATTAAGCGGTAAATGGTCCCGTCACGTGCCACCATAAATTGAGAGGATACATTCAAGGCTGACGCTTTCACAATGTCTTTTCGGTCAGAAAGGAGTTTCTCCGGCTGCAAGCGTTTAAAAGATTTGTCAAAATCCAACTCCGCTGTCCAGTGCAGTACAATGATCTTTGGAGTGATCTCGATGTTTTCTACATTCATGCCGTAATGAGACTTGATATACGCTTTGGTCATAGCAATACGATCAGGCCCGAAATCGATAGGTTTATCGATGATCCGGAGTGGTTGTATAGGTTTTGTGCTACAGACTGCAGGTTTTGCTTCTTCTTTTCCGCATGCGGTCAAAGAGAAAAGTGCAAGAGAGAGTAATAAAAGTCTTATCATAAAATAAATCCTCACTTCCAAGTACGTTATTCTGTCTGATCTTGGCTAATGTTTTCTTTTTCTTTTAGAAGGACCCAGACAAGAATCACAGAAGGGATACCCAAAGAGATAATATAACTGGGAATATGCAACAGGCCATGTCTGTTGAGATATAAAAAACCTAAGATAAGCAGCGCATAGGCACCTAATCTGTAGAAAGAGAGAGCCGCTTTGGTGTCTTTCATGGTTTGGTAGAGACTGCGTCTGTTCTCTTTGCGTTTTTTCTTCTCTTCTTTGATCGTTTCTGACAGACTCTGCTCTTCGGGCACTTCATTGTCACTGTACAGATCATACGGGTCTTCAAGTTTGTCGATCACATCTTGAGTCTCATCCATGGTTACCATGTTGTGTTTCACACGGGCATTGACCATACGTCTATAGCTCGCTATCGAAGCTATCATCACAAGCGATGCAGTGATATACCCTATCTGTGTATTGTAAAGCACTTTCATATCAAAAAATATTACAGAGATAAATACTAGTAAAATGTCGACAGTAAAGAGTACCGTAAAGATCTTACGGTTCATACTATGCATCGTCATCCTCAGCATCATATTTGTCCTGCTGTTCTTTTTTATAGGTATATCTTGGGTCATTAGCCAGTTCATCCAACGACCTCTTTTGTTTCGCATATGCTTTGTAGACATTAGAGATAGCCGCACCTATACCTATAAATACACCGATCCAGAGTGTCCATCCTGCACCTGTAAGATTACGCAATCCAAGTCCTATACCTACACCGATAATGACAGCAACAACCATGGAAATACCCAGACTGAGTCCGTCTGCAGCATCCACCACTTTTTTGAATTTTGGTTCTTCGGTATTATTTTGCATTTTTAGTCCTCTTAATTTAAAAATGTAGTATAGCCAATTGGTACATAGAACATGGTTTAGGGTAGGTTTTTCCTGCTCTATACAGCACCTGCAACTCTCTGCATTAGTATGACAACCCAATGAACAGCAGGATATACTCTTCTACTTTAGGCAGCAGCACGGTTCCGTGTCCATCACCGGAGAGTATGAGTGTAGTACCTGCTATCGCTTTTTTGCCGTATTCAAGTGCATTCACGTTCGCACCCAATGGATCATTTTTAGTAGCCACGAAATAGGTTTTTGTCAGAGAGCTCGAAAGGGCCATATCACTTTCAGTGTCTGTTGATTTTCCTGCAGAGAGCGTGATAAGTGCTTTTGCATCATAATCATTCAGAACTGGGATCAACGATGCACCACCAAGTGATGCACCGACAAGGTAGAGTTGTTGCATATCCAGACTTTTATCATCTTCTATTATTTCTAGCCATGCTATCAGGTCCTGTGGTATATTGGAAAAACCCACTTTTGGTGCACTTGCATCAAATGCAGCTCTCACTTCACTTGTATTTTTCGGTATTTGTACGCTGTTCTCTATACCTTTTTGTACGTTTGACTTTCCATGACCTCGCAGATCCACACTGAGTGTCGCCATACCTTTTGCATGTAATCTCATGGTGAGCATATCCCATGATGTATGGTCTGAATCGAACTGGTGTGCCAAAAGTACAATAGGCGCAGGTTTCGTAGTGTTTTGAGGTTTTTCCAGCCATCCGTGGAGTTCAAACCCATCTTCGGTAGTCAGTGTTAGTTCAGTAGCAAAAAGAGGTAGTATAAGTACCAAAGAGAGTAGAAACTTTTTCATGATATCTCCTTTATAAGATCACCATTTTGTTGGCTGTTTTATCAAAGTGATCTGAAGTATGGCCTAGGCTATTTCAGCCATCACTTCATAAGCCGCTTTGATCGTATCATCTATCATCTCATCTGTTGTAGCTGCACAGATAAATCCTGCTTCAAATGATGAACATGCAAGATAGATACCTCTGTCCAACATGCCTTTATGGAACTTTGCGAACCTTGCTGTATCATTGTCCAGGGCATCATCGAAGTTTTTCACTGGCTTATCTGAGAAAAAGAAACCGAACATACTGCCTCTTACATCTGTAACCAAAGGTATGTTTGCAGCATCTGCAGCTTTTTTGAAACCATCCATAAGCTTTTTCGCTTTGTTCCCAAGAGACACATATAATGAAGGATTGGATTTGAGCTTTCTAAGACTGGTAAGACCTGCTGCCATAGCCACAGGGTTACCTGAAAGTGTTCCGGCCTGATAGACCGGACCTTCAGGAGAAAGATGTGCCATGATCTGTGCTGAGGCACCGAATGCACCCACAGGCATACCTGCACCGATCACCTTACCAAGAGTCACCATGTCCGGTTTCACGCTTGAAATACCTTGTGCCCCTCTCAGTGAAGCCCTAAATCCGCTCATTACTTCATCAAAGATAAGCAGTGCACCATGGTTCGTACAGAGACATCTCAGTTCTTCCAAGAATGCTTCATCTGCAGGTACAAGCCCCATATTCCCTGCTATTGGCTCGATGATCACACAGGCGATACCATCCGGTGACTCTTCAAAACACTTCAGTACGGATTCGATATCGTTATAGGTTGCCAAGAGTGTATGCTTGGTAAGGTCAGCCGGAACACCTGGGCTTGACGGAGAGCCGAATGTAGCCAGACCCGAACCGGCCTGTACAAGTAGTGAGTCCGAATGACCATGATAACATCCAGTGAATTTGATAATATTTTCTCTGCCTGTCACACCGCGAGCCAAACGAATAGCAGACATGACTGCTTCTGTTCCAGAACTGACGAAACGTACTTTATCGATACTGTCAAAAAGCGTGACTATCTCACCGGCAAGCTCAGTCTCTATGGTCGTAGGTGCACCAAAACTCAATCCTCTTTTGACTGCTTCTATGACTGAAATTTCGATCTCTGCATCTGCATGACCAAAGATAAGCGGTCCCCAACTCTGCACATAGTCGATATATCTGTTCCCGTCAATATCAAAAAGGTATGCGCCCTCGCCTTTCTCTATGAACGGTGGTGTACCTTCTACTCCTGAAAATGCACGTACCGGAGAGTCAACACCCCCGGGTATCACTTTATATGCGTCTTCAAATGCCGCTATACTTTTGTCATATGCCATGTTATTAATCCTCATAATGTATAATTGCAAAGATTATACACTAAGGGCACTTAGGGCTTTATACAAGGAGAGTATCATCAGAACGCTGAAAGGATTATTACTCTCTTTATTGTTACATTTACTGATCCTGCTGTTTTTTATGAAAAACTGGAAAGAGATCATCTTCTTGCCCCCTCAGGGACAAGAGAAGAAGATAAGCCTGAATCTGCAACAAATAGTGACGCCTCCACCTCCTAAACCAAAGCCGGTACCTCTTCCTAAACCCATAATCACTCCGCCAACCCCCATGCCTGTCATCGAAAAACCAATAGAACCAGCCGTGCAAGCCGTAAAGAGAAAAGCGTTAGATGAGAGTAAAAAGCTCTTTGCACAGCAGAGCAGTGAAGAGAACAATGTTACCAAGACAGTACCAAAACCTGTTCAAAAGATCGTTAAAAAAGAAGAGAAGAAAAAAGCTGTTAAGAAGGTACAAAAAAAACGTGTAGTGAAAAAGAGAAAGCAGTACAGACAACCTAAGCGTTCAAGTGATCCTCTTGCCAGTGCACTTATGGGCTCTGGTACATCGATGTATCCTTCACAGCGGAGCCGCCCATCATCCTCAGGCAGTTATGGTGCAAGAATGATCAATCAGCTTTATGGTGAAGAGTTCAACAGCTACAGCGAAACGCAAAAAAAGTTCATCAAAAATAACCTGGGAACCATTCACGCTATCACGCAACGTACACTGACCCGAAACGGATATCCTGAGGTTGCGGTACGTACAAGACAGCAGGGAACCAACATCGTCTCTTTTTATCTCCATCCAAACGGTGATATCACCGATCTCAAATTAAAAAGGCCTATAGGCCACCAGGCTTTAGACCAAAATACTTTAGACGTGATACGTATCGCCTATAAAGACTACCCTTTACCGAATAAAAAAACCAAGATCGTTTTTTATGTAAGGTACAGTATCTACTAAATGAAAACCTTATAAAGTGATATATTATAAGGTTTATATATAAATAAAAGTAGAAGACGTTTTTATCGTTTTTTAATAGAGGTAAGTAATTTTTTCATCTAAAAATCAATATTTGAATGTTGTACTCCAAGCCGATTTTGAATGTCCCTTTTCATATCCGACTTCATAAAATACATTCATATACTTTTTGTCAATAATATCTTCCAAAGGTACATCAAAACTCTTTAGTACATTGGTTATATGTACACGAAATCCATCTCGTTTAGCTAATGCTTTTATACCCACACATGGTATTTTGTCAAGGTATAAAATGATCGTTTTGCAATATCATTTAATCTTTTTAATTTAAACTCTTCTTGAAAATTGAAAGGGAAAAGATAAAGAAGAACATCCCTATGACAAAAATCCAAAACATATCAACCCATATAACATCTAGTCCAGCTCCTCGATAGAGAATAGCCTGAGACATACTCACAAAATGGCTTGTTGGCATCAAAAACATAAAATTTTGAAGCAGTTGCGGCATACTTTCAAAAGGAGTGATAGCACCAGAGAGTATATGAAGCGGCAAAATCGTGATAATGATAATAAGCCCCAGCTGCGGCATGGATCTAGCGACAGTCCCCATGAAAATCCCCATTGATGTTGTTGAAAAAAGCATTAAAAAAGCCCCGAATAAAAAAAGCCCTTCAGATCCTGCTATTGGAACATCCAGCACGCCTTTAATCACAAACTGTAAAGAGAGTGCTGCGGCCAATAAGACAACAACTCCCATGGACCAAACTTTAGAGAGCATGATCTCAGCAGCACTCAATGGCATGACCATCAGGTGCTCAAGTGTTCCATGTTCTCGCTCACGAATCAGTGCGGCACCTGAGAGAATGATCGAAAGAAGGGTGATCTGTTCAATAAACTCCATCACACTTCCAAACCATGTGCTTTCAAGCGCCGGATTAAACTTCATACGGGCAACAAGTTCCACCGGGAGTGAAGCGTCATTGTCAGCTGAAGTACCTTGTAAAAAAGTGCGGACTTCATCATTGATCATCTGTTGTATGTACCCCGCACCGATACCTGCCTGTGACATACGCGTAGCATCGATATTGAGTTGGATGGTAGGTTGTCTTCCTTGCAGTACTTCCTTCTCAAATGAAGGTGGAATGGTAAGTACAAACGTGTATATCCCCTTATCCATTCCATAGTCAATCTTATCTGCCTCTATCAGATCAGGAGGAAGGAATCGTGGTTTGTAAAATGCTCCAATAATCCGTGCTGAGAGTACCGATTGATCTTCATCATTGAAAGCAACAGGAACCTTATTCAATTCCGAAGAGGTTGCGGTTGCACCAAGGTAGATAGCAAAAGAGAATGTATAGACAATCAGAATAGTCATCATTTTATCATGCCATAGACTTTGAAGTTCTTTGATCCCAAGGCGATAGATGTTCAGAAGACTTTTTTTCATTTAAGCCTCCTGTTTTTTCAGTACTGTAATACTGAGCAGCGTAATAACTACAACAATAACTGCAAGCGCAGAAAAATCATAACTAAGATCACTAAACTCAAGCGCTTTACTAAAAACGCCACGGCTTATATTGATAAAATAGGTTGCCGGGAAGATATTGCCCATCACTGCTCCAGCACCTTCCAAGGAGCTGACCGGTTCATTAAGCCCTGAAAAACTGACTGTCGGCAATAAAGTAAAGATAGCTGTTGCAGCCAGTGCTGCAATCTGTGTTTTCGCAAATGAGGACATCAGAAGTCCCAACCCTGTAGTTGCTGTAACAAAAAGCACTGCACCAAGACTTAATGTCCATAAACTTCCCTTGAGCGGTACCTCGAAAAGAGTAGTTGCAAAAACAACCAACCCCAAATATCCGATCATACTGATAACGATATAGGGCAACTGTTTCCCCAGTAAAAACTCTAGCCGTGTTACTGGTGTAGCATAGAAGTTTGTAATAGAGCCAAGCTCTTTTTCCCTCACGACACTCAATGCCATCAAGATAGACGGAATAAACACTAAGAGCAGAGGGATGACTGCCGGTACCATCGCATAGATACTTTTAAAATCCTGATTATAGCGATAGCGCATCTCGATATTAACTGCTGAGAGTACTGGAGTAGCCCCTGACTGCTCTTTTGTCTGTTGGATCAGGTAATCATAGTGCATACCTCTGACATACCCTCGAATCGTCTCGGCCCGGAACGGCATTGTCCCATCAATCCATACACCGATCTCAACAGATTTGCCTCGTTTTAGGTCCCGTCCGAATCCAGGCGGTATTTCAAGTGCCAGAGAGATTTCTCCATTACGCATTCTTTGATCAAGCTCATAGGATGATCTGATCTCAGTTTGTTCTTCAAAGTAACGTGATCCTGAAAGATTCTGAGTATAAGAGCGGCTCTGGGGTGTTTGGTCCCTGTCCAGAACAGCAAAGTGCAGGTCCTCTACATCCATATTGATCCCATATCCAAGAGTGAACATTAACAAAATGGTTCCAAAAAGAGCAAAAACAAGTCTGACTGGATCTCGAATCAGCTCCAAAGATTCACGGTAAGTGTAGCCCAAAAGGCGCAGCCAACTAAAAAAACGGTTCTGAGGTTTTGACTGGGGAAATGACGCTTGCAAGTGGGTACTTTTTTGTAATGACTTGCTCTCTTCCGCCTCTTCAAGGTAATCTATAAAAGCATCTTCGAGATTTTCTTTATTCCTTGCACGAATTAACGCTTCAGGGGTATCACTGGCCAGTACGCGCCCTTGATGCATCAATGATATCCGGTCACAACGCTCCCCTTCATTCATAAAGTGCGTTGAGACAAAGATCGTTACGCCTTCATTGCGTGAAAGACCAATGAGCAATTCCCAAAAACGGTCACGCGAGACTGGATCTACACCGGAAGTGGGCTCATCAAGAATCAATATTTGAGGGTTATGGACAACAGCTACTGCCAAAGAGAGACGTTGTCTTATACCAAGAGGAAGGTCCATAGTATGAGTATCAGCGTAGTGTTCCAAATCAAAATGATCTATCATCTCTTCTATTCGAGGTTCAACTTCAGTTTGTGGAAGGTGAAAAAGCTGTGCATGTAGTTTCAGATTCTGTCTGACCGTCAGCTCTGAGTAAAGTGAAAATCCTTGGGTCATGTACCCAACCCGATGACGTGTAGAAAGATCTTGAACATCTATGGGCTGACCAAAAAGCCATGCTTTACCTTCTGATGGATTGAGCAGTCCTGTAAGCATCTTCATGGTTGTCGTTTTACCACAGCCGTTCGAGCCGAGAAATCCAAAGATCTCTCCACGATCTATACTAAAGCTCACATCATCTACAGCAGTAAAGTCACCAAAGCGGATCGTAAGTCCCTTCGCGATGATAGCTTCTTCTCCATTCTCATCCATGATATCGGTACGTGGCGGGACGACAAGAGTTTTATATCCCCGGCGCTTTGACTCAGGCAATAAAGCAATAAAGGCATCATCGAGATTATCGGTACTTGTCTTTTTATACAACTCATCCGGCGTACCTGTAGCCAGAAGCTTTGCATCATCCATCGCAATTATCCAATCGAAGCGCTCCGCCTCTTCCATATATGCTGAGGCGATAATAACACTCATTCCTTCCCTACGCTTTCTCATACGTTCAACCAGTACCCAAAATTGCCTGCGTGAAAGCGGATCTACACCTGTTGTAGGTTCATCCAGAATCAGTAGATCCGGGTCATGAATAAGCGCACAGCAAAGTCCAAGTTTTTGCTTCATACCACCTGATAACTTACCTGCAGGACGATCACGAAAAGGTGCAAGCCCCGTACTTTCAAGTAACTCATTTATCCTAGCTTGACGCTCACCCCTTCCTTGTCCAAAAAGACGGCCGAAAAAATCGACATTTTCCTCCACTGAAAGAGACATATAAAGGTTTTTGCCAAGCCCCTGAGGCATATAAGCAATTCGAGGGCCTATTTTGCTCCGATGTTTTTTAAATCTCATATCTCCATCAAGAACTTTGACTGATCCCTCTTGTATTTTTCTCACACCTGAAATGAGTGCCAATATGGTCGATTTCCCCACCCCATCAGGGCCAATAAGCCCAACCATACAACCACTGGGAATATCTAAACTCACATTATCCACCGCCACCGTATTCCCATAACGATGACTTAAATTAAGCAGAGATGCTATCGAAGTCATGGTCTTGAACCGTTTCTATCTCTCATACGTAGTGAATCTGGCCAAGGCATCGTTTCGTTCAATCGTACATAAGCAATGCCCGGTAATCCGGATTTAATCTTATGTAAATGTCCCAGCAAGAGTTCAGGAGCTATTTTCACCTTGACACGGAACATCAATTTTTCTCTTTCAGTAGCTGTTTCGATCTCCTTAGGCGTAAACTGTGCTTCAGGTGAAATGAAACTTACTTTTGATGGTATAGGAGTATTTGGTAGTGCGTCCAGAACAATACGTGCATCCGAACCGATATCGATGAGGCCAACCTGAGAGGTAGGTAGAAAAATAGTCATGTATGTATCGATAAGATCAAGTACCACTAAAGCATTGCCTCCGCTTCCTATCATTTCTCCTTCTTCTACCAGACGGTAAAGCACTCTTCCTTTTACTGGAGAATAGAGTTTACTCTCTTGTAGTTGTACTTCTATACTCTCAGCCTGTGCTTTTGCTGCACTGATCGCTGCTTCATAGCTTGTCACTTGTGCCTTCGCTGCCATTAGTGCTGCTTGCGCCCTTTGGTATTCTGTTTCATCATCTTCAAACATAACCAAAGCGATACTCTTACTTTCAAATAGTGCTTTACTTCTTAAAAAATCATTCTCTTTATGTTTGAGATCTATCTCTTTTTGAGAGACTACAGCTTGAGCATAATTTCTATTTTCTTTAGCCTGTTCAACCCCTGCAAGTGCGACCTTATATCGTGCTTCAAGCTCTCTGGTATCAAGCTTGGCCAACAACTGACCCTTCTCAACCATATCTCCCTCTTTGACATAAATATGTGTTAATCTCCCTCCATATTTAGCAGTGATATCAACCTGTGTAGTCTCCAGTCTACCATTACCGGAAGCAATTCCGTCATAGTGGTTAGACTTATCCCAATATTTTGTCAACATAAGCACAGAAATGAGCAGACCTATAACCACTACAACAAATAAGATTTTTTTCAATGGACTTGTTTTCATCTCTTCTCCTCTGGCTTCTTTTTACATAGAATACACTTTAACTATATATTATCTTAATTCCCTAAAAAATGAAAAACTTAAAATCTCACATATTTTACAGGGTTATTCGTTGTAGCTACGTTTGTGAGGGATAATTTTATACACTTCAATAGGAAATCTATTAAATGTACAATTATGGATGAGTTTATAAGGTTTTAATTCTTTTCCAAAAACTTGTTACCAGACCTTCAGTCCCTTGAAGTAACAGAGGATATTTATCTGCATCCAGCCATTTTATGATCTCTTGAATCTCACTCTCATGCATCACAGTACATCCGGCAGTAGGTACATCCTTTATATGCATAAAAATACATGACCCAGCCCCCTTTACGGCTCCATCTTCATCTATATGGTTATGATCCACCACAATGCCATACTTGTAGTAGTCTTTAGGAAACTTCATATGCTCTTTACTTTTATAATCCACATCAACTTGTGTACTATCTACAATTTTATTGTAATACTTAGAATTGACATCATCCACACAATGGTCTGTCTCTTCGTAAACTTTATAAGGGTACTTAACATTAAAGGGTGCATATCCAAAAGCTTGTTTGAGTTTGAAAATACCTGCCGGTGATTTTCCATCACCCTCTTTTTTGATAATCTGTGCATCTTTTGGTACTTCATGCAGCCCTATGCCCCATCCCAAACCGTTCCTACCCAGTTTTATCTCTATAACATCACCTACTTTTTTCCAGCGTGTATCATCTAGTTCATAGCGTTGCAAAGTGCCTATCGGTGTAGACCAGTTTTTTGTTGTTACGACCAAAAGTTGTTTTGTTTGGGCCTGTAGCGTGATCAGTGTGACACATAGTGCAAGTACAATCTTCATGTGGTATAATCCTTCTATGGAATATGGAATATTATCAATAGCAATCCCGTTGCTGACAATCATTTTAGCTATTATAACCAAAGATGTGATCGTTTCGCTCATGGGCGGTATCTTTGCAGGTTTCTTGGTACTGAATGCCTATAACCCTATCGATGCCTTCATTGCTCTTTTTGACGGTGTTATCGCACTTTTCTCAGAAACTTGGATCACCAAAACACTTCTCTTCATCGTGATGGTGGGCTCCATTATCAGACTACTCACACTAAGCGGGGCGGTTGACAGTTTCGTAGCCTATCTTAGCCAACGGTCAAAGAAAATAGACTCACCGACAGGAGCGATGCTGCTTGCCTATGTTATCGGGGTCGTGATATTTATAGAGTCATCTATCACTGCACTGGTTGCTGGTACTGTGGCCAAACCTCTATGTGACAAGAATAGTGTCAGCAGGGAAAAACTTGCCTATATCTGCGATTCGACTTCTGCGCCTATCTGTTCTCTCATCCCGCTCAATGCATGGGGTGCCCTGCTGCTAGGGCTCATCGTTACGGCTATTGACTCTCAGGTGATATCAGGAGACGGTGTCTCTTTACTAATCTCTTCTATCCCCTATAACTTTTATTCGCTCTTTACTTTGGCGATTGTATTAGTGGTTATATTTTTAAATATTAATATCGGACCTATCAAGAATGCAACGCCTGTACCCTATGTGGTTCAGCATGATGAGACAAAGATTAAAGCTACACCCTACAGGATGCTTTTGCCTATTTTAGTGATGGTATTGATGGTTCCGGTTGGTCTCTATCTCACAGGAGAAGGTGACATATTTAAAGGTTCAGGCTCCACTTCTGTCTACTACGCTGTGATCATCACGTTACTCTTTATATACCTCTATTATGTACCGACCAAAACACTCACGCATCAAAACTATTTTATAGGGTTGTATGAAGGTATAGGAGATATGATACCCGTAGGATTGATCATGGTCTTTGCGCTGCTTATAGGAAACGTCATAGGTGATCTTGGTACAGCCAAATATTTGGCTCATTTGCTTACGGGGAACATTTCACCTGTACTCATACCGCTACTTATCTTTTTAGTGGCAAGTATCACTGCATTCTCAACAGGGACAAGCTGGGGTACATTTTCCATTATGATGCCTATTGCTTTAGCGTTGGGTGCAACGATGGACCTGCATATTCCTTTGGTCATAGCTGCAGTCATCTCAGGAGGGATCTTTGGAGACCACTCTTCGCCTATCTCTGACACGACCATTATTTCATCCATGGCGGCAGGGTGTGACCATGTGGAGCATGTAAGAACACAACTGCCTTATGCACTCTTAGGCGGTATGTTGGCATCAGGTGCTTTTTTTATAACGGGATGGTTCACCGTATGAATTTATTGAAAAAAGGCAAATCATGAGCACAAAACAAGGAATCATTTAATGAAGCTTCTCGTCTCAGCCCTCGAACCCTCATCAAACCTCCATTTAAAAGAGGTTCTCAAACATACCCATGATCTTGAACTCCTGGGTATCTTCGACAAAAATATCAAAGAGGGTAAACCACTGTATGATATCAGTGAAATGGCCATCATGGGTGTAGTAGATGCCATCAAAAAGCTCCGATGGTTCTTTAAAGTAGCTGATGAGATGGTCGAACTCGCTAAAGAGGTAGACAAAGTACTTTTAATGGACTCTTCAGGATTTAACCTTCCTTTGGCTAAAAAACTCAAAGCAAAATACCCTAATAAAGAGATCATTTACTACATCCTTCCTCAAGTATGGGCCAGCCGTCCCAAACGTGTTAAGAAGCTGGAACAGTATTGCGATAAACTGCTCGGCATACTCCCCTTCGAGATAGAGTATTACAATTCTGATAAAGCACAGTATGTCGGACATCCGCTGCTGGATGAGATAGATGTACACCGCATTGAAGAAGAGACAAAAGGATGCATCGCATTCATGCCGGGAAGCCGAAAAAGTGAGATAAGCCGTCTGATGCCCATTTTTCTGGAACTGCGCAGAAAATTCCCGGAGATCCGACCGCTCCTTGTCATTCCTCCTTCTTTCTCTAGGAACAAGATAGCTAAACTCTACAAAGGCAATCGAGAGTTTGAGATCGTGCGTGATACCCACGAAGCCCTCAGACGTGCTGAGTTTGCCTTCATCTGTTCAGGGACAGCCACACTTGAAGCTGCACTCATAGGTACACCTTTTACACTTGCTTACATTGCTAAGAAAGTAGACTTTTTCATAGGGACGAAACTGCTGGGCATCACACAGGTAGGCTTGGCCAACATCATACTTACCCATTACAATAACACCACCTTGCATAATGAGTTGCTCCAGGAAGAAGTGACAGTTGACAACTTGTTAAAAGAGTACTACAATACCGACCGTAAGATCTTTGGTGAGAAAGCTGAAGAGTTAAAAAGATATCTTTCTCATGGCAGTTCCAAGAAAGTCGCGGAAATAATCATGTTGGAAAAATCATAATGGAGTCATCATGCTAGTACATATCTGCTGTTCGGTCGACAGTCACTACTTTTTGCAAAAACTCCAAACAGAGTACCCCGAAGAGAAACTGACCGGGTTCTTTTATGATCCCAACATTCATCCCTACTCCGAGTACTACCTACGACTTCTGGATGTAAAACGCAGCTGCAAGATGCTCGGTATTGACCTCATTGAGGGAGAGTATGATGTGGAAAACTGGCTTGAGGCTGTACGCGGTTTGGAACATGAACCAGAAAAGGGATCTCGCTGCTCTGTCTGTTTTGACAGACGCTTTGAGGTGTCCGCACAAAAAGCCAGTGAGATAGGTGAGACAAGCTTTACCTCTACCCTGCTTACCAGCCCTAAAAAATCTCTTAAACAACTGAAAGTTGCCGGTGATGCATTGGCCCACAGGGAAGGCATAGCATTTGTAGCACCTGACTACAGAAAAGCATCAGGTACTCAGGAACAGAACATTTTAGCCAAAGAGGATGCACTCTACAGACAAGACTACTGTGGATGTATGTTCGGTCTGACTATTCAGCGTGACCAGCAGGAGAAACTGGCAGATGAACTCTTTGTACCGCTCTCAAAACAGATACAGCCAGAATCCATAGAAGAGCGCATTGCAATGTATGAAAAACGCTGGGAAATGGAAGAAGCGAACATCCCTCACAAGATCATCAAACAACGGTTCTTGAACTGGCGTTTGATGATGGGCTTACTGCGTGTACGAAAAGAGGTCGTTCCTGCACACTTTCTACCCTACTCTACACTTAAAGGCGAATATACAAGAGGTAAGATAGAGTACCATATCGGAGAGGTGTATCATATGAACCGTGATGAGGTACGTTTCATCACGCTTGGATACTACAATGAGCTCGCTGGCACAGACTATAAAAGCGTTACAGAGCTCATCTATGCCCCACCATTGTTTAGTAAAGAAGTGGAGGTACGAGCCAAGCTGGGTGTAACCCCTTATGATCTCTCTGTTATTATGGTCGTTGAAGAGATACCAAACAACAAGATAGAGATCATTTGTCAAAGCAAGACCTACAGTGATGTTAAAGAAGTATTAATAAATATATAAACCGCCTTTTACAAACTTTTCGATAAAATAATCCAATTTTAAAATAAAGGTTTATACATGCTTTATAACGTCGTAGACATTCAAAATATATTGCCACATAGATACCCATTCTTGCTAGTGGACAGAATTACTGAACTTACTCCGGGTGAATATATCGAAGGTCTTAAAAATATCTCTATCTCAGAACCTGTATTTCAAGGTCATTTCCCGGGTCATCCTATCTACCCTGGTGTAATGATCATTGAAGGTATGGCACAGGCTGGTGGTGTATTGGCGTTTAAAAGTATGGATCTAGCCAGTCAGGAAGAGATCGAAAATAAAGTGGTATACTTTATGAGTATCGATAATGCAAAGTTTCGTTCACCGGTTACACCGGGGGATCAACTGGTGTACAAGATCAATGTCATCAAAAACAAAGGTGCCGTATGGCAACTTGATGCAAAAGCATATGTAGATGACAAAGTAGTTGCGCAAGCTGAACTTAAAGCTATGATCGTAGATAAATAGGTCTTTTGATGTCTTTAATACACGCTTCTGCAGTCATAGAAGATGGGGCCATCCTCGGTGAGAACGTTTCTGTAGGTCCTTTTGCATACATCGGCCCGAATGTAAAGATCGGGGATAATACCACCGTGGCTACACATGCTGTGATAGAGGGCCATACTACCATAGGAAAAAATAACCGTATTTTCCCGCATGCTGCGGTGGGTACGATACCGCAGGATTTAAAGTTTGCAGGAGAACGTGTAGAACTTATCATTGGTGATAACAATACCATCAGAGAGTTTACCTTGCTCAACCCGGGGACCAAAGGTGGAGGTTCTGTTACTAGGATAGGTAACGGGAACCTGCTTATGGGGTATGTGCACCTAGGGCATGATGTGATCCTTGGAGACAACTGTATCCTTGCAAATGGTGCGACACTTGCAGGCCACGTTGAGTTGGGTAACCATGTGGTGATCGGTGGACTTACCCCTGTACATCAGTTCGTACATATCGGTGACTATGCGATGATAGGTGGGGCCAGTGCTTTATCACAGGACATTCCGCCTTTCTGTCTGGCTGAAGGTAACCGTGCGAACTTGAGAGGACTCAACCTTACAGGTTTACGCAGAGCAATGGATCGGAAAGATATCAATGCACTCAAATCAGCCTACAGGGAACTTTTTGAAGAAGGTAAACCATTGCAGGAAGTAGCACAAAGACTTTTTGAAAGTACAGACTCAGATAAGGTCAAACAACTTTGTGAATTTATTATGACCTCTAAAAGAGGTATTCCGTTTACACGGTCAAAAACAAATGAGGATAAATAATGACAAGAAAAACATGTAGCTTTTGTGAAGCCCAAGAGAGCGAAGAAAATCCACTCATCGCGGGTGAAAGCGCTTATATCTGTTCAAACTGTGTTGTTTCTGCCTATAAGATCCTTTTTGGTGAGGAGGAACAGGATGAGTCACAAACAGACGTTGGACCTCATATTCTCTATACACCAAAAGAGTTGAACACGCTACTTGATGATTATGTCATTGGTCAAGAGAAAGCGAAAAAAACACTCTCAGTTGCTGTCTATAATCACTATAAACGTATTTTCAAAGACGACATTCAGGATGATACACAAATCGCTAAATCCAATGTGCTTCTCATAGGACCAACCGGTTCAGGAAAAACACTTTTGGCACAAACGATCGCCAGATTTTTAAATGTGCCTATCGCTATTGCAGATGCGACGAACCTTACAGAAGCAGGATATGTAGGTGAAGATGTTGAAAACATTCTTACTAAACTGCTTATGGCAGCAGATGGTGACCCGCAACGTGCTGAACAGGGGATCGTATTTATCGATGAGATAGACAAGATCGCCAGAATGGGTGAAAACCGTTCTATCACACGTGATGTATCAGGAGAAGGCGTACAGCAGGCCCTCCTTAAACTCATCGAAGGTTCAGTCGTGAATATACCGCCAAAAGGTGGACGTAAACACCCTAACCAGGACTTTATACAGATAGATACTTCTAATATACTCTTTATCTGCGGGGGTGCATTTGATGGTCTCAATGACATTCTTAAACGAAGACTTGGTGAGAACATACTTGGTTTTGGTCAGGAAAAACGCTCTAAGAAGGATGAAGAGAATCTTCTTCCTACAGTAGAGGCAGATGATCTTGTCACATACGGGATCATTCCTGAACTTATTGGCCGTCTGCATGTACTTGCGACACTGGGAGAGATAAGTAAAGAAGATATGGTTCGAATCCTGGTTGAACCTAAAAACTCTCTTGTCAAACAGTATCAAAAACTCTTTGAAATAGATGATGTAAAACTTACCTTCGAAGAAGATGCACTTTCGCGTATTGCCCAAAAAGCGCTGGAAAGAAAAACAGGAGCAAGAGGATTGCGTTCTATTCTTGAAGAGATACTTCTTGATATCATGTATGAGTTGCCTGAGCTTGAAGGATATGAAGTCGTGATCACTGATGAAGTCGTTGAATCAGGTGCAAAACCTTTATATATAAAAGATAAAATAACAGCATAACAGCAGCATTAAAAGGATATATGGATGTTTAAAAGATTATTAGGAATGTTCTCAAACGATCTAGCGATCGACCTGGGAACGGCAAACACACTTGTACTGGTGAAGGGGCAAGGTATCAGTATCAATGAACCTTCCGTCGTCGCTATCCAGTATGACAAGCATGGTAGAGAGAAAATTCTTGCCGTGGGTCAGGAAGCAAAAGATATGGTGGGTAAAACACCGGGAAATATTAAAGCGATTCGTCCCATGAAAGACGGTGTGATCGCTGATTTTGAAGTGACTGAAATGATGATCCGTTATTTCATTGAGAAAGCACATAGAAGAAAAGGTTTCTTCTCCCCACGTATCATTATTTGTGTACCTTATGGCCTTACACAGGTTGAAAGACGTGCCGTAAAGGACTCTGCTGAAAATGCCGGTGCAAGATATGTTTACCTCATAGAAGAACCTATGGCAGCTGCCATTGGTGCGGGTATACCGGTAAAAGACCCAAATGGTAACCTTGTAGTGGATATCGGTGGAGGTACAACAGAGATCGGTGTGACTTCACTGGGTGGTCTTGTGATCTCCAAGTCTATTCGTGTTGCTGGAGATAATCTTGATCAGGCGATCATTGACTACATTAAAAAGAACTTTAACCTTCTCATTGGAGAGCGTGTGGCTGAAGAACTTAAGATCAAGATCGGAACAGCAATTCCATTGAAAGAAGAGTTGACCACTACCGTACGTGGTAGGGATCAGGTTGAAGGAAGCCTTGCTTCTATAGAGATCACTTCTGAACATATCAGAGCTGCGATGAAGGATTCTCTAGAAGAGATCGCAGAAGCACTGAAAGATGTACTTGAGCAAACACCGCCGGAACTCGCCGGTGATATCGTAGAAAACGGTATTGTACTGACAGGTGGTGGTGCATTGATCAGAGGGCTGGACAAATATCTTTCGGATATCGTCAAACTTCCTGTATATATCGCTGAAGACCCTCTTCTTGCTGTTGCAAAAGGGACAGGTATTGCATTGGATGAAATAGATATCCTACAACAAATGGCATATGAAGACTAGACTTGTCATCATTGCCATACTGTTACTCATACTAACAGTACTACTGTCACGAAATGATGAACGTATCTCTGATACGTTTCTCAATATCATCAATCCTATCAAACAAAAATATAAACATTTTACACAGAATTTAGAAGATAAAAGCCAAAGCTATATTTTCCAAAAAGAGTCTATCGAAAAACTGAGTAAAGAGAACCGTATTTTACGTAAACGCCTTCTTGAACAGATCCACTATATAGAACAGGTAAAAGATATTTATGAAGTGCTTCCTACACTCAGCCACATTCCTGTAAAAAACATCTCTATCACCGATACCATATCCTATGTCAAACTGAACAGTTTTTCTCAGATCATACTGACCAAACCCAAAGGACTGACAGAAGATAAACTCTATGGCCTTATACAAGGCAGCGTCGTTGCAGGGACTGCAAGAGTCCGCAACAATCAACTCTATGGCTATCTGACATCAGATAAAAAGTGCCGCTTCTCTGTCTTCATCGGTGAGACTAAAGCACCGGGTATCGCTTTGGGATTAAAAGAAAATGAAATGATCGTCAAGTTCATACCAAAATGGCATAAAATAAAAGAAGGGGATGCCGTCCTTACATCAGGTTTGGATGGTATATTTTTTGCAGATATACCTGTAGGCCTTGTCACAAAAGTAGAAGTACAGAGTTCTTATACAGTTGCACATATCAAAACCTACAGTGATATTTTCCATCCTAAAGCATTTTTCCTGATCAATGATGCCAAAGCCACCCTTGCAGAAAATTATGATGCTAACAGAACCAACATGGCAACACGATACAGTACTCCTGATATCAATTTTGAGCAGGACCGTTCGGTGGAACCGCTCAAAGATGCCAATATAAGTACACCTGTTGTATCCAGTATACCGAGACGTATTGACCAGACACAAGAAGATGTTATCGAGCCTGCTGAAGTTTCAGAAATCGTAGAAGCACCTAGAAAAGTCAATAAGAAGAAGCTTGAAATCGGGTCAAGTAGTTTAGACCTCTTTTAAAAGCGTATTTTGCCCTTTTTTAAGGGCTTTTTCCATCTAAATCATGTATAATAACCAACTAAAAATTAAGGGTATTTCTCCATGCCAAAACGCAATGACATCAACACTATTTTACTTATTGGTTCTGGGCCTATCGTTATCGGTCAAGCTTGTGAATTTGACTATTCTGGAACTCAAGCAGCTAAAACACTCAAGGAATTAGGCTATAGAGTCGTTCTTATCAACTCTAACCCTGCTACGATCATGACAGACCCTGAGTTTGCAGACCGTACCTATGTTGAACCTATTACACCGGAAGTCATTGATAGAATTATCAAAAAAGAAAATGTTGATGCGATCTTACCTACCATGGGTGGGCAAACTGCACTTAACGTTGCTATGGAAATGTATGAAGCAGGAATGCTTAAAGATGTGAAGTTCCTTGGAGCACATCCGGATGCCATCAAAAAAGGGGAAGATAGACAACTCTTTAATGAAGCAATGATCAAGATCGGTATGGATCTGCCTAAGAGTGCCAATGCCTACAGTGTTGATGAAGCGATAAAAGTAGCCAAAGAGATCGGTTTCCCTGTCATCAGTAGAGCCTCATTTACACTTGCCGGTGGCGGTTCAGGTGTAGCATACAATATGGAAGAGTTCAAAAAACTGGCGGCAGAAGGTATCGATGCAAGTCCGATCAATGAGATCGAGATCATGGAATCTATGTTAGGCTGGAAAGAATACGAAATGGAAGTGATCAGGGACAGTCAGGATAACTGTATTATCGTATGTTCTATCGAAAACTTTGATCCTATGGGTGTACATACAGGAGATTCGATCACCATTGCCCCTGCTCTGACGCTTACGGACAAAGAGTTCCAAAATATGAGAGATGCCTCTTTCAAGATTTTACGTGAAGTAGGTGTTGATACAGGCGGGTCCAATGTACAATTCTCTATCAATCCGGATACAGGACGTATGATCGTCATCGAAATGAACCCGAGAGTCAGCCGTTCTTCTGCACTTGCATCTAAAGCTACAGGGTATCCTATCGCTAAAGTAGCAACACTTTTGGCTGTCGGATTTACATTGGATGAGATCACAAATGACATTACGGGAACACCAGCGAGTTTCGAACCGGTGATCGACTATGTGGTCACAAAACTTCCGAGATTTACCTTTGAAAAATTCCCTCTTGCAGACTCTACCCTCACAACTTCTATGAAGTCTGTGGGTGAAGTAATGAGTATAGGTAGAACCTTTAAAGAGTCTTTCCAAAAGGCACTCTGTTCATTGGAAACAGGACTGATCGGTTTTAACCCGATCAAATGCGATGGTGAAGAGCTTGTCAGAGAGATCAGACGTCCAAATGAGAACCGTATGCTGTATGTATTTGAAGGACTCAGACGCGGAATGAGTGTGGATGCTATCTTTGACCTTTGTAAGATCGACAGATGGTACCTTTACCAGCTTGAAGAACTTGCACAGCGTGAAAAAGAGATGGAGATCACCCTGCTCTCTGATGCCACACGTCTTAGACAAGTAAAAAGTGAAGGTTTCTCTGATGCGATGATCGCAGAGGTCATTAACAAAAAAGAGGGTCTCAACCTTACAGAAAATGATATCTATAATGCCAGAGAAAAGGCCGGTGTCTTACTGGAATATAATGAAGTGGATACCTGTGCTGCGGAATTTAAAGCATTGACCCCTTACCTCTACTCTACAACGAATATAACCAAGCTTCCACAACAAGAGGCAGCTGAATCTACAGAGAAAAAGGTACTTGTGATCGGTGGCGGACCTAACCGTATCGGTCAGGGTATAGAGTTTGACTACTGTTGTGTGCATGCGTCATTTGCTATCGAAGATATGGGGATGAAGTCCATCATGTACAACTGTAACCCTGAGACTGTTTCAACAGATTATGACACTTCAGATGTCCTTTACTTTGAACCTATCGATTTTGAACATGTCAGAAGTGTGATCGAACTTGAAAAGCCCGATGGTGTGATCGTACACTTTGGTGGACAAACGCCATTGAAACTGGCAAAGAACCTTACAGCGATCGGTGCGAATATTTCCGGAACCACGGCAAAAGTGATCGACCTTGCTGAAGACAGAGAACAGTTCTCTACTTTCATCAATGATCTCGGACTAAAGCAGCCTGATAACGGTACTGCATTTGCCAAAGATGAAGCGATGACGATCGCAAACCGTATCGGTTATCCTGTACTTGTACGCCCTAGTTTCGTACTTGGTGGACGTGGTATGCGTACGGTCTACTCTGATGCTGAGCTCAGAGAGTATATGGATGAAGCCGTCAGCGTATCCAACGATGCACCAGTACTGATCGATAAATTCCTGGACAGTGCTATTGAACTTGATGTCGATGCGATCTGTGACGGGGAAGAGGTCTACATCGGATCGATCATGCAGCATATTGAAGAGGCAGGTATCCACTCAGGTGACTCTGCATGTTCTCTTCCTCCGGTCTCTATCTCTGAGGAGCTTCAAGAGAAAGTGAAAGAACAAACGGCACAGATCGCACTGGGTCTTGGTGTAGTGGGTCTTATGAATATCCAGTATGCCATCCATAAAGGTGAGATCTACCTGATCGAAGTAAACCCGAGAGCCTCAAGAACCGTGCCGTTTGTATCAAAGGCTACAGGTGTACCATTGGCAAAAGTAGCAACCAGAGTTATGCTCCAGGGAGATCTCAGAGAAGCACTCAAGTTCTACGATACTTTTGGCGTGGTAAATTTTGACAAAGTGATCATGGAACCGAACCTTAAAGGCCACGTGGCAGTTAAAGAAGCAGTATTCCCATTCAACAAGCTCCCGGGATCTGACCTGATCCTCGGGCCGGAGATGAAATCAACCGGTGAGGTTATCGGGATCAGTGACAATTTCGGTATGTCTTTTGCCAAGAGTCAGTTTTCAAGTAAGAACAATATCCCTCTAGAAGGCAAACTTTTCATCTCTCTTACTGAAATAGACAAACCTCAGGCAGGAGAAATAGGTAAGATGTTCATCGATCTCGGCTTTGATATCGTTGCGACATCGGGAACACATGCCGCACTGGAAGCCGCAGGTGTACCTTCGACCAAAGTACTCAAGATTTCAGAAGGCCGTCCGAATATTGATGATATGATCAAAAATGAAGAGATAGCACTGGCTATCAATACTTCAGACAACAAAGCAAGTAAAGATGATGCTAAAACGATTAGACAATCCGTTCTTGCCAACCATGTAGCCTACTTCACTACATTGGCCGCTGCACGAGCAACAGCAGCAGCGATCAAAGAACTGAAGGCGACAAGCGGTGAACTTGAGCCCAAAGCATTACAAGATTATCTCAGCTAAAATGGAAAATAAAGTTTTTTTGACACAAACCGATACCACGATCGGTTTTGTCTCTCAAAATGCAGACAAACTCACAGAAATCAAACAACGCCCTCCTCACAAGTATTACATTAAAGCAGTGAACTCCCTCCACACACTCAAAACATTTACCCGGGTACCTCATATACACAAAAACAAGGTGCGAAGAGCAAAAAAAACAACATTTATCATGCCAAGTGGAGATTCGTACCGCGTGATAAAAGACAAACATCATCTATTACTCTTAGACCGTCTCAAATGGGCCTATACAACTTCGGCCAATTTAAGTAATGAAGCCTATGATGAGTCGTTTGCCAGAGAGATGGCAGATGTCATTATAGAACCGATCAAAGAGACCAAACAAGCCTCGAGTATTTACAAGCTTGGAAAAAACACACTAAGAAAGATACGTTAATGTCAGTGATCTATGAAAATGAAAATATCAGAATTGAAATAGAAGAGAGCGAAATACCTTGGCTCAAGATATTTACCCAGCACGCTTACAAAGAGATGAGTGAAGTACCCGCTTTGATAAAACACGAAATCTATGAGCTTTTGGAGATCATAGAAAAAGAGATGCTCTCCTACTACAAACCTAAAAAGATCAACATTGCCAGTTTTGGTAACTATGTTCCCCACGTACATTGGCACATCATGGCACGTTTTGAAGAGGATAGTTTCTTCCCTGAACCTATGTGGGGAACAAAACAGCGTGAAAGTAGTTTGAAGTTACCAGACTTTGAAAGTTTTTGTAAACGCGTGATTAAAGCTATAGTATAACCTATGGTTTACTCGTCCTAAAGCACGTTTGGGACGAGGATTTTCGAGTTTTATTTTCCTTCGTTCTCCGGACTGTGATCATCAAATTTCATTTCCTTATCCGCAGCTTTCTTTGAAAACATATCTACATCAATAAAAACACCGACTACTACACCAATAATAATTCCGACTACTATACTAAAAATATCCACAACGACTCCTCTTTTTAATAGTTTTAACCCGCTAGGTTATTATATAGTATAACATAAAATTTATTTTAATTATTCTTAAATATAAAGAAATTGGAAATATGATTTATCTATGACACTACTAAGATTAGTAGGGGTATACTAATAAAATTGACTTGCAGGAAAAGGATGAAATAGACAGATTATGATACGTATGGCCAAGAAAATAGAAAAAGCAGCAATCAAGAGTAGCGGTATTGATTTCATCAGACTTGGATTTGCACTCTTTTTCCTCGTTGCGGTTTTAACCTACAGTTTTGTAAGCTCAGGGCATATACCCAATAGTATGTTTTTAGCTATCGCAGCACTCTTTGGTGCCTATATGGCTATGAACATCGGTGCAAATGATGTTGCAAACAATGTAGGGCCAGCGGTTGGTTCAAAAGCACTTACCATGGGTGGTGCGATCGTGATTGCAGCTATTTTTGAGGCAAGCGGTGCCATTATAGCCGGTGGAGATGTCGTCGATACTATCAAAAAAGGTATCATAGATATCAATGCATTCGATACGCATGTTGATCCGTTTATTTGGGCCATGATCGCAGCCCTTTTAGCAGCTGCACTATGGCTGAACTTTGCCACAATGATGAAAGCGCCGGTATCAACCACCCATTCGATAGTAGGTGGTGTCATGGGTGCAGGTATTGCGGCAGCCGGATTCACTATCGTCTCATGGAGTACCATGGGACAAATAGCCGCTTCCTGGATCATATCTCCAGTGCTTGGAGGTGTAATTGCCGCAATATTTTTATATACCATTAAAAGAACAATTATATTTCAAAATGACAAGGTTGCAGCCGCAAGGAAATGGGTACCTATTTACGTAGCCATTATGGCTTGGTCTTTTGTGACCTATTTAACACTTAAGGGCCTCAAAAAGATCTGGCCTTCGATCGTAGAAATTTTACAGTTTCTTCCTGATGAGAAAAAACCCTCTTTCCTTATTGCATCTCTATTTGGACTTATTGTAGCCGGAATAGTCTATATTATACTAAGAAATACGGTTTCAAAAAGGGCAACCAATCTTCATAACACAAGAGATTCCATTAATTTGCTCTTTACTGTTCCGCTCATCTTTGCTGCAGCGCTTTTAAGTTTCGCGCATGGTGCAAATGATGTTGCCAATGCCATTGGTCCGCTCGCAGCGATCAATGATGCCGTGCTAACAGGCGGTATTTCAGCTAAAGCGGGTATCCCTTTATGGGTCATGGCTGTCGGAGCCCTTGGTATTGCTCTTGGGCTTGGACTTTACGGACCAAAACTCATCAGAACAGTGGGCAGCGAAATAACAGAACTGGACCAAATGAGAGCATTTTCAGTAGCCATTGCCGCAGCCATTACAGTGATCATTGCTTCTCAATTGGGTCTTCCTGTCTCTTCAACTCATATTGCGGTCGGAGGTATATTCGGCGTAGGTTTTTTAAGAGAATATCTCGAATCTACAGGACAAGTAGAACGTATGGAAAAAGAGCAGATCAATATTGAAGATGAAAAGAAAGTTTTAAAAGCATACAGCAGTGAACTCAAGACATTAGAAGAGAAAACAGATAAAACAAAAGCAGATTATGAAAGAATCGTTGATCTTTATAAAGCAATTGACCAGGAAGAAGAGAGCATCAAGGCAGCTAAAAAACATATAAAAAGCATTGAAAAAGTAAAATATGTCAAAAGGGATGCATTGAAAAAGATCATCGCTGCATGGGTTATCACAGTACCGGCTTCTGCTGTACTTTCAGCAGCCATATTTTTTATGATCAAAGGCATAGTACTTTAAGCACTTTCCAATTCAAGCAACTGTGATCACTCCTCTTCGTACTTGAAAAGCCATTTAAGTAAAAATGGCGGGGCAATAGTTGTTACAATGATAACAAAGATCAAAACGGCATAGATCTCATCACCCAGTATGCCGTTTACACGCCCTACTTCAGCAAATATGAGCCCAACTTCTCCACGTGGTATCATAGAGATACCGATCAATGCTTTTTTCAATGCACCTGTGTCTCTGAGTAAAAAAGCACCTATATACTTTCCAATAATCGCGATCACCAGGAAAACAAATGCTAAACTCCAAAACGTTATAGAGGTAAAGTCAATCACTTTTAAGTTCATCGATAACCCTACCATCACAAAAAAGATAGGCGTAAACATCTGTGCGATAGGCGTTATGGCCTTTTTTACTTTCTCTAAAAATACTTCATCATGTTGTAACCCCATTCCAAAGGGAAGTATGAAACGTCTTGAAAGTGCTATTCCCGCAGCAAATGAACCTAAAATTTCAGGCGCACCGAAAAGATGTGACATATAAGCAAAAATAGCTATCAGTGAAATGATGATCGTAGGTATGAACCCAGGCACTTTTTTATGTTCATCAAATTTTCTCATAAAATGAGAGATAAAATGTGCAAAGGCAGGAGCCAGTAAAAAAAATAATAAGATAAATACCGTTGTATTCAATGTATTTGTTAGACTTAATGTTTGTGTGATCGCATAGTCGTAGATAAAAACAAGAACTATTACACCTAATATATCGTCGAGTACTGCCGCACCAATGACGATCTGGGCAACTTCAGAATGTTCTTTTTTAAGATCTTTCAGTACCCTCATCGTGATCCCTATACTCGTCGCTGTCAGTGTACCTCCAATAAAGAGTGAGACAACCAGTGTCAAACCAAATAGATAGTAGGCAACGAAGGCGGAAACAGTAAAGGGAAACACTGCACCAAACAGTGCAACAATGATCGCTTTGCCACCTGCTTGCTTAAGACGTGCGATATCAGTATCCAACCCAATTTCAAAAAGCAGAAGAAGAATACCGATCTCAGCCAGTATTTTGAGTACATCGTTCACCTCTACAAGACCAAAACCTGAGACACCCAGAAGTATACCTGCACTCAATTCACCCAGTACAGAAGGTATGCCCAATCGGGCAAAGAGTTCACCCAGGATCCTTGCCGTGACCAATATTAAGAAAAGTATGAGAAAAAAATTATGTACATCCATACTTTATTGTACAGAAAATAATATAAAATCGATACCATTAAGAGTACATCGTGTGAATAAAGAGCAAATCTCAATAAGGTATAATAGTGTTTTAATGAAAGGGTTTAAAAAGGTCTCTTATGGTGTGTAACTACTATCTACATAACATACTGACAAGCTTGATAGTTTTGTCTGTTACTCTCTTGACCGGTTGCACTAAACCTATCAGCGAATTTTATCCACCCGATCCGGATCGTACTGATAACACAACAGTTTATGTTGTCAATCATGGGTTGCATACAGGTATTGTATTGCCTCATGAGGATGCAACCCCTTATATGTCTGCATTCGATGATTTTAAAACTGCTCGATATTTAGAGATAGGCTGGGGAGATGAGACCTATTATCAAACGGATCCAAATACGCTTTGGATGGGTATAAAAGCACTCTTTTGGCCTACGGATTCGGTGATCCATGTCGCTGCATTCCAGACAGATCCCGTAACCTATTTTCCCAACAAAGAGGTAGTCCCGTTAAAACTTTCCCATGCAGGTTTTATCAGAATGGTAAAAGTCATCCATAATAGTTTTGCATTGAACCAACAAGGACAGCCTATCAAATTGGGAAAAGGGCTATACGGCACAAGTAAATTCTATCGTGCAAAAGGATCGTTCCATCTGTTCAATAATTGTAATGTATGGAGTGCAAGAGCAATCCGTTCCTCCGGCTTCCCGATAAACATATTTTCTGTATTTACATCTGATAACATCATCTATCAATTAAAAGAGCATAAAAATTAGTCGTACTTATATGTCTACTTTTTCATAAACTGTCCGGGATCTCACAGGTAATCTTTTCATCACCGACTATCTCAGCAAGTTCAGTACTCTCTACTATCTCTTGTTCAATAAGCTTAAGTGCCAACGTTTCTATCTTCTCCCAATGCGCATCAACCAATTGTTCACTATATTGTTTTGCTACATGCATCCAATGTAAAAACCTTTTTTCTATTTGTTGCTCCAGGAAGTAATTATCTAATGCATTGATCGCATTGAGGTTTATATAGCCCAGTTCTTTATCCATCCCCAAGGTTGTAATGGCAGCATAGGCTTGTAAAGAGGCTTGTGAGAGATCGTTTTGTGCGCCGCTGTCCATCTGATCATCCCCTAGTTTTTTTACTTTTGCTGTACGTCCGGAGAGTAGCACACAAATATCATGGAAAAGGTCGATCTTCGAGATATTGGACAACTGGTCTTCCTCATTGTATGAGACAAAACCAAGCATCTTGCTTCGCGGAGAGATGGTCACCTGCTCAATTTTGATATGGGGCAAAAGTAGTACTGAAAGGACTGCATGTGCTGCTTCATGATAAGCTGTCATTTTGAGTTCTTTCTCAAGTGTTTCAACCATTTGCTTTTCAACTTTATGCCCATACTTGATGATATTGATCTGTTCAATGAGTATCTCTTCTGTAATATGCTTTTTGTCCTGTTCTACTACGCTCAGAGCTGCCATACGCCCTATTCTTTCAAGTTCCAGGGCACTCATACCGGTGATATAGCGCACTATTCGTTCGATATCTATATTAGGATCATGAGGTTTTTCCATGATCTTTTCTATGAAAAACCTTCTTGCATCCTTGTCCAGCTCCAAAACCTCCAACAAAAAATCAAGCTTTTGCGGTGAAGTGAGTATAGGATCGATCTCATCAAGGCTCTCCGCTGTTGCAAAAGTAAAAACACGCTCATCTGCAGACTCCATGATCTTGGCAATATCTGAAAAGGAGACATTGGTGATCGCACCCTGCACAATGCCTTTTATATCAATATCTTCCAGTATCACGGTGCAGGGAGCATTTTTGGAAGCAATATCGTATACCTCTTTGATATACTCCAGTTCAAAAAGTTTTGAACCTGATATCTCAAGATAAGAGACTCCTGCCTCTTTTGAAAATCCTTTTGCAAGCATACTCTTCCCAACACTTACGGGACCATAGAGCAGCAGACCTTTAGGAACGGGAGTATCAAATCGTTCAAGCATTTTCGGATTTTTAATGATCTTAATAATACCCTTCAGACGCTCTTTGATATGCTTGTGCCCTACAATATCATCAAATCCGATTTTGGATTTCTTTATTTTCGGTGTATCTTTTGTTTTTTTTGTTGCCATTTCTAACCTTTGTACACTCTATATCATCTAATTCTATCATAACTCTTTGTGCAAAGCATATATTTTGTGTAGGACTGTACTATTCCGTAGTATAGAGTTTGGCTATAATAAAGTATTGAAAGTGAAAGGACTGTTATGATCTATGAACTCTCCAACCCTGTTGCAAAAACCTTATTGAACCATTTACGAGAAAAGAAAGCAGATGCATTGCGTTTTCGGCATATTATTCAAGAGTTATCTCGACTTCTTGTCTACGAAGCCCTGAAAAATGAGACACTCTATGATCAAACTATCACGACATGGCAAGGTGAGGAGACATTTGGATTTATTAAGGAAGAAGATATCATATTTGTCACTATTTTGCGTGCCGGTCTTCCTATGATAGAATCTGTCACAGCACTATTTCCAAAAGCATCTTCCGGGTTTCTGGCCATGAAACGCGATGAAGATACCCACCAGAGTATTCTTTACTATGACCGTATCCCTGAGTGTGCAGGCAAAACTGTGATTATCGTTGATCCTATGGTAGCGACCGCAGGATCTCTCTGTGATGCGATATCCGTTATTGAAGGGAAATCGCCAAAAAAAATCATATCGCTCAACATCATAGGGTCTCCAGAAGGAATGGCCATACTGGACCATAAACATCCAAATGTAGATGTATTTATCACACAGATCGATGATAAACTTGATGAACATAAATTTATTATACCTGGATTAGGAGATGCCGGTGATCGTTCCTATAATACATTAGAGTAAAAAATTTGTTTAAATCACATTTATCAATATATTCTTATTCATAAGTAAATATGATTGATAATAAAATGTGAGATAATAGGTATATCTAGATAAAAAGGTATATTTGGCCCGCTAAAAGCCCTATTTTCAGTATCTATTAAGAGAGAATCTCCCATAATCTCAATAATAATAAATTAAATTTATTATCTCAAACTGAAAGGTATGTTATGGAAAGAAGAGACTTCTTTAAAAAAGCTATTGTAACTGCTGGTGCAGCAGCTGTAGGAACTAGTACACTAGATGCTGGGGAAACAACTCAACCGATTGATAATAGAGAAGTATCAAAGGTTGCTTTTCCTGAAAAAAGACCACTGATCATGTATTCTGACAGACCTCCTTTGTTAGAAACACCTAGAGAGGTATTTACCTCTGCACTTACGCCAAATGACCAGTTCTTTGTACGTTGGCATATGCCGGATATCCCGACACATATCGATCCGGATACCTATACTATCCATATCAACGGACTTGTAGAGAAAGAACTTCATATCTCACTGAATGACCTTAAAACAAAATTTGAACAGGTAGAAGTAACAGCTGTTCTTCAATGTGGTGGTAACAGCCGTTCTGCATTTAAACCGATCGCCGGCGGTATCCAGTGGGGTTCAGGTGCTATGGGATGTGCAACATGGAAAGGTGTTCGTTTAAGTGATATTCTTGACCAGGCAGGACTCAAAAAAGATGCAAAGTGGATAGGATTTAATGGTTCAGAAAGAGCTGCTTACTATGAAACACCTGAGTTTGTACGTGAACTTGAACTAAGTGAACTTGATGACCATGTTATCTTGGCATATGAAATGAATGGTGAAGATCTGCCGTACCTCAATGGTTATCCTCTTAGACTTGTACTGCCGGGATACTACTCTGACTCATGGGTAAAAATGCTTTCAAATATCACCGTGACTAATGAGTACAAGAAGCTCTTCTTTATGGATGTTGCCTATCGTGTACCTGATAATGCGACGGAATCAGAGACTCCGGAAAAAAGATACCCTACGACAAAACCTATCAAAAAGATGAATGTGAAGTCTGTCATTGGTTATCCGACTAGAGACTCTATTTTATCTCACAACTCTCATGTTGTCATTCGTGGTGTAGCATGGGATGATGGACATGGTATACAAGATGTACTTATTTCAACGGATGGTGGAAAAACATGGGATAAAGCTATTCTTGATGATGGTAAACTTGGGCGTTATGCATATAGAGCATTTAGATTCGCATATAAACCAAACACATTTGGGAAAGTCACTATTATGGCTAAAGCGATCAACAAGATAGGTGATGAACAACCATTTGCAAAAGATATCAAATGGAATCATGGTGGATATAAATATAATGGTATCGATGAAGTTACCGTAGAAGTTGTATAAGGAATTGGACATGAAAAAATTATTATTAATAGCAATGCTTATTGCTACACCACTTTTTGCTCAAGTGAAAGAAAAAGTAGAGGTTCCTTATGTACCTTTTCCTATAAAAATGGGTAAAGGTTTTGACGCGGTACAAGCGAATTGTCTTACTTGTCACTCTTTTGGATACATGATCAACAGCGGGAAACAGTCTAAAGCATTCTGGCGTGGGAAAGTTGACAAAATGATCGTACACTTTAAGGCACCTATTACTGATAAAGATGCAGATATTATTACTAACTACTTTTTTGAACACTACGGAAACGGAAAGCTAAAATAAGTTTATTTCTCCACCTCGCTAAGAGGTGGAACGCTTTAACATATTCAAAAATCTCTGAGTATTCTACTCTCTTCCAGACCTATTTTCTGACTCATTTGTTTTTGTTCTGGTTTTTGTTCTAACACGTTCTCCATCCTGGTTCACCCTGGTCTTTGTTCTAACACGTTCTCCGTCCTGGTTCACCCTGGTTTTTACTCTCACACGTTCACCATTCTGATTGACTCTGGTCGTTGTTCTGACACGTTCCCCGTTCTGATTGACTCTGGTTGTTGTTCTAACGCGTTCACCATTTTGGTTGACTCTGGTCTTTGTTCTAACACGTTCTCCATCCTGGTTGACTCTGGTCTTGACTCTCACACGTTCACCATTCTGATTCACTCTGGTCTTGACTCTCACACGTTCACCATTCTGATTCACTCTGGTCTTGACTCTCACACGTTCTCCATTTTGGTTCACTCTGGTCGTTGTTCTGACACGTTGTCCATCCTGATTCACTCTGGTCGTTGTTCGTACAGTATCTCTGTCATTTATTCTTCTGTCTGTGTACGCTCTATTATAGTCACGATTTCGATCACGGTTTCTGTAGTGACTTGATCTTTGGTAGGCAGCCTTACTTCTATAATATCCATACTTACCCTCTACTGCACGATAACGGCGTCCATTATAGTAACGATAATTATTGTGATAATAGTGTCCATGACGGAACTTTCTTCTTCCATAATAGTAATACCCATCTTTGTAATATCCACCATAGTAGTAGATCCCACTGTAATAGTAATATGGTACACCATAATAATATGGATAACTGTAGTTTGAAAGAGACACCCTCACACTAGAGTAAGGCGCCGGGTCATAATATCCGGTATTATAGTACCCTGAATGATAGGTTGTACATCCGGAGAAGAACAAAGTGGAAGATGCCACCGTAATTAGCCCTAAATATTGTGTTTTACTTAACATGTAAATCCTTTCAATTTATTGTATCATAGAGTATAAAAGTGTAACCATTGTGTAGATTAAAAATCCAATATCTCATCATTGAACTCTGACATTATCCGGCCTTTACTCTTTCGAACAATGGTATCCCTATAGATCCACTCTGCTTTTATCTCTTCTTTTTTTTCATGGCTCAAAACAGAAGTATCGTAACTGCCGGCATCTTCACGTTGTCTTTGCGCTTCATAGAGTATCAGACCCGTGGCAACAGAGACATTAAGACTTTGTACCATCCCTAACATCGGGATGATGATGACTTCATCAGCCAACTCCACTATATCTGCAGAAACCCCATCTTTTTCATTTCCCATCACAAGCAGTGTCGGTTTTGTATAGTCTACGTGCCGAAAAGAGACAGCCCGTTCATCAAGATGGGTCACAACTACTTGAAAACCCTGCGCCTTTTTTCCCTTTATAAATGCTGCCTTCTTATCATCATGCATACGGTAACGGTGAGTCCATCTGTGTGCACCCTGTGTGATCGTTTTGTGGATACGAAGACTTTCATCTGCCTTGCTAGTGTAGTAAATATCAAGTACTCCCACCGCATCAGCTGAACGTATAATAGCTGAAAGGTTTTGTGAACTGTGGACATTGTCCAGCATCACTTGCAGGTCAGGTTGTTTTTTACTCAATACATCATCAATACGGTCTATACGTTTTTCATTTAGCATAAGAAGATTATAACCATACAAACTAAATATATACAAGCTGCAAATTCGGGTATAATTGCAAAAAAATACAAGGAAGTGCTATGTGCGACTTCAACGCTTTAACAGATGAAGAAAAAAAGCTTTACCATGAACAACTTTTACAGTGTGCAAACAACTTTGGAGGAAAGAACTTCTTTCTTCATCTCTTAGAAGCCATACGTGAAACAAAGCCTCATCCACTTACGGCAGGCAATTGTCAATTTGATATGGATCTTGGTACGATCAAATGGAATAAGGTGATCTTCAATGACAAGCTCCAACTTTTGCTTAAAGCACGTGTCAATGAGAATGCTCAAGACAATTTTCTACCCGATCCTGATGCGAAGAGCTATAAAAAGATACTCAATGTCGTACGTACTTTAAAACCTATTGTTTTTCATGTAAAACCTGCCCATAAAGAAGATGGACCAGGGTTTCTCTTTCAACCTTTTGATACGATAGATGAGCATAAAACAAAATTAAACCCTCTGTTTGATGCACTCTTTTTCTGTTCTGTGGAGACAGTCAAAAAAATACTGAACTACGAACCAAAGGCTTAAAATGACTGGTGGGCAAAAAAGAGCAAATATCAAATATGGTTTGGATGTTGCAGTGGTACTGAAAGAAGATCAAGGAACAGGAAGACTTACCTATGGCAAAGTACAGAAGATCCTCACCAATTCCCCTACCCATCCCCACGGTATCAAAGTACGTTTGAATACCGGTGAAGTCGGTAGAGTCAAAGAGATCCTATGACACTCTTCATTGATGGTGATGCGTTCCCCAATCTTCTTAAACCCATCGTCTTACGAAGCATAGAACGTCTGGCCCTATCTACCAAGGTCATAGCCAATAAAAAGATCCATATTGGTCAATCAAAACACATCGAATACATCATCGTAGATCAGGGTGCTGATGAGGCAGATCATCATATCGTAGAATTATGTGAGGCTGGTGACCTTGTCATCACTGCAGACATCCCACTTGCAGACAGGATCGTAAGTAAGGATGCGCATGCCATAGACTATAGAGGTGAGCTCTACAGCGTAGATAACATTAAACAATATCTGGCCATGAGAAATCTTATGGAAAGTATTCGAGAGAGTGGTGAGATGACAGGCGGACCCAAGGCATTTGGTCCAAAAGATGCCCATGCCTTTGCAAATCAGCTCAATGCCTTTCTAGCCAAATATGCATAATAACTCTACTTATGCCTTGATGAAGACTTCAATAGGTCTCTTTTTATTAAAAATCATTTATCTTTCCCCCCCCCTTTTTTATATTAGAATAAATTATTGTATAGAATTAGGAAATAGAAAAGCTTAATTAAATCTTAACCTTGTTACAATCTTAAACTTCAAAATTTAGGATGTTTAATGAAAAAAACTATAATAATCTCCAGCGCTCTATTGTTGACAGCTGTCTTTAGTGGATGTGCAAGTTCATCATCACCGACTACTTCTCAAGAGGTTCGTGATTCAGTCGGCAGTGGTATGTTTAGTACTAAAAAGGATAGCTTTGTTGTAAATCGTCCATATTATAAAGTTGCTAGTTTGCTTCAAAGGAATTCAAATAAATGTTTAAATAAAGCATTTAAACATACAAGTACAACACACAATGGATACTACATGCAAACAAGTACGGACACCATGTACTATAAAACAAAGTTTAAAAGAGGCCGTACATTATCTACTTTAGAAGTAAAAGGTGATTCAGATAGTCTACAGTCAGGTATGACCTCTGCTATTTACGGTGAGGCTTTCAAAGACGGTTATTTCATTGCAGTTGTAGATTTACATAATAAAGGTAATAAAACACAAGTTGATATTTATCGTGGTTCAATGTTGATGGGTGTTCAAGAGGATATTGTTAATGCTATAAAGAATTGGGCAAAAACCGGATCTAGATCATGTCCAAATATTGCACCATGAATATGATACGTATATTATTATTTTATACCCTTACCAGTATAGCATTCCTCCTGAATGGTTGTTCTTCAGCAGGAGCTTATCAACAGGAGGGTAAGAAAAACCTTGTTGTAAATGTTAAGGCTGACAGCAGTACATATTTGGAAGTGTATGAATTGGATGGACCATGTGATCAGAAGATGAAAGGGGAAATGAAACTCCATAACGGGATAAATAAGTTTGCACTTATCAATAATAAACACTATTATCTTCGTATTAATTTCAAGACAATGTCATTGCTTTCAGGATCACAAAATATAACATTAGGTTCCTATGTTACACCAAAGAGTAACTATACATATCTAATTGATGCTGTCTATGAAGATGATATGTATGATGTTGAAATCAAGAAACGAAACATACATAGTCACAAAGTAACGAATATGACAGTAAAACCTTTAGAAAGCTGTAAAGAAAAAGAAGGTGGACCTTTTATATCAATAGACTGGCTCCCTGCTTTAAATAAAAGTGTTGAAGTTCTCTAAGTTATTTATACTTCAACGCTGCAATATGACAGTTACAATAAAAACTTTTGGAGAGCATTACGCATGAAAAAATTCTTATATGTATTTACTACATTGTGTGTTGTTACAGCAAATGCTGAGATCTATAATATTGAGACAAAAGGCAATTTAGAATCAAAATACCCAACTAATTGTATTGAAGTAAAAGAACTTACCAATACAAACACTCCTGCAGATATTTTTGTTGGGATTGCAAAGTGTCTTGAGAAATCAGATTATCAAAAAGCCGGTGAACTCTATTTTACCGCATTGGCATATGGACGTTTCGATGCATATAGAGTCAAAGACCAGACTGCGCATCAAGCAATTCCTGTTTTACGAATGAATTATTTAGGCAATTTAAATGAAACTGATACGAATGAGTTTCAATTAGCACTGAAAAAGGTCAATGGTGAGCTAAATACAATATGTAGTGCATTGAAAGAATTAGGTAAACCAGCCTATTATCCAAATTATATGATTCAGCATGGTATGCGTGCTTTCTTAGGGGAGCAGTCAAAAAGTGCTTTGGTTGATAACTTTGATTCTGACAAAGCATGGGAAGATGTATTAACCAACTATGTAAAATGTACAAAATAATGAAGTTATCAAAACCTTATAGAATATATAACTTTATGAGGTTTTCTGTTTTATTTTTCACTCCCTAAAATTCAGTAGCTCACCTCACTGGATTTTAGATTTTTTTATTGGACTGATAATTTGGCATCAATGGTATATCGCCAGCCATACTGACGTATAGATACTGAAAAACCGTGACTTCTCAGTATCTCTTCCAGTCTTCCAGGTGTGAAAAAATTACCGGGTTCACCCAATATTTTTTCCACCCTGCAGAGCACTTTACCTATAAAGGTACTCGAATCAAAATCATAGATAAAGAGTTTTCCCTCTTTCTTAAGTACACGTACGATCTCATCTATTGATGCTTCAATATCAACAAAATGATGCAGTGCTTCACCGATCAGGATCGCCTCAAAGCTATTTTCTTCAAAAGGGAGTCTTTCTGCAACGGCTTTATGTGTTTGTATATATTCAGCAGAATATTTCAACATACCCTCGGCAGGGTCAACTGCTGTAAATCGAAGATCGCTTCTACATGCATACGCAAACTCACTCATAATGCCGGTTCCTGCACCAAGGTCCAGTACCGATGCAGATCTTGGAAGTGGTATTAAAAAAGTGCAAAGAGACACTCGTACTTTACGGGGATATATGGCTGGTCCGATGTATTTGAATATCCAACCCAAATGATTAAACGGAATCATGGATATCTCTCCTTTTTAGACACTTTGCATCTCTATAACACTTCATATGTATGACAATTTGACATATATCCATACCAAATTATACAACTTTGATATAATGGTCAAATAAAATCAACTATAAAGTCATAGGCAGTTATGAAAAAGATACTTTTAGATCTATACAGAAATTTTGTTCTTTACTTTGAACTCTACATACTACTATTACTGATTCCTATTGCTTATAATTTTATTCCGATCAATGAAGGAACCAAAACGTTCTATATCTCTTCGTCAAACCTAGATGACGTGATCAAAACACTCAAAACAAACGGCTACGAAGTTACCTGGATGGATAAACTGATGTTAAAGCTCAGAAAAACTCCCGAAGTGGGATGGTACAGTGTTGAGCCATCTGAACAGGGACGCTTTTTATTTTTCCAACATCTCTATCAACAAAAAACAGATGAACTTATGGATGTGGTGGTCTATGCCGGTGAAACGAAAGAAGAACTTACCGCCCGTCTTGCGAATGATATGAAACTCGATCAGGAACAACTTTTAAACACATACAATAGACTTGCCTGGTTTAAAGAATCAGATATACTGGCCCAACGCTATACCCTTGCTCGTAAAGCAGATGAAAATACAACGATGCGTTACATCTTCTATAAATCCAGACAAACATTAAACACATTTGTAAAAGAGTATTTTGCAACATCTCCACAACAGTACGAATTGAAAATGGTCCATATCATCGCCTCCATCATACAAAAAGAGAGTAATTCTATAGTAGAGATGCCACTGATCTCTTCAGTAATCCACAATCGTCTTGAAAAAGGTATGCGGTTGCAGATGGATGGTACGCTCAATTATGGCCCCTATGCACATACCATCGTTACACCGGAACGTATCAGAAGTGATGAGAGTGCCTATAATACATACAAACGTAGTGGCTTACCGCCACATCCCCTCAGTACAGTCACTTTAGATGCCCTGAAAGCTTCCGTGAAACCAATAAAAAGCAATTATATTTTCTTTATGCTGAATGAAAATGGTACGCATGACTTTACGGTAACCTATGACGAACATTTGAAAAATATCAGGGCTTTTAGAAGGTATCAAAGAAATAGGTAAATAGAGAAAGAAACAGATGATAAAGCTGGCCTATGAATATATCATTCACCGCTTTTATCATTGAAGGTCATACCTTAAATAGGTATGACCAAAAAGGTTTTTTTGGTGGGTTAAGAGATATGAACGACTATCTCACCCTCTGCAACATCAAAGCTTACTGATGAACCTTCAACCACCTTATCTTCAAGTATGAGTTCTGCAAGCCTATCTTCTACCACTTCGTAGAGCGCTCTTTTTAATGGACGAGCACCATAGACAGGGTCGAAACCGGCTTCAGCAATGTATGCTTTAGCATTGTCTGTCAGAGTGATACTGATATCACGCTCAGCAAGTTTACTTTGGATACTTTTAAATAAAATATCCACGATGCTCGTAATGGCATCAAGGTCAAGTGGATTAAAGATCACCTGGTCATCCAGACGGTTGAGGAACTCCGGTTTAAAGTTTCGTTTCAATTCATCATTTACCGCTGCTCTTCTCTCTTCTTTGTCTGTGATGGTCATGATCTTGTCAGATGCGATATTCGACGTCATGATGATGATCGTGTTCTTAAAATCGATCGTGACACCTTTATTGTCCGTCAAACGGCCATCATCGAGTACCTGCAAGAGCGTATTGAAGACATCAGGGTGTGCCTTTTCTATCTCATCAAAGAGTACGACTGAATAAGGTTTTCTTCTCACTGCCTCAGTCAGTTGTCCGCCCTCTTCATAACCGACATATCCCGGAGGTGCCCCTACAAGTCTACTGGCAGCATGTTTCTCCATATATTCACTCATATCGATACGGATCAGTGACTTCTCTGAGTCAAATAGGAATTTTGCAAGTGTTTTAGCCACCTGTGTTTTACCTACACCCGTTGGACCAAGGAACATAAAGCTACCGATAGGACGGTTGATATCACTCAGACCTGCTTTATTACGCTTAATGGCACGTGCAACAGCTTTGAGTGCTTCTTCCTGCCCTACTACCTCTTCTTTGAGAATGCTTTCTATCGCAAGGATCTTCTCTTTTTCACCCTGCAGCATCTTGCTGACCGAGATACCCGTCCAACGGCTTACAATGCTGGCGATCATCTCTTCATCCACAGAATTCTTAAGCAGTGTACCTTCAGACATCATCTGGTTCCACTTCTCTTCAAGACCTTTTAACTTCTCTTGCTGTGCTGGGATCTGACCATATTCGATCTCTGCTGCTTTGTTAAAATCACCTTCTCTTTTTACATGTTCTGCCTGTGTTTTAAGTGAATCAATATTTGATTTGATCTCAGCGATCTCATTGAAGACATTCTTTTCATTGTCAAATTGATTCTGAAGCGATACACGTCTCTCTTCCAGATCTGCCAACTCCTTTTCTATCTCTTCCAGACGTGTAGAGTTTTTATCACTCTCCTCCATCTTAAGTGCCTCTTTTTCAACCTGAAGTGTCGATATATCACGTTTAGACTTTGCAAGATCCATAGGTTCAGACTCTATCTGCATCTTAAGTTCCGCTGCAGCTTCATCTATCAGGTCTATGGCTTTATCCGGCAAGAACCTGTCCGTAATGTAACGGTCACTCAGTTTTGCCGAGGCGACTAACGCAGAATCTGTGATATTGACATTATGGTGCGCTTCGAGCTTGTCTTTGATACCTCTAAGGATCTGCAACGCTTCATTGATACTAGGTTCATCAACTTTCACAGGCTGGAAACGTCTTTGCAGTGCAGCATCTTTTTCAAAATACTTTCTATACTCTTTGAGTGTCGTTGCACCGATCGTATGGAGTTCACCACGTGCCAGGGCCGGTTTAAGGATGTTTGCCGCATCCATACTTCCTTCGCTTGCGCCTGCACCGACGATCGTATGGATCTCATCGATGAACAAAATGACATTGGCTGCCTCTTTGACTTCATCCACGATGGCTTTGAGTCTGTCCTCAAACTCACCTCTGTACTTTGCACCGGCGATCAGTCTGCTCATATCCAGTGAGATCACGCGCATGTTCTGAAGACTGAGAGGAACCTCTTTATTAACGATCCTTTGTGCCAGTCCTTCTACGATAGCTGTTTTACCGGTACCCGGTTCACCGATAAGTATAGGGTTATTCTTGGTTTTACGAATGAGTATCTGCATCATACGCTGTACCTCTTCATCTCTACCAATAACTGGGTCAAGCTCACCGTCAAGCGCTTTTTGGTTCAGGTCGATACCATACTGCGCAAGTGCTTCAAGGGTTTCATCACCACTTTGAGAGTCTATCTGTTTTCCGCCTCGAATACTCTCTAACGTTTTTTCAAATTCAGAGATATCAAGATATTTTGACATGGTATCACGGATAAAACTCTCTCCTACATTTGCCATAAGCCATGCATCAACAGCAAGATACTGGTCGCCGTTTGCAGCCATCACACCTTCTGCATTTTGTAAAGTACGTACCAGGTTTTGTGAAAGTTTAATGTTCTCTTTGGTCACAGAAGAGACTGTCGGTAATTTATTGGCAATACTTTTTGTCTCTAATTCAATGGCTGCCTTATCAACATTCATTTTATTAAGCGCCTGATGTAAGATAGATCCGGAATTCGTAAGCAGTGCCCAAAGTAAATGTATAGGTTCTACTTCTTGATTTTTATTATGTAATGCTAAAGATACCCCCGATTCGATCGTACCTTGCATTTGGTTGGTTAATTTTTCCAGTATACTCATAGAATAACTCCTTAAAATGTATTAGATTTGAATTATTATACAACCTTTAGTCACTTATTGTCAAGTTTATTTAATAAAATGATTTATGTAGTGTTATCTATGGTATTCATCTTAATAATATACTTACTTCTCGTGTAGTATATGTGCAATTATATTTCTCCAATTTAGATAGATCTATAAAAATTCTGAAACCAGAAAATCTTTCAAAGTAAATTACGTTATGATATATCTATGAATTACACAATTGCTTCAGAATTTACCGTTCTCATTGATGCTATAGAGACCCATTTGGTGGGGAAAAGAGAGACGATCGCTTTATCTTTGGCGACTTTTTTTGCAGGCGGGCATTTGCTTTTAGAAGATATCCCCGGTGTGGGGAAAACCACATTGGCAAAACATCTCTCTCAAGTCTTAGGACTGGACTTTGGCCGTATACAGTTCACCTCTGACATGCTTCCATCAGATATACTCGGGGTCAACTACTATAACCAGAAAGAAGGCGCTTTTATCTTTAAAAAGGGGCCTATCTTTACCTCTTTTCTTTTGGCCGATGAGATCAACCGTTCCATGCCTAAGACACAGTCTGCCCTGCTCCAGGCTATGGAAGAAGGGTCCATCAGCATAGACGGAACACTGCATACTCTACCCAAACCTTTCTTTGTCATAGGGACACAAAATCCACATGAAGAGGTAGGTACTTTTCCTCTGCCCACCTCCCAACTGGACCGTTTTATGTGTTCATTTGGCATTGGATATCCTGACAGTGTATCGGAAAGAGAGATCTTAAAAGGTGAAAGAGGACACAGTTCCGCTGTATCCGAAACCCTTCTGAGACCCCAGCAGATAGAAAGCTACATGAAACAGGCTTCAGAGGTCACGCTGAGTGAGACACTATTGGATTTTCTTCAGGAGATCATCGCATATACAAGAGAGAGCGGCGTATTTGAGTATGGACTCTCTACACGCGGGGCACTCTCTCTGACCGCCATGACCAGATCCTGGGCAATGCTTCAGGGCCGTACCTATGCCACTGCGGATGACTTGCAGGCAGTCACTGCTGTTGTCTGCTCACACCGCCTGCAGTTTAAAGAAGGTTCCACCACAGCCAAACGTATACATGATGAAATCTTTACGCACGTTCGCTCAGATATATAAACGCATAGACCAGCACGCTACGCGCTACAGTGCAGTTGTAGTAGTTCTGCTTTTCGGGCTTTTTCTAGAAGCCTATATGCATGATTTCAACCTTGTGTACATTACGCTTTTTTTTGTCTTTTCTCTTGCATTTTCTGCAGGGCCGATAGGGATCTTGAATCTTGGACACCTTAAAGCCTCTTATGTACGTTCCGGACGTCTTTTTGCACATCAAGAGGGTCATCTTTCTATGCAAATAAATAATGATTCAGCAACAACATCATGGTCTGTCATGCTCCGTCATGAAGATACTTCCATACCGCTCGGACCGATTAAAGGTGATGCATCAACGATCGTGCAGCTGCCTGTACTGCCCGAAAAACGCGGCAGTTTTACCCATACAGGCTGCTACCTGGAAAGTAAATATCCTCTTTCAACCGTACGTTTGGTCATGAAGATAGATGACTCCTATCAAGGAATGGTCTACCCCCAGCCCAAAGGCATCTCCCTTCATGACTTTTTACAGCAGGAAGAGAACCATTACGGGGAGGAAAAAGAGTTTGACGGCCTGCGTACCTATGACGGGTCACAAAAACTTTCCCATATCCACTGGGCATCTGTGGCAAAAGGAGAGATGTCCGTCAAGGTCTTCAGTAAAGAGACACGGACACCTAAACTGGTTTTCAATTTTTATACAGCAGCGACAAATGATGAATCACGTTTATCCCAGCTCTGTTTATGGGTACTCGAGTGTGAAAAACAAAACCTGCCTTTCATGATACAGATGCCAAGCAGAGTCTTAAATTCAGCAAAGGAGAGTACGGATGTTATCCTTGAAACACTTGCAAGATACTAAACTCTCTCCTTTAGCGCTTTTAGACACAGCCTACATTATCGTGCTCTTTCCTCTGATGCTCATACTGAAAGTACCTATGCTGCTCTTCTCATTCATGGTGTTAGCATTGCTCTTCTTCAAGAAAACACCTGCAGACAAATATCTTATACTTTTTGTCTTTTTGATGGGTCTTTTGGCACTCTATCTGTCAATGTACGGGCTCTTTTCATTCAGGGGTCTCTCACGTTTAAAACTTTTTCTGGAGTTGCTCGTTTATGTTCTGATCATCGTGGTTTCCATGCAGAGACTGACAAAAGAGATCAACTTTTATCTACTGCTCTCCCCTATGTTATTCCTGGCTTTGTCCCTGTTTTTCTTTCATGGTATTGTCATGCTCTCATATGTCATATTTGAAATTTTCTTTCTACTGTGGCTTCTGCTGGCACACCGAATGGACGGTGACATGATAGAGAGCTTCCGGTCAAGCATGGTTATGTTTATGTATTCTCTGCCTTGGGTGGTTGTACTTTTTATCTTCTTTCCCCGTATCTCGTTTGATCATGCAGACTACGGATTCAAAGGTGAAAAGATACAGCGTATGGGACATGACGGTACAATGTTCTTGGATTCTAAAGCCCTTCTGGTCCCTTCAGACCGAATTGTCATGGAAGTGGGTTTTGATAAAGAGGTCCCTTCGTCTAACAAACTCTATTTCAGGGGAAGTATACTCTATGTGGATAAAAAAGATCATTGGGAAACACTGCCTAAGTATATCAAAAGAGAAAACAGAACCTATCATCCTATGCAGGGAGAAACAGTAGAGTATAAAGTGACTTTGTACCCCACACAAAAACGCTGGATCTATCTGTTGGATATGCCTGTGGAGGCAGTTAATGATTCAGAGTTGGACAGTGATCTCATAAGTACCGTAGAAAAACCTATAAAAGCACCACTACATTATACTGCACGTTCTGTGTTAACTCCTACATTTCATGATGATCTGGACCAAGATACGCTTGATGCTTCAACACATTTTGATCCAGAACGCAATCCCAAAACGTACCGGGAAGCACAAAAAATCAAAAACCACTATAAAAAAACTGATAAAAGAGCTTCTGCTCTTGTCAACTTCTTTCAAAACCAGTCATTGACCTATAGTTTAAAACCGAAGGCACTTGATATCAATAACTCTGCAGACAGTTTTTTATTTGACAGACGTTTGGGTTATTGTGTACATTTTGCATCTTCATTTGTAACCATGGCCCGCATGGCAGGGATACCTTCGCGGATCGTCACAGGCTATAAGGCGGACAAAACCAACAGTCTCAATAATTATCTGGCCGTAAAGGAGCGTGATGCACATGCCTGGGCCGAACTCTATATCAATGAACACTGGGTGAGAATTGAGACAACGAATACCGCATCAGCAATAGACGGGGAATCAGCTCAATTATTGGGTACGGATACCAATCAAAAAGATAAGACATTGATCGAAAGAGTAAATCTCTATCTGATGTATGTAAAATATCAGGTAGAGACATGGATACTCTACTACAGTCATATCCGCCAACTTCAACTGATCCAGTATGCAAAAGATAATCCGAGATTTGTCTTACTTTTTGTACTCTCTTTACTGGTCCTGGTTTTGATCACTTTCAGCATTACTGCATATTTCCGTCGTCCTCGCTGCAGACATAAAATACTTTGTATCATTGAACCTCTTGTAAAGAGACTCAGGAAAGAAGGGTACATCAGAAAAAAAGATGAAACAATGCACCAGTACTTCTTACGGTATATGAAAGATCATCCGGAAAATAGTGCACTAAAAGAGGTCGACAGCTATTATGAAGCCGTCTCTTATGGCGGGGAGAGTTCAGCCGCTACAATGAAGCAATTGAAACGTATGGTCGAGAAGAGTTTGTCTTCTTAGATAAAAAACGGTTAACCTTCCTTATGTATAGTAATACTGAGCGTTCAAAGCAACCTCTTAGATGTTTTTAAATAAAATTATAAACCAATTCTCATAGGGAGACATCACCTTAATGATTAAGAAAAGCAAAAAAGTTATTGTTGCGGGACTTGTAAGCACTTTAAGCGTGGCATACATGTTTGGATCTTTCGCCCAGGCTAAAGATACTGCTACAAAAACACATGCACCTTCTACAGCCAAAGAAAAGCTGGAAGCCTACATCAAATTTACACAAATTCTTAATGTCATTGAGAGTCAATATGTAGATGATGTCAATACTACAGACCTTGTAGATAAAGCCCTCAAAGGTCTTATGGCCAACCTCGATTCTCACTCCTCTTTCATGGACACCAAGGAATTCAAAGACCTCTCTGTCCAGACAAAAGGTGAATTTGGAGGTTTGGGTATCTCCATAGGTATGAAAGACGGTGCACTGACTGTCATCGCCCCTATCAGTGATACACCTGCAGATAAAGCGGGGATCAAAGCCGGTGATATCATTTTGAAGATCAATGATACAGCCACTATCGGTATGAGTATCGATGAGTCGGTAAAACTGATGAGAGGAAAACCTAAAACTTCTTTGGTACTAACGATCATCCGTAAAGGTGAAGCCAAACCTCTCGAAGTGAAGATCACCAGAGACATCATTAAGATCCAGTCTGTCTATGCAAAGACCATAGAAGATAATATACTCTATCTCCATGTCACTTCTTTTGACCAAAAAGTGGTTAAGGGTGTCCAGGAGGCTATCAAAGATAACAAAGATACCGAAGGTATCATCCTGGATCTAAGAAATAATCCCGGGGGACTGCTTGACCAGGCTGTCGGACTTGCAGACCTTTTTGTTGATGAGGGTGTGATCGTCAGTCAAAAAGGAAAAGTAGCGAGTGAAAATATAGAGTATAAAGCGACCAAAAAGGGTACAGACAAAGATACACCTATCGTTATACTCATCAACGGAGGATCCGCATCTGCTTCTGAGATCGTATCAGGGGCGCTTCAGGACCTTAACCGTTCTGTGCTCGTTGGAGAAAAAACATTTGGAAAAGGCTCTGTTCAAGTCGTGATGCCAATAGGTGCAGATGAAGCACTGAAGCTTACCGTGGCGCGTTACTACCTTCCGAGCGGACGGACGATACAAGCAGTGGGTGTAACACCTGACATTACTGTACCCCTTGGAAAAATAGATTTTATTGAAGACTCTGCTATGCTTAAGGAAAAAGATCTCAAAAAGCACCTACAAAGTGAGCTTGAGAAGATCAACAATGGCACGACCAATTCATCCAAGACCGAGCCAAATACAGAAACCAACGCAACAAAAACAGATAACACGATCATCACTGAAGAGCAGATATATAAAGATCTGCAACTCAAAAGTGCTGTAGACATCTTAAAAGCTTTGATCATCACAACTAAAGGAAAAATATAATGCCAAAGACTGAACTTTTGTATGAAGGTAAGGCAAAAAAAATCTGGAAAACAGAAGATGACAATCTTCTTATTTCCGAATTTAAAGACAGCCTGACTGCATTTAACGGTGAAAAAAAATCATCAGAAGAAGGCAAAGGTGCCCTTAACAACCAGATATCAACAGAACTCTTCAAATATCTGCAGGAAAAAGGTATCCCTACCCACTATGTAGATACTATAGATGAAAACAACATGCTTCATAAGGCTGCAGAAGTGATCAAGATCGAAGTGATCGTAAGAAATATTGCTACAGGGAGTCTCAGCAAAAATCTTGGTATTAAAGACAAAACCGTACTTCCTTTCACGCTGGTTGAATTTGACTATAAGAATGATGCACTTGGAGATCCGAAATTAAACGATCAACACTGTCTTATTTTGAACCTGGTCAATGACGAATCCGAACTTGATTATATTCGTTACATGGCAAGAAGGATCAACACACTGCTTGTAGAGTTCTATGCAGGACTTGACATTAAAGTGGTAGACTTCAAGATCGAATTCGGTAGAGATAAGGACGGAAATATCATCCTTATCGATGAACTAAGTCCGGACAACTTTAGACTCTGGGATGCCAAAACAGACGAAAAGCTCGACAAAGACAGATTTAGACAAGGTTTGGGCGGACTCACTGAAGCCTACAGACAAGTATTAGACAGAATTAAAAACAGATAAGGAATAGTAATGACAGCAGTAGTAAATGTATTTTTAAAAGAAGGTGTTCTAGATCCGCAAGGTAAAGCAGCGCACCATGCACTTGACTCTTTAGGGTTTGCCGGAGTAAATGATGTACGTATCGGTAAACAGATCATCCTTAACCTGGATACAGAAGATAAAGCGGCAGCTGAAGCTGAAGTAAAAGAGATGTGTGAGACACTTCTTGCCAATACGGTTATCGAAGACTATACAATAGAGATAAACTAATATGAAAGTAGCAGTATTAAGATTTCCGGGAACAAACTGTGAGTTTGATACACAGTATGCTTTTGAAAAGTTAGGACATACCACAGAGCTTGTATGGCATGAAAGCGAGCAACTTCCAGAAGATATCGATCTTGTGGTTGTACCTGGTGGATTCTCTTATGGTGATTATCTGCGTTCAGGGTCTATTGCACGATTTTCACCTGTCATGAAAGCCGTATCAACGTATGCAAATGCCGGTGGTAAAGTACTGGGTATCTGTAACGGTTTCCAGATCCTTACAGAAGCAGGACTACTTCCTGGTGCATTGAAACGTAACAACAACCTTCACTTCATCTCGAAACACCAAACACTTTGTGTCATCAACAATGACAATGCATTTTTAAATAAATGTGAGAAAGGCGAAGTATTGAACATCCCTATCGCTCATGCTGACGGTAATTATTATATCGATGAGGAAGGCTTTAAAAAGCTCGAAGCCAATGGACAGATACTTCTTCGTTATTCAGATGAGAAAGGTAATCCTGTAGTAGTGAATGGTTCGGTAACATCCATAGCAGGTGTATGTAATGAAGCCAAAAATGTATTTGGCCTTATGCCTCACCCTGAGCGTGCTTTAGAAGCAATACTCGGAAGTGAAGACGGTATACGTATGCTTCAAGGTTTTGAAGCATAATGCAACACTTTCGTTCTGTATGGCTAGTCATAGCACTCATATTCGCTTATACTACGCTACTCAGTGCACAGAACGAATTTAAATACAGTTATATGCCAAAAAAGGTATATGAGAACCAACTCTTCCCTGTCACCGTTATCGCTCCTGGTGAAAAAACTGAAAGTAAACGTCAATTCACTTTTGACAGTTCAAGTAAAATACAACCTCTTTTCAAAGAGCCGCTTACCATCCATAATGGTCCGGATAGTTTCTATACTTTTTATTTTAAAGCTTCAAATGTGGATATACGTATTCCAAGACTATTCATCTCTTCTGAAAGCGGAGAGCACTCACTTGGACCCAATACCGTTTTTATAGAGTCTCTTGAACCACATGAAGAGTTCTGTCATGTACTTGCAGCTGATATGAAGATCAAAAATTCACAAGTATCAAACTACGATGAGAAGCGTCATATCGTCACCCTCTCCGTAGAAGCCTTTGAAGCCAACCTTGAAGATATGAAACTTGACAAAGTAGAAGAGTCCGGTGTAGAGAATATCAAACGTGATTTTGCAAAGGTAGAGGGTGAATTTTACGTCGTACTACCTGTAGAAGACAAACTGCTTAAATTTGCCTATTTCAACACGATCAAAAAACAGTATGAATTTTTAGAAGTTCCTGTAGAAGTGGTAGATGCTTCTGTAACGACACAGTCTGATCTAAATCCTAAAGAAGACAGTTTTGAAAAATTAAAAAAGTATACATTCATGTCTCTGGTCGGTTTCTTTTTTATCATGTTCTTATTTAAAAGAGATTTCTTCTATCTGGTTTTTGGTGTTGTTTCATTTATCACCCTTTTGACCTTTTATATTCCGCATAAAAAAATATGTGTAAAGCAAGGTGCCCCACTTTATATTTTACCGACACATACTAGTACGGTCAGTACAAAGATAGACCAGAAGCTTGACACCATGCTGCTGAGTGAACGTGATGGCTTTAAAAAAGTGGAATACAAAGAAGGTGTCATAGGATGGATCAAAAATGAAGATCTTTGCGACCATTAGGTTTTACTGGGGTGCATTTGTCATCTCATTTAATACCGCTGTTTTTATGATACCTGCTTTAATGCTGTTCGGTAAGTACAAAAGTACCATTGTGCATCACATCAACCGTCTGACGCTTTTTATGATGGGTGGCAGATTGGCCCAGGAAGGCACGATGGATACCAGTGCAGATATGTATGTCATGAACCACCAGGGAATCGTAGATATCATCGGACTTGAAGCTTTGCAGAATAACCATCTTCGCTGGGTTGCTAAGAAAGAGCTTTTTGAGACACCATGGTTCGGTAATCTTTTACGTCATGGAGAGATGATCTCACTGGACCGTCAAAATAAAGCCGGTTTAATAAAACTCATCAAAGATGTACAAGAGTCTAAAGAGGTCTACCATCGTCCTGTAGCTATCTTCCCTGAAGGTACCAGAACAAATAAACAGCCTTTACTTCCTTTTAAACAAGGCACTAAGCTCATAGCAGAGAAGCTGGGGTTGCGTATACAGCCCATCGTTATCACAGGCAGTAAATGGGTCTTAAATGAACATGTCCGGACCGCTCACAGCGGTACTGTAAAATATACCTTTTTACCTAGTTTTACTGTGGACAGTGATGATAAAGAGTGGTTTGATACACTTAGAGAAAACATGCAAAAGGTTATAGATGACGAGTTTAGCAACAATCATTGCAGTCGCTAGCGGCGGTGCTATAGGTGCCACACTGAGACTGCTTATCAACGGGGCAGTCAATAAGCACTTTATCCATGCACTTCCATTGGGAACATTGGCAGTGAATTTCATAGGAAGTCTGATCATAGGTATGCTTTTTGCTTATTTCCATCTGAACACTTCTCTGTCACCTCATGTAAAAACGTTTTTAGTGACAGGTATACTAGGTGCACTGACCACCTACTCTACCTTCGCTATAGAGAGCTTCTTTTTACTGGAAGCAGGACATTACCTCCATGCCTTTGCCAACATGGCGCTTAACCTTTTTGGTACCATACTGCTTGCAGGTATCGGGTATCTTCTCATTATGCAAATTTCAAAATAGGAAAAACATTGTCAACACTAAACGAAGAGATAGAAAAACACATTAAAAAGCTAGTACACCCTCTTAAAGAGCCAGAAGAGCTCATGGAAGTACTCAAGGTAAAACTGACTAAAAAAGAGTTCAAACTCTTAAGATCATGGGCAGATGAAGTGCCGCAAGAAAAGATACAATCTGAACTCAATCTTGACGAAGAGCGTTACGGTGAACTTTCCACAAAGCTCATCAAAAAGCTCAACCAGGAAAAGATCAAACAGGCGATGTGTATCTAAGCCTGTATCTTACGATATGATCATAAACACAGAACAGAAGTTATAAAACATGTGCAGGAATATACTAGGCACTATGTTATTATACTGATCTTTAAAATACCCAAAGATCAAAGAAGGCACAAATACCAACAGTGCCCAAACAGGTGTATGATGTACAAAATGTATCAAAACAAAAAGTACTGATGTCATTATATTAGCCACTGTCAAAAAGAAAATGGAAGGGTATTGTTCCGTTTTTGAAGCGATATACTCCTGTATTACCCCACGAAAAGCCAACTCCTCGATCACCGGATAAAATACGATAAGAAAAAAAAGAGAGTTTGTATCGGAAAATAATCGTTCTATATCAACTGATTGATGTTGAAAAATGTAGTTATAGAAAAGAACAAAAAGAGGAGCAGCTAGAATAGCTGCTCCATATTGTATATGTGTTTTATTCACGGAGAAGACTATTTGATAAATCTTCTTCTGAATGGATAGAATAATCCAAGAGCCATCATTACTAAGAACATCATATCAAAGTGCTTGCTGTCAGGGTTGTATGTACAACCTCCACCACCGCTGCTTGGAACTAGATCTGGATCTGTAACTGGTGGTGTAACAATTCCATCTGTTGCTGTAGTTTCTGCAGTGAGTCCTTTATAGGTAGCTGTTACAACAGTTCCATTCACCACATTAACGATTGTATCCTGTGTAGCAACAGTATTTGTATCAGTCGCTATAGTTCCCACATATATAGAACTGTTAACATCCGTTTCTGTCAGTGTAAGGTTTTCTTCATCACCATTACTTGCTGTAAGTACAACTATTACTTCATCGATTACACTATCAGTCGCCCCTGTCACATTAGTATCTGCTACACCCACAGATAGGTTAGTATCTAGATTAAAATACGGTGCCGGACTGATAACAAGATGTGTATCTGTACCATTATAATCTGTCGATGGCATAATATACGTTACATTATCATCCATAATATAATTAGGAGCTGTCTGATCTGCTGCAACACGTGGTGTAATACGTATAGTAAATGTATCACCTATATTAGAATTTTTCCCAACATTCACAATATAATTTAACCCTAAGTTAAGTGTATCTTCAATATTTCCTTGTGCATACAATGGATCAGTCATCCAAGTCAGTAACTCCTCCGGTGAAGGCTCAGCCCAACTATTAGCATCATTTACGTAATCCTTACCCTTATGCCATGCAGGAGCTGTACCTTCAGGTGCATTTGGTACTGTACCCCAGAACGCTACAAGTTCTGCATCAGTAGTTGGATCATTGTCATCATCAAAGAATATACCGATTGGCTGCCATTTGGAAGGTAACCACATACCAAAGAGTGCTTCATAATTACTGCCCAGTGTATCAGGCCCACCTACGAGTTCTGGTGTTCCATGTCCTGACTCAGCAACAACAAAACCTGCTCTTTTTGAATCAAAGAAACCATCTGTAGGAAAATGTGGCTCTGGTTCTTCGTATGTTTTAGGTCCCCATAGGCCATGAGAAAAGTTTGCCATATCCTCCACATCCCAAATATTTACATCACCTGTTGCTTTAGGATTTTCAAGAAGTCCAATAGAAAGTGTAAGATCGTCAGGTTTTACTGTTCCATTCTCATCTAATACTTCGATCTTATATCCCTCTAATCTCTTGCCAGTATAGTTATTGATCTTTTGGAAAACTTGATATCTAGTATTTTCAGTACTTTCATCAGTTGGATCAAGATTAAATACAAGCTCTACAGGCTTTCCATATCCAGTGGTAGTATTATGATCTACAACCGTATTTTCAGTCATATTGACCTTGAAACGTTTATGTGTCTGGAATGGACTTGAACATGTTGTAGGTGCTGGTGTATCACTGTCAAGATATCCATTTATCCCTCCATTATCTTCTGCTGCCAAGTATGAAGTTGTCATGATACAATTTTCAGGTTTTCCATTGTGTGTATTCAAATCACCATTGATAATTTTGATACCTGTGGGTTCACCTACCGGCCAGTCTTTCCCATGAAGCTTACCTCTCTCTTCACCACCAACACTAATTATAGATTCAAAAGACATTGTATCATCCATTGTCGGATAACTGCCATCCGTACTCGTAGGATCAGGGAAAATATCACCATAAATAATATTACTAAAGTTTTGATCACTTGTAATATTCACAACTACATTCTCTAAGTTCCATCCACCAAAACCATACTGGGTCAATTCATTCCAACCTTGTGTATCAGTATCTGTAATGATCTTCCCTGCATATGCACTTGAGCTAAGCAGCATTGCTGCCGCAGCACTCATACCTAAAATTTTATTTTTATAGTTTTTTTTCATAATTTGTCTCCTCCACTTTCAAACTATACACATTTATTCTACTAAATAAATGTTAAGTCAATGTTAAATTATACTTATTTCTTAAAACAGCATATTGAAACTGATCAGGAAGTCCCTATAGTCTTCTATATCTGATCTTGACGGTTTAGCCCAGCTATGCTCTACCGAAAGCTTCATAGGCAGGTAGTACTTGAACGAGTAGTCCATACCCACAGTGATGGCATGATCCAGATCTTGCACATTGACCTTCTTCAGTTCACCCTTTCCACCATCCGCATAATCATAACGATCATTCATTGTAAGATAAGAGAGTTTCACACCAAAATCCGGGGTAAGGTTCACTTCTCCTCCTACAGAGAATGCTTCATTATCTAGGTTATCAACGTCACTGGTTGAGCCCGCACCCATCCCTGTGTAAGTTACTTCATTTTTAAAGACCTTGCTCATCGTCAAAGTAGCACTTTTATCACCGATGTAACCTTCAACCATGAAATCCATTCCATACGTTTTACGCTCTATGCTGAGAGAACTTGTAGCATCTACCGTATCTCCACCGTTCATGACAAATCCGCCCAGTATAAGGTTATAAGCTCCTAGAGGGTATTCGTAGGCGATTCTGGTAAAAGGGATCAGGTTGCTTGTAAGCTCCAGTTGATTATTGTCCTGGCCTTGAGCATACATACCTACGGTTGCAAACAGATGATCGCCACCGATCAATGCACTATCTATGTCATAGTAAACCTGCAGTCCTGTTGCCGCACCAGAACCTATCCCCGTTGCCTGGAGTGCATTGGAGAGTCTTCTTATATCAAACGTTCTAAACGGTTTGTAGAGACCCGAGTTGTAAATTTCCATACCTGAGAATGGGCCAAAGTCAGCGGTAGAATATGCTGCCAATCCCATATATCCATCTTGTATCTCTTCGGCATAGACCATTTTCCCGGAAATGGCATTGTCCCTTTGCGCTTTATAAGAAAGGTTGACAAGGGCCCCAAGTTTGTTCGTTAACCTTCCCCCTACATAGAGTGCAGCGGTTCTAGGTACAGATAAGATACCGTCATTGGTCACGATCGTATCTTTGACCTTTCCTGATTTACCCGGTTTATTGTCTGTTTTTTCATAGATGGACTTGAACATCACCGATGGATTGATGTCCGAACCGCTGCTGTTCGCATCTGTAAATTTTTGGCTCATAGTCATACCTGAAGCCAAAAATTTTCTACCGAACTTGTTGAGCCTTTCTATATGCTGTATATGACATGCAGTACAGTCCATCCCTGTCTGTGTAGCAAACAGAGGCAAAGCTTTTACTTCACTTGTCAAACTGATGAATCCAAGTATACCCACTGCTACTAAACTATGTCTATTTATTTTTATCATTCTTCCTCCCTTTATAAATAGCCTTGTACTATCTATAAAATTCTAGCACACTGTTACAAATAAGCAAGACAGATTACCTGAATCCAAATGATATAAATATATAATAAACCTAATTTAGTTAAAAAGGAATAGTATGAGATTCATAAAAACAGGCGTATCACTTTTAGCAGTAAGTGTTCTTTCTGCATCACCTGCACAGAATATCTATGTGCAAAAGTGTGCAAGCTGTCACGGTGCAAACGGAGATATGAAAGCTATGGGAACTTCTAGGTCGATCAAAGAGATGCCGGTCGAAGAGATAGAAAAAGCGCTCATAAACTATGCATCAGGAGAAAGGAAAGCGATGCCTTTTGTTAAAAGTGTAAAAAAAGATTTTATGAACAAATATACCAAAGAAGAGGTGCATGGGCTTGCTAACTATATTCATGGGCTGAATAAGTAGCTATTTTAGGAGTAAGGGTACTGTAAGTCACAGATACCCTTCATATATAGTACTTTTTTAGTGGTGACCTCGGCCACCATCTCTTTGTCCACCCATCGCTCTAGAATGGCAAAGTAAGTGTCGTCATAAAACTCTGATAATTTTCAACTCTATCCAGTGATGGGTTCATCCATGCATACTCAACCGCAAGTTTCATATCTTTATTGATCAGATTAAATCCATAATCCAAACCTACATTGATAGCAGAGTCAAGGTCTTTTGCATTAATTTTCAATGGTCTAGAATTTTTTCCAGTATACCGATAGTCAAACTCATCATTATATGTCATATAGCCTACTTTTGTAACAATGGTCGGCGTAATACTAATAGCTCCTTCTACAGAGAATGCCGAATTATAACTATCTTCCGTGTCAGAGTCATCTGATTGTGCACCAATACCGGTAAATTCAATTTTATTTTTAAGAATATTTGTCACTGTCAAAGAGGCTTCTCTATCTGCTATATCACCTTCTATCTGTATATCGAAACCATATGTTTCTCTTTTCATACTAAGTGTCTCAGTATCTGTAACAGTGTCTCCACCCGATATGATAAATGCGCCCAACATAACGTTATAGTCTCCTATAGGATGTTCATACGCTATTCTTGCAAAGGGTAAGATATTATCATTCATATCTATGTATGCATTATCTTGTGTAGGTGTGTAAATACCCGCAGTGATAAAAAAGTGGTCTCCACTATTTAGAAGATTATCTCTATCATAATATAGTTGTAACCCTGTTGCACCTTTTGAATAGGCTTTCGTCGTTTGAGCTGCATTGCTATAGACCTTATTGTCAAACATCCTTAGAGGTTTGTACAAACCTGTATTATAGAATTCCATTCCTGAGAATGGTCCCTGACTGTTATTTGAATATGCTGTAATACCCCAATACCCATCTTCTACAGCATTGGCATAGGTCACTCTTCCTGAGATCGACCTACCCTCGTGTTGTCTATAACCTAGATTAAGTGTACCACCTATGTTCTCTGTCAATCGACCACCTAGATAAATCGTTGCCATACGTATATGTGAAAAATCACCATCATTGGTATCACCTTCTTTAATAGCACCTTTTCCATCCGGTTTATCCCATGTTTTCGCATATTTAGATTTGATCAAGACTGATGGATTAATATCCATATTTTCAACTTGTTGGCTCATCGTCATACCCGATGCGGCAAATTTTCTACCAAACTTATTCAGTCTTGGCATGATCTGTGTATGACATCCTGTACAGTCCATACCTGTTTGTGTCGTGAACATTGGTAATGCTTTTGCTTCTTGTGTCAGACCTGCAAATGTCAGTAATCCCGCTAGCGCAACCTGATACCCTTTTATTTTCTTCATTCTGTTTGCCTCCCTATAGAATAAATACATTTTAACTATAGCATGTATCTAAAATACAAATCAAGAAAAGTGTATAAATTGTACGCAAAAAGGTTCAAGCATGGATATATGTAACTACTTTATCGGTTATAGTAATTTGTCTTTTATAGATGAGAGTTTTCAGTAAATTGATTGGTAAAAGAGTATGCATGCATGATGTAGAGTGCATTTTTGGTAAAGGGTAACCCCTTTACACATATGATTGAGAAAGTTTTAGTGACGACCGCCCCCACCGCTTCTTTGGCCAGAAGATGATCTCATGCCTGATCTGTTTGAATTGGTACCATTATATCTGTATTGGTTCTGATACTGGTATTTATATTGATTTTTATCTCTACTGCCTGTACCGTCTTTTAGCCTTTTTTGGTATTTCTGTTGAAGCTGTTGTTCCATACGAAGATGCTCTTGAAGTGTATCTTGCGCTGCAAATAGTGAAGGAGAAGCAAGCAGTGCTATTGTACTTAATATACGTAAACTCTTTGTCATGTTAGATCCTTTGAATGTAAATATTATGTGTTACATTAAAAGTATAGGATAAGAGTGTGAAGCATCTATGAAGGAAAAGAGGTCTATCTTCTACCTCCGCCGCCGCTTCCTCCACCTTGACCTGCTCCGCCACCCATGGATCCGCCCATGCCTGCATTTCCGCCGTATCCGCTCATGAAGTTCCCCTGTGCCGAACCGTCATTGAATTTGAATTTGAACCTGGATCTGTTGTCATAATCATAACTTTCTGATTTCTTTTCGGCCACAGCCTTATTTCCAGATTCTATATCATTTGATTTATATTCATCTTTAAATATAAAGCGTTTCTTATTTTTAGACGGTTTCTTTTGAGGCTCAGGTTTAGTCAGTGCTTTCTTCTGCCCAGCTTCTTGAAGGATATTACCTAATCCTTTCTGCTCTGCATGAAGTGACATGGTGCCAAATATACAAAGTGTAGGAAGTAAATATTTACATTTCATTATTCGCACCTTTCTCAATTTTTGTTTATTATAGTACAAAAGTATGAAAAAAGTATGAACTACTCTTTTCATGAGTATGTTATAATCATGGTAAATATCAGGAGTACCGATGAAAATATTATTATTGGAAGATGATATAGGTTTGGCAGATATCATGTCAGAGTACCTTGAAGACAATGATTTTGAGCTTGACCTTGTCTATGATGGAGAGGAAGCCCTAGATAAAGCCTATGAAACACAGTATGATCTCTATATCTTCGATGTCAATGTGCCTGCGATCAAAGGTTTTGATCTATTGAAAACATTGCGGGACAATGGTGATGCGACCCCTACGATATTTGTGACATCACTCAATGACATAGAGGATGTATCACAAGGCTTTGAAAGCGGTGCAGATGATTACCTCAAAAAACCTTTTGAACTTGCGGAACTTCTTTTACGTATTAAAAACATTCAGAAGCGTTCTTTTGCACAAAAACGTTCTACCCTGATACAGATAGATAAAGATATCACTTTTGATATAGATACTGAATTACTCCATACAAACGGAGAGAGTGTTTCTCTGCCGCAAAAAGAACTTAAACTGCTCAAGCACTTTTTGAAACATCCCAATGAGGTCGTCACATTTGAAAGTCTTTATGATGTACTATGGGATTATGATGAAACAGCCTCAGCTGAATCTCTAAGAGCACATATCAAAAACCTTAGAAAGCATCTTACAAAAGATATGATACAGAATCTAAGAGGTCTAGGTTACAGATTTGAAATGGAAACCTCGGACCGATGAAGGCCAGTACCAAAAGTGTCATTATTTTCATGGTGGTCTACCTGGGGTCACTCAGTATTTTAGCCACATGGGTAGGTTATCTTTATTATATAGACCAAAAGAATGCTTTGATCGAGAAGATGCATTTGGAAATGAGATACAAAGCAAGAAGTATTAATGCACAGTTGGAATACTACCATATGAACAAAAGCGAACAGTTCACTTTTTATGAAGAGGGGTACGATATCGCACTCTATGATAACAAAAGAGAACTGCTCGCTTCTACATTTATGGATGATATTGATTTTACCAAACTCTTTTATGCCAATGATGAGGAGTACTATCTTGTAGAGACACTCTACAAAGAATATCTTGATGTGAAATACATAGTGATCAAAAAACCTCTTGATGTACAAAAGTTAAATGAGATCATTGAAGAGATCACTCGCATAGCATTTTATGGGTTTGTTTTTATACTTTTTGTCGCACTGCTCTTGGCCAAGATCATGTTGTCTCCGATCAAAAGATCCATCGCCTCTCTCACCAAATTCATGAAAGATGCCACACATGAGATGAATACACCTATCAGTACGATACTGATGAGCTACGAACATATGGATAAACACAATCTCAATACAAAACAGCTTCGCTCACTTGATCGTATAGATATAGCAACCAAAACACTCTCCAGTCTTTACAGAGACCTCTCTTTTGCTTCTTTCCATGACTATATAGAGTATGAAGACACACCCATAGATGTAATAGATGTTGTGCTTGAAAGAATCAAATATATGGATACACTCATACAATTCAAAGGCTTAAAGGTGAACACGCTCTTAAAGCCCAAGACGATCAGTATGGATAAGCGAAAACTGATATTACTGATAGATAACCTACTCTCAAATGCGATAAAATTCTCCAAAAAAAATGGTGAGATCCAAGTGAATTTGACAGAGCAATACTTTTCTGTAAAAGACAATGGTATCGGCATTTCAAAAGAAGATCAAAAAAGTATCTTTGATCGTTTTAAATCCACGAACAGTTTACATGGAGGATTTGGTGTAGGACTGGATATAGTGAATCAGATCTGTAAAGAGTACGATATAAAGATCGAACTGGAATCAGAGCCGTCTAAAGGGAGTGAATTTAAATTAATCTGGTCAACAAAATAAAATAAACTCTATATACTACTTTCAGGTGATGAAATTTTTTTATTATTCTGCTATCATTTAATCTATTAAATGTTAGAGGAGAATATAAATGAGTTTAATGAGAATTGTGTTACCGGTACTTTCTACAAGTATGCTAATGGCAGCATCAGGTGAGTCGATCTATCAAACAAAATGTGCAAGCTGTCATGGTAAAATGGCAGAAAAGAAAGCTTTGGGACACTCAAATGTTATCAAAGGTATGCCAGTTGATCAATTTGTCAAACTTACAAAAGCATTTGCAACAGGTGAGAAAAAAGCTATACCTATCGCTAAAATTGTTAAAAAGCAATTCATTGATGGATATAGTGATGAAGAGATACGATCAGTTGCTGAATATGTCAATAAATTATAGCGGTGTAAAACCACTATAAAACCTTAATTAACTTTACGGCCTGCGTAGTAGTTTATTTTCCATCCATCTTTTTCTTTTGAAAAGTAGAGTTTCTTTATTTTCCCATCTTCTGTGTAGTCAATTGTCTGTCTTTTTTCTCCGTTCCATGATACAGACTTTATATCTATTTCAGGAGAGTTCTTTCTAGCAATGAGGTCGTAGGAAAGCTTGGTTTCAACCACTGCTAACGCATCTTCATCTTCTTTTATATTTTTCAGCAGTGCCTTGAACTCTTGGTCTCTCAACGATAATCTTAAGCCGAATGTTTCCAGAGTCATACTATACGACTCTGTTGTCATCAACTCTTTGACCGTGCTAAGATCACCGCTATACAGTGAAGTATAGTAAAGCGCAAGTATATCACTAGGCTCTAACAATGAAAAAGTACTGCTTCTATTTTTGAGCATAATAAATTATGCTCTTTCGATCGCAGTCTGAAATGCATCAAGGTGACTTAAACTACCCTCTTTCAGGCTTTCAAATACAGCTACAACATCTTCTGGCATACCTTCAGATGCATGCTCCAGGTCTTCAATGTCAGTGTATTCGATCAATTCACCTATTTTCAGTGCATCAAGAAGTGATTTTTCACCTTCACCCACACAAGTATCATAAAGTTCTTGCAGTACCGGTAATACAAAGCTTCCTACTGCATCTTCATCTACCCCTGAAGTGTCCACACCGTATTTTTCACACAATTCTTTTGCAGAATCCATATGTCTCTGTTCCGATATCTGAATAGAAGCAAATGTATTTTCATCGGTATAGATGTTACCCAGGGTAATATATACATCTCTAGCTACTTTTTCTTCCTGGTAGATGTAGAAGAGCATATCTTTTTGATCTTCTGTTAATACTACAGTGGTATCTGTAGTTTCTTTTTTTGCATAGGCTGAAGATGAAAGCAATGCTACACCACTTGCTCCTGCAACCAATATTTTAGTTAAAAAACTTCTTCTATCTTTAATATTATTCGTATTCATTTTAATCCTTTTAGAATATGTATTAATTACGAAAGCAGTATAAAATAGAAGTATGAAGAAAGTGTGAAGAAGAACATCACACTTACAAAGAGATAGTTTTTATGATTTACTTGAACAGTAGGCTTGGTTCTCTTCTCTTTTTTTTGAACGTACTATAACATCATCCATACTGAGCTCATCGATGTGTCTTTTACCCATCACGGCAAGCAGCGAACGTACACCATGAAGCAGTTGATGATGATAGAATGCAATGTGTTTTGATTTTTCAATGACAAGATATTTACTTCTTTTGGCCTCATTCATAGTATTGAGCCCAACAGGACAGTCCCTTCCGTTTGCCCCACTACACTCCCTCGCACGTATACAGCCTGCAGCGATCATGAAACCTCTGGCGATATTGATAAAGTCAGCACCATGACAAAGCAGATCAACCACATCATCAGGTGTCAGTACCTTCTCACTCGCGATGATCTTAATATGTTCTCTAAGTTCATATTCATTGAGCACTTCATTGACGATAAGGAGTGCTTCGCGTATTGGTAAACCGATTTTACTCATCATCTCCAAAGGTGCCGTCGCAGAACCGCCGTCACCGCCATCTATCGTAATAAAATCGGCAATATCTTTCCCCTCTGAGACTCTTTTTTTCAGCGCTTTGGCATAGGTCTCAAAGTTCTCTCGTGATGAGATCACGATCTTAAAACCTACCGGTTTATCTGATAGTTTCTGCAAACGTTCAATAAAATCAAAAAATGTCTCCATGTCGGGAGCATAAGGAAACCGATTGGGGCTTACAAGGTCTTTATGTGCAGGTACACCTCTATAGTAGGCAATATCATCACTCACCTTTGTTGCAAGCAGCTTACCTCCCGTCTGTTTTGCTCCCTGTGCCAGTTTTACTTCGGTCATGCGACAGAAACGCATCACTTTCTGGTAAAGATCATCACTGAAATTCCCCTCTTCATCCCTTACACCATACAGTCCGCTTCCCATCTGGAATGTAATATCCGGTATACCTTCGGATATGCTTTCCGGAAATGACTCTAAAGGGCTATGCCAATTAATTCGGAAATAAACCAGTCTGGCCCTGTCAAAAATGAAAGAACCTCTGTCTTTTTGTCGTACAACCATACGTCTGTAAAGGCGTTGAGAAACTTCTCTATTGGTAAAGAATCTCATGATCCTATAGATAGACTTGGCGAACCATGTTCCCTCTTTCATCTCAAGATAAGAACACTCACAATCCTTGAATTTGAGAGTTGCAAGGAAGTTAGAGGTCAAACCGCCCTCACCTGTATTGATAGGAAATTGTCCATTAAAAGCACCACGTGCATACGCTCGTGTTCCCTCCGGTGAGACCGCCCCATCACTCATAGCTGACCTGCCTATGATACTTTTACTCTCAAAGGGTATTTTTCTGTTATCACCAAACCGTACAGAAAAGTCAGCTTGTACTTCATGCAGTTCATTGACAAAATTGGCGTGCCTGAAAAGTGTTTTTTGATTACCGTAAGGATTGGAGGGAGAAAAAGACAAATAAGGATTTTCTCCATGTGACACTTTATTAATCCACTCAATTTTTTCAAAAGAATCATAAAATGTCTCATCTCCAAAATATTGGCGCATTGGATTTCTCAACATATAAAAAAGATATCTCATACGTCCTATAAGCGGAAAATTGATAAGAAGTTGATTTTTTCTTTGTATAAACCTATCATAAATTGCGATATTGACAAGTACCAGTATCAATATAATGAGTAAAAGTTTAATGAATATACCCCAGTCCGCAGAAAAAAGAGGGAAATAAGAGAAGAGATTTTCTTTAGTCATGTAGACCATCCTTGAACAATACCCTGTCCAAACTATATTTTCCAGCACCGAAACTGGCAAGAAACACAAGAAACAACAGATAGTAAAGTGGTATCTCCAATCCATTATTTGCAACGGAAAACCCATTTTCTATATGGACAAAAAATATGGCGCCCAACATTACACACGACAGTAAAATAGATATATAACGTGTAAAGAGTCCCAAAAACAGAAGGACGATTCCCATGGTTTCAATACTTGAAACGAGATAGGTTGATAAAAGGGGAACAGGAATAGCCATACTCTCAAACCATGTTACAGTATCTTCCAAATTGTTTATCTTAAGTAGAGCAGGTGTGGCAAATCCATAGGACAAGATCAGTCTAATTACTAACTTAATGAGGTTCTTAGGGTAAGAGAAAAGAACAGCAACCTCACTCATAAAATTTTTCATAAACACTCCTTTAAGGTATAGCGTATCTTCTCTATCTATATAAATTTACTGTAAGAATACAGTATTACATAGCTTTGGAACTAAACCGGCACTCACCCAGTGTAATGATCTTTCCCTTTTCTATCTGCGAGATGATGTATTTTAAAGTAGCCTCAGGATCTGTTTCAGGCATCTCTTCTGCTATCATACGCAGTGCATCTTTTTCACTGGTTTTCTGCCATCTTTTTTCATAGGTATATTGTGTATATAGCTCCACCAATTTATATCCAACCCAGTTCAGCAAAGATAGGTTCCATCTCCATCCACCAGTTTTCAAACCGTACAGAGACCTCTGCAATAGCATCATCTTCTTCTTTCCACTCTTTAAGTTTCTCAAGGATCAAAGGTTTATTCTCCTCAGATACTTTCGTGGATTTCTGTACATGTTCTATGACTTCTTCTATGTTCTTTTTCATACGACAACTCCTTTGTTCTTATTCTAGTTCATTCTCATATAATTGTCAATATTAACTTGCTATTTATTTTGATTAGTGAATTTTAGTTAGAATAATGAAATTTATAATAGAGGGTTAAAATCATGTTCACACAGTTTCTTCAGGATTTCATCAAAAAAGAATCAGCCGCAGGTATTTTACTGATCATTGCCACGATATTGGCACTGCTCCTCGAAAATTCTTTTATGTCCACGTTCTATACAAGTTTTCTACATACGCCTGTTGAAATACGTTTTGGAGATCTACAGATCGCTAAACCTCTTCTTTTATGGGTCAATGACGGTCTAATGGCAGTATTCTTCCTCGTGATAGGTCTTGAAATTAAGCGTGAAGTACAGGAAGGACATCTCTCTTCTCTTTCACAGATCACCTTACCGGGTATCGCTGCATTAGGTGGAATGATCGTACCTGCTTTGATCTTTATCGCATTCAATAGAGGTGAAGATTTTTCTATGAATGGATGGGCGATCCCTACGGCTACTGATATAGCCTTTGCTTTAGGTATCTTATCTCTACTTGGGAAGAGAGTTCCTGTCTCTTTAAAAGTATTTTTGATGGCATTGGCTATTATCGATGACTTAGGTGCTATTTTGATCATTGCATTCTTTTACACCAGTGAACTTTCAACCATGTCTATCACCATTGCAGCGATCGCACTTTTTATACTTTTGATTATGAACCGTATGCATGTCGCCATTAAGTCAGCCTATATCGTCGTAGGGATCATTCTATGGGTTTCCGTACTCAAGTCAGGGGTACACGCCACACTTGCAGGTGTTGCACTTGCTTTTATGATCCCTCTCTCTTCTAAAGATAAAGAAGGTAATCACTTCTCCATGGCAAAAGAGATGGAGTATGACCTCCATAACTGGGTCGCCTATATGATCTTGCCTCTCTTTGCATTTGTGAATGCAGGTGTTGACCTTCAAGGTATCTCCATAGAAGAGATGGCCGGCCCTGTACCCCTAGGGATCATGCTTGGTCTTTTTATCGGTAAACAAGTGGGTGTATTTGGTTTCTCCTGGTTGGCTATAAAAATGGGACTTGCCTCTTTACCACAAGGAAGTAACTGGACCTTAATGTATGGGGTCAGTGTCCTCACAGGGATTGGTTTTACCATGAGTCTTTTTGTAGATACACTGGCTTATAATGATACACAGATATACCATTATGCAGACAAATTGGCCATCCTGCTTGGATCATTTCTCTCTGCCATAGTCGGGTATATTATTTTATATCTAAAAACAGGCAGACCATCATTGGCTAATAGAGAAGAGGTTTTAGAAAAATAAAAGTCTTTTTGTCCTATCATATAAGAAGGTGTTTTAAATAACCTAAAACAGAAAAAGGATGGAGTATGATTGAAAAAAAACAGATTAAAAAGTACATTAAAAAACAGATGGACAGCATGCTTAAAAAAGAGCTGAAACAAGAAATCAAAAAGCATATTAAAGATTATAAGAAAAAAGAGAAAGCGGAGAAAGCAGCAAAAAAGAAAAATAAGTAACCCGGCTTTTTCACCTCGTTCACTCTTCAGATGGACGAGGGAAAACCCAAACCTTTATCCCAGATAGATCACCTCTTCATTCTCTACAATATGTGCTTTTTTATCTAGCGCATTTTCAATCACACTTCGTAAAATAGTCTGTTTGTCCTCTTCTCCATGTATCAGATAGATACGGTAAAGATCTTCCATCTGTGATATCCATTTGATGATCCCTTCCTGGTCCGCATGTGCAGAAAATCCGTTGATCGTATGCACACTTGCTTTGATCAGTATATCTTCATTAAATATCTTGACCCACCGTGCACCATCAACGATATGACGTCCCAACGTTCCAATAGCCTGATACCCCACGAATATAACGGCATTTTTAGGATTCCATAGACGATTTTTAAAGTGATGGATGATCCTTCCTCCCGTACACATACCACTCCCTGCTATGATAATGGCACGGGTATCCACCTCATTAATAGCTCTCGAGCCTTCAACATCGGGTGTATAAATAAGACTTTCAAAATCAAACACTGTCCCGTCTCTTTTTTTGTAATCCTGACACTTCTTACTGAGCAGATCACTGTAGTTATTGTAGACTTCAGTCGCACGTGTGGCCATAGGACTGTCTAAAAATATCTTACAATGGGGGAGTTCTTTCCTCTCATACATCTCTTTTAAGATGATCAGGATCTCTTGTGTACGTTCCACGGCAAATGAAGGTATCAGCACATTACCCCAATCACGCAGGGTATCGATGATCACACGTTTGAACTCTACGATACTTGCATCAAGGTCTTTGTGATTACGGTCACCATAGGTAGATTCTATATAGAGATAATTGGCATAGGGACATTTTGCCAGATTTTCCATGACCAGATTTTTATCATTGCCTATGTCTCCGGAAAATACAATGGTCTGTTCTACACTGTCTTCCTTATAGGTGATCTCTATAAAAGCGGCACCGAGTATATGCCCGGCATTGCGATAGGTCACTTTAAGAGACTCTTGAATGATGATCATAGTGTTGTCATACTCAGGATATTCCCATGTCAGATCAAATGCTGCTTCGACATCATCTTCATCGTACAAAGGTTCTCTCACATCGTCTTCTTTTCCCTTTCGCTGTGCTTTCCTGTAATTGGTCTCAAAATCCTCTTTCATGATCTTGGCACTGTCAAGGAGTATAATTTCTGCAATATCACGTGTGGCTTCCGTTGCATAGATCACACCGTTAAACCCTTCTTTGACCAGTTTAGGAATACGTCCGACATGGTCAAGGTGTGCATGTGTAATAAGAAGATAATCTATCTCGGAGGGCTCAAAACCAAATGCACAATAGTTTCGATCCTCTTCAGGTCCTTGAAACATACCGCAATCAATAAGGATACGAGGTCCGTGCTCGATCGCAAGCAAATGACAGGAGCCGGTTACTACTTTCGCCGCTCCGTGGGAAGTTACTGTTGCCATGATGATTCCTTTATATTATCTATATTTATTTTACTTTCTAATGGTTTGATTTGAGCTTAGATACATACAGTAAAAAAGGGTTTGAATGATAGATATATCTCTTTTTTATACCGTTACCATAAGCAAAAATATAACCGATACTAAGATATAATTTTCTATCTTACAGACGTTAAAAACGATAAAAAAAGTAAACAGATCAAGGATGCAAAATGCACTCCACTGACACCATCGGGAAAATAACAATGAATGAAGAATTTTTGCAAAAGTTAAATACGTTAGAACAACATATAGATCACTACAATGAGGGTATTGACATTGGGGTACACCCTTTTGATATCGCTGATCTGCTCATAGAGATCAGAGAAGTCGATGAAGAGCTCTATACTGCATCTTTAAATAAACTACCAAGAATACTTTTGGCAGAAGTACTTGTTGAGTTGCCAAAATCTTTACAAGAAGAGCTCTATACGCATTATGGTCCTAAAAAACTTGCAAAACTTACTGAATCACTCGATACGGATGATGCAGCAGTCTTGATACAGCATATTGAAGAAGTAGATGAAGAGAAAGCAGATGCTATCCTCTCCAATCTTTCTGAGGAAGATAGGGATACTCTTGAAGAACTGATCTCATATGAAGACCATGAAGCCGGTTCTTATATGCAGACAGAAGTTTTTGAAGCACATATAGATGAAACCATCGGTGCTTCAATACACCGTCTAAAAAAGATGAAAGCTAACAGAGAGATAGACAATGTCCATCATGTATTTGTTGTTTCAAACAAGAGAAAGTTCGTTGGTATGATACCCCTTGAAGATCTTATTCTTCATGGACCCAAAGAACTCTACAAGGATGTCATAGAAGAAGGAAAGATCACCATCTCGGTAGAGCCGCATGATGAGATAAAAAATGTGATCGAAACGGTTGCGAACTATGACCTCAGTGTGATCGCCGTGGTCAACAAAAGAGGCATACTCATGGGTCGTATCACTGCGGATGACATCTATGATATCATAGAGGAAGGTGCAACAGAGCAGATCTATCACCTTGCGGGTGTCAATGATACAGCCGAACAAGAGGAGAGTATTTGGAAGATCGGACGTGCAAGAGGACTCTGGCTGGGGATAAACCTTTTAACGGCGATTGCCGCATCTTTGGTCATCGGACTTTTCGACGCGACACTACAATCCCTGGTCGCACTTGCCATTCTAATGCCGATTGTTGCTTCTATGGGAGGTAATGCCGGGACACAAACACTGACGGTTACAGTCAGACAGATGGCACTGGGAGATATAGAGACGGATGAGGCAAAAAAAACCATTTATAAAGAGGTTTTCATCTCTTTGATGAATGGCATTGTGTATGCTGTAACCATGGGTTTGATCGCTTATATCTGGTTTCAATTGCCTATGCTCGGTATCGTCATAGGTCTAGCAATGATAGTGAATCTTCTATCTGCAGGATTCTTCGGTGCAGTGATTCCCTTGACACTCAAAAAATTCGGTGTAGACCCGGCCATAGGGTCCACTGTACTTTTAACAACGGTAACGGATGTAGTAGGCTTTTTCAGCTTTCTTGGACTTGCAACGATCATATTATTATAAAAGAGTATATCTATGGACACAACTGACACACGCTTAGAAGAATTTATAGAAGACTATTGGGATATTATCGTGGGGATGATCGCCATAGTGGCAGCGATCATTTTTCATCAACATGGAAATGGTTACCTGTCTACTGCTTTTGCAGCATTGGGTATTGCAACGCTTTCACTCACTGTATCAGAAGTGGCTGAAATACTTTCTCAGAGACTTGAAGAACCCTATGCAAGTTTTGTCCTGACCTTCAGTGCCGTCATCGTTGAGATCATTCTTCTGTATATCATCCTACTCCAAGCATTGTATGATCCAAAAGTCATAGAGACCGTCAAAGGCGGTATTATTTCGGCTGTGATCGTCGACATGAATGTACTTTTGGGTCTTGCCGTATTTATCGGTGGGTTGAAATTTACCGAACAGGAACATAACAAAGAGACTTCCAGTACCTATACTACCATACTGTTGGTGACAGCCCTTGCACTGCTTGTACCTAGCCTACTAAACCAGACTGACCATAACCCAAAAGTACTCAAAGAGGTAAGTATGATCATTGCGGTAGCCTTGATGTTCTTTTATATCATCATTTTTATTTTTCAGACAAGAACCCATACACACTTCTTCAAGGCAACAGCAAGAAGCAGGATGTTCAGACTGAGAAAACGGAAAGAGGAAGGGAAAGAGGAAGAGGTAGAGAGCAGTGTCTATATTTTTGAAAGATTTAATAATAGTGGAAATTTCATTACCATCTTTGTGCTGATCGCTATCATTTCTGTCGGTGCAGAGATGTTTGCAACCGATGGTATCAAGATGGCAAAAGATTTTGGGATATCTGCCGGACTGGCCGGTTTGATCATTGCGATCATTGCAGTTGCTCCTGAAATAGCTACCGCTGTCAAAGCAGCCAAAAATGACCAGATCCAAAGAGTGGTCAATATTGCCATGGGTGCCTCTGTGGTCTCGATCCTGCTTACGGTACCCATTTTACTCGGACTGGCCCACATCAGCGGGATCGATCTTTTTCTTGATTTTAATCCCCTGCAGATCGGTGCACTGATCATGACCATTATTCTGGCATGGAAAAGTACAGAAGAGGGACAGACCAACTACTTCGAAGGATTATCCCACCTGATGTTCTTTGTCTGTTATGCGATCATTGCAGCCTATTACTAGACTTCAAAAGTGGCTAGAGGTGTTTTGATTCCAGTTCACTGATGTGAGAGATCGTCTGTAACACTGTATCAGGATTCAAACTGATGGACTCTATACCCATTTTGACCAAAGCTTCTGCCATCTCAGGGTAATCCGAAGGTCCTTGTCCGCAGATGCCGCTGTGTCTGTGATTGCGTGTTGCACCCTCCACTGCCATTTCTATCATCTTCATCACACCAGGGTCGCGTTCATCATAATCAAAGGCAACGACTTCAGAATCTCTATCCACCCCAAGTGTCAATTGGGTCAGGTCATTGGAACCTATGCTTATCCCATCAAAAAGCGTACAGAATGCATCGATCTGTATCACATTATTCGGTATCTCACACATAACATAGACCTTTAAACCGTTCTCACCCCTCTTTAGACCGTATTTCTCCATAGCATCCAATACTCTCTTCCCCTCTTCTACTCTACGACAAAACGGTATCATCAAAATGACATTATCAAACCCCATCTCTTCTCTGACATGTTTCATTGCTGCACATTCCAGTGCAAACCCTTCTTCATAGTTTGGGTGGGTATAGCGTGAAGCACCGCGGAAACCGATCATAGGATTGGCTTCATCCAGTTCAAAGAACTCTCCACCAAGCAATGAAGCGTATTCATTCGATTTAAAATCGCTCATCCTTACTACACAAGGGTGAGGATAGACTGAGGATGCAATACTGGCAACCCCTTCGGAGAGGACTTTGACAAAATAGGATTGAGGATTGTCATAGGCAGCTGTAAGCTGACCGATCTTTCTATCTGTAGTCTCATCGATCTTTTCAGGGTGGATCAGTGCCATCGGATGTACTTTGATGGAGGTATTGATAATAAACTCCATACGTGCCAGTCCTATACCATCGACAGGAAGTGAGGCCAATGTAAATGCCATATCCGGGTTCCCAAGATTCATCATGATCTGTGTCTTGGTCTTAGGTAGAGTACTAAGATCTGTTTTAGTGATCTCAAAATCTAAAATACCTTCATGCACAAACCCGGTTTCACCCTCCGCACAGCTTACAGTGATCTCTTGACCGTCTTCTAACATTTCAACAGCATTTTCGACACCGACAATAGCTGGTTTCCCCAACTCTCTTGAAACAATGGCTGCATGACAGGTTCTTCCTCCAGTATTCGTCACAATTGCCGAGGCGATCTTCATCACAGGTTCCCAATCAGGACTGGTCGTTTCTGCCACTAGTACATCACCAGCTTTAAAATCATCCAGGTTACTCGGATCAACGATCTTACATACTTTTCCCGCACCTATTTTCGTACCCACAGCTTGACCTGTAAGTAACACTTTACTCTGTTCTTTTAATCGGTACATTTCAAGATGTCGGGTTTCTCTTCTGGATTCCACCGTTTCCGGACGTGCCTGCACGATGTAGATCTCTCCATCCACACCGTCTTTTGCCCACTCCATATCCATCGGTTTCTGATATCCTGCCTGTTTCGAGTAGTGTTCTTCGATTTTGATGGCATACTCAGCCAGAAGCAGCACATCCTCATCATTAATGCAGAACTTCTCTTTTTCTTCTTTAGGGGTATCTATATTCTTCGTATACTCAACGGAAAGATTATCCTGGTTGATACTCTCTGAGAAGATCATTTTGAGTGCTTTAGAGCCAAGTTTTCTTCTTAAGACGGCACAATACCCTTTTTTAAATGTGGGTTTATGGACATAAAAACTGTCCGGAGCAATACTCCCCTGTACAATGTTCTCTCCCAAACCGTACGCAGCATTGATAAAAACAACATCTTTAAACCCTGTCTCGGAATCAATAGAGAACATGACCCCGCTCTCACCAATGTCACTTCTTACCATTTTCATTACAACGACGCTCAGATAGACTTTCATATTATCAAATCCATGGACAAATTTGTAATGTATGGAACGGTCTGTAAAATTTGAAGCCAGACAGCGCTTATAAGCATCCAACAGGGCATCCAACCCTTGAATGTTCAGATAACTTTCATTTTGTCCGGCAAAGGATGCTTCCGGAGAGTCTTCGGCGGTTGCAGAGCTTCTTACTGCGAGACTTACATCCTCGCCATATTCTTCTTTTAGTGCTTGATACGCTTGATCTATCTGATCTATCATCTCATCGGGTAGTGTGCAGTTATGGATGATCTCGCGACAGCGCTTTCCTCTTTCCTGTAACTGAGTGACATCATCGGGGTCAAGATCATCCAGTTGCGTATGCAGTTTTCCCCAGACGTCATTACTGTCAAGCACAAAACGATAGGCATCCGCAGTGATCGCAAACCCATTAGGGATTCGGATACCTTCCTGCGTTAGGTTTTGATACATCTCACCGAGTGAGGCATTTTTACCACCGACCAGGTCAACATCTTCTATAGCAAGTTCATTAAACCATTTAATATACTGAGACATAAGCCATCCTTTTTATTATTCTACACCCAAATAGTTAACAGGATAATATATTTGACTATAATAGATATTTATTTCGAATACACAAGTATTACATAAAACATGTTTAAAATAACAAAGTCATGGATCTGTAAAATGTATATGTAGGTTGACATATCCTTTCTTAACTCTCATGATAAAGGAGATTGAAATAATGAAAAAAATAGCAATTATCGGGGCTAACGGCTACATAGGGATGTATATGCAATCGTTTTTCAAGGCAGAAGGCTATACTGTGTTTCCTTTAGGAAGAAAAGATATCGAAAAGAATATACCAGAGATCACCAAAGTACTAGAAGGAGTAGACATCATCATCAATCTCGCCGGTGCACCGATCATCCACAGGTGGAATGATGCCTATAAAAAAGTCCTATATGACAGTAGGATCATCACGACCAAGAAGATCGTGACGGCTATGTCAAACATGAAAAAGAAACCGGAACTTTTTATCTCTACCTCTGCCATCGGTATTTATGCTACGAACGGTCCCATGAGTGAATCAAACTATACCTACTCGGATAATTTTTTAGCGAAGATCTGTAAAGATTGGGAAGCTGAAGCTCAACGTGCAGATGCATTTACCAGGGTGGTTATTTTTCGTTTCGGTGTTGTACTGGGCAAAGGAGGCGGTGCACTCTCTAAAATGCTGCCATCTTTCAAATTAGGTATTGCTGGGACCATTGGAGATGGTAGTGAGCCATTTAGCTGGATACACATATCTGATCTTCTCAATGCTTATATGTTCGTATTCAGTCACAATGACTTAAAAGGTACTTTCAATCTCTCCTCACCAAATCCTGTCACGAACAAAGTGCTCACGAAAACACTTGGGAAAATATTGCATAGGCCCACAGTGATACCCTTACCAAAATTTGTCCTGAGATTTCTCTATTCAGAAGGTGCAACGGTACTGACCGAAGGACAACGTGTTATCCCTGAAAGATTATTAGAACGTCACTTCGTCTTCAAATACCCAACCATAGAAGAGGCGCTTAGAGAAGTATTGGATTAGATATTTCATCCTCTACTTAATGAGATATTATTTTTTTTACTATTGATAGTGCTTTCTTCTATGGGTCCAGTATTTCTATGACAGGGAAAAAATCCTACGCCATTTTATGCTATAATATTTCATGTTGAACGAATTAAAATCCCTGATCATAAAACCTTCTCTATATCATCACAGTTATTCTCATACCGTGTGTGATGATACCGTTCCAAATGAGTTCAGTGTGCTTTGCTGGAATGTGCATAAGAACAATGATACCTTTTCCTTCAGTAACTATATAGAAGAATTTTCCAAAAAAAAACCGGTTGACTTCTATCTATTCCAGGAAGCTGATTTTAAACACAATACGGAACTCAATCTTCCAAGCCTCACATTCAATGCTGCAGCAAATCTGGAAAAAGGTTCTACATTTTACGGAGTTCTGACAGCAAGCAGATGTAAAACAGAGTACAGCAAGCCTTTTCTGTCACATGGCAAGGAGCTCATGTTCGGTCCCCGTAAAAGCCTGCTTTTGACGAAACACGCTTTTGAAGACGGTTCACCCTTATTGATCTTAAATCTTCATGCAATCAATTTCAGAGAAAACAGACACTACTACAAAGAGATAGACAACATCATGCATATCATTGACGATTATGATGGTGCCATGATCATCGCAGGTGACTTCAACTCTTGGAATCAAAGAAGAATGAAATTCCTTCATACCAAAATGAAAGAGCTGTATTTTACCCCTGTACCTTTTTCAAAAAGTGACAGGGTGAAGTCTTTTATGAGAAATCATTTGGATTTTATTTTTTACAGAGGTATTGAACTTCTTGAACACAGTATAGAAAGAAACCATAAGCTCTCTGATCACCATCCTCTATTTGCCAGGTTCGCCAAGTATAAGTAAAAAGTTATACATAAGGATTATTGTTTCACCTCACTCTTGACTGCATGAAGTAAAACCTGGTAGGTATTACGGTTAAAAAGATAGGGTTTTGCATTAAATAATGTTTCAAACATGATCTTCCAAAGTGTTGAGAAGTTCTCCTCACCACGTACACTGCAAAGTTTGGCCTGCATTTGATACTCAAGTTCACTGAGTACCTTGGCATGCTCTACATATGCTTTTAAAACACTGTAATCTACACCTACTTCTTTAAAATAGATCACTAGCTTGATTATACTCGCCTCTCTGTCTGTATAATCATCTTCATGTAGAGGTAACACGACACCATCGTCTAAAAGCGTCTCTAAGAGCGTTGCATCTACATTGTAATGTTCAATAAACTCATCTTTGGTAAAATGTTTCGCATCTGTAGGGATATCACTGAGTGTATTCATCAATGGCTGTAACATGGTTGCTGACGTGGAAAGAGACTGATTTTGATTCTGCAGTGCGAATCTGATCTGTTCATTGCTGCTGCCTATCTCTTCTTGCATATATTTGATATACCGTATAAGTTCTATATGTTGATCATTGTATCGATGCACATTGGATTTGATCTTATTGGCTTCCGGAAGCAAGCCCTCTCTAATATAATACAAAATGGTTGATTTAGGGACACCTGTCTTTGCAACAAGTTCAGATATTTTATATTCCATCTTTCAGCCTTTTACGGTTAACTTTAATTTAAAGAATTATAGCATATAATTCAAAACGTTAAGTTAAACTTTACGTTTTGAATTACTGTTTACATCAAGGAAATAAATGGCACACATACAATTATCCGAATTTGAAGATATGTCTCCGGAGATTCAAAAAAGAGCACAACCTATACTGGAGAAGACAGGACAGCTGGGTGATATATTTAAACTCTTGGCTTTAGATGAAAAGGTCTATTTTGCAACAGATGGAATGATTCAGAGATACCTGTTGGATGAGACAACACTCTCTTATGATACGAAAGAATCCATTGCCCTGCTCATCTCTTTAGAGAATGGCTGTAAAATGTGTGTAGATGTACATAAAGGTATTGCGAAAATGCTTGGTATGTCTGAAGCACGTATTGAAGAGGTGCTTCATGGCGTAGATACTATGAATGTTCCAGAAAGTGAGAAAGCCTTATTGAACTTTTGTATCAAAGCCTCAGGAAAAGAAAACTATAAAATTCTTAAATCAGAAATAGATACACTGAAGGCATATGGATACAGCGATATACAGATCCTTGAAGCTGTTTCAATTACGGGTTATTTTAACTATATTAATACCCTTTCAAATGTATTTGGGTTAGGACAGTCATGAAAAATCTATTCGGGCTCATAAAGAATTTTTTTATTGGAATATGGGATTTTATTTTTTATCTCATTGGGGCACCGTATGAAGCACAGGCAAAAAAATTGAACTGGGATAAAAAGGATACTGCATTTAGAGGTCCAGAAAATCCAAAAACCAAAAAAATACATTACAAAGCGAATAAAGTGAGTAAACCATCATGAAATTAAAAAAAATCCTTCTCTTGGTATTTTGTACCAATATCCTATTAAACGCATCAACGATATTTACATTATCGGGTGTCAACAAAGTCTATTTGGTGGTGGAGATCTCCGGCAAGACTATTCCAAAATCATATAAAAGTATGATCATGGAAAGCCTACAGAACATGACCGATGATCTTAAGATCGACACCAAAGGTTATGATCCAAGATCTTTGGCTGTACTGGTCAATGAGACAAAGTTCAATGAGAGTATCCTGATCAATATTCAACTGATCATTGGTGAAGAGGTCAAACGTTTAGACAACAATGAAAAAACATTTGCACTGACCTATCAGGATATGGGGCACTTTGTACTGAAAGATGGTGATGACCCCGAAGATGCCTTTGAAGACACTCTAGATACAATGCTTTTAAAATTTTCTGAACAATATCTCGAAGAGAATAAAAAGATCTCAAAAGTAGCTATAGATGAACAACACTTTGCTTCTGAGATGGGTTATGAAACCAATTATGAAGAAGCCCTCAAAAAAGCTCAAAAAATAAAGAAAAATGTCATGCTTGTACTGGTATCAAATTTCTGTCCATGGTGTCGGAAATTTGAACAAAGGGTGCTGCTTAAAGATGAGATTAATAGTATCATACAGCAAAACTATATTCCTCTGATTCTCAATAAAGAGAAAGATCCGTTTCCAAAAGAGTTTGATATCGGTTTCACACCTATTATTCACTTTATAGACCATAAGACACAAAAGAGCTATAAACATGTCATAGGTTACAACAATAAGGATGAATTCACTTACATACTAAGATCGGACCATCTAGCAAAATAAAATACTTATACTTTAGTGATAACAAATGCATTTTTAGTCTATAATATACTCTAGGAAACTATAAAGGACCAAGAGATGGGGATCATAAAAGCATATAAATTTACCGATGGTTTTGACTTTGATCTGATCAGAAAAGAAGTGGTTGGCGCTTTTCGTGCAAAACTTTTAAAAGATGTGCTGATCATTGAAAAAGAGAACAATCTCTGTTTTTTGTTTAAATATGGCGTGATCATATTTTGGGATTTTGATGATGAAGAGTACTTTCTTAAAACGATCAGTGCCTCCATCGGTGCGGTTAAGATCTTAGAAGACTACAAGTATCACATTTCTCCGATTCAGCCTGTTAAAATTGAGTTAGACACCATCTATATCGATTCTGATGATGAATTGAAAAAACTTGCCATATCCTATGCCATTGAGCAATCTATCATGCTGGGAAACTTTGAAGACACTATCAAACAGGCCCTCGAATTAACGGAACATATTCCTTTGGATCTTGCTGAAAACGGTCGTGTAAAGATGAGCAGACGGGAAATAGCCAAAGAGAGAGGACGTCTTTTTATCACTAAATCAAACATCTATTTACATTTTGAACTTTTAGATACACCGGAGTTTTTCTGGGAGTATCCTGAACTGGATATCTATTATCAGAGTATGAGAAAGTATCTTGAGCTGCAATCCCGTATCGAAATTCTTAATAGAAAGATGAATGTGATGCAAGAGGTATTGGCTATTCTTGCGGATGAGCAAAACCATAAACACAGCAGTACTTTAGAATGGATCATCATTATTCTGATCGCATTTGAAATACTATTATTTATCTTGAATGATTTTACATGATCATCGATATAACTATAGTTTTTCAACCATGCCATCTTTACTGAGACGATAAACATCCAGATCATTCGCTATAAATACTCTGCCTTTGTAGTACGCTTTAATTTCATGATAGAGTACGTCAGTACCCTTGATGCTATGGTTGTTATACCTCGGGTTGATATGTGAAGCGATCACATTTTTGACATGCCTTTTTTGAACTGCTTTTCCCAGGTCTTTTGCAGTCGTGTGCAGCACTTTTGCCTGAAGATGATCATAATCTTGCTGCGTATAGGTACACTCATGTACCAAGAGATCGATCTCTTTAAGATATCTGCCGAGTATTTCCGGCTTGCTGTTATCTCCTGCTATGATCAATCTTCTTCCCCTTTCAGGTGGAAGCATAAACTCCCCTGGTTCCAGCTTTTTACCCTGGAATGTAATGCAATTACCCCTTTGCAGTTCACCATACAGCGGCGATGGCTCCAGACCGAAGGATCTCAATTTTGCTTCATTGAGTCTGTTCGTAATATCGTTCTCTTTGATATAAAACGCAAAACTTTCTATAGAGTGTTCAAGGGATAGGACTTTCAATGAAAACTTATCAAAACCAAATGTCTCCTCTGCTTTATACTCTATGATCTTCAACGTATATCCAAGATTCTCAAATGAAACATCTATCACACACTCAAGAAATTTTTTGATCCCTGTGGGACCGTATAGAGTCAGAGGTCTAAATGCGGTATCGAGTTTTTTTGAGCTCAAGAGTCCGGGAAGACCATAGTAGTGGTCGCCATGCATATGTGTAATGAAGATCGTATCCAATTTACCGATCGAGAGTCTGCTTCTAAGTATCTGATGCTGCGTGGCTTCACCGCAGTCAAAAAGATACCATTTGTTGTCCTGTTCAAACTCCAAAGCAAGTGCAGATACATTTCTTTCTCTAGTCGGTTTCCCCGCGCTTGTACCCAAGAATGTCAGTTGCACCATTTTCTCCTTTTTCTATGTTCTCTCTTTCATCGCATGCCAGATAGAATAGATATCTTTTTTTTGTTTCGGGAGTATAAGCGTGATCGCGATATTTTCAACCGTTGCGATCACTAAAAAATAGATCGCAGCATGAAACAAAAGATTATTATCAAATCCAAGTAGCATTACTACACCCACACTCATCACTACTGCAGTGATCTTAGTGATCCATGTATGATAACTGGCAAGCTTTCCAAATTTCAAAAGAGAAAAAATAGCAGGGAGAATATAGATAACGATCCCGGCAATGATATAGTAAAGTTCTTCTTTTACAATTTCCGGCCACAGCCACCAGACTGCCAAAGGTGTACTCAGATAGGTCAATATATCTCCATAACTATCGAGTTTTGCTCCCTGCTCAGTGGTATGATCCATCATACGTGCAATGATACCGTCAAGCGCGTCTGAAAGCAGCATCATTCCCAAAAGTACAAAAAAGAGTACGGGTAGGTCATACCAGCCCGAAAGCAGTAAAAACGGTGCAGTGATAATACGAAACAGACTTAAGATATTAGGGATATGATGTAGTATCATAAAAGCTCCTATCGATTATATGATACCGATACCTCAGAGAAAATGCATAGTTGAACTGTGGGGTACCCAATCGCCATTATAGATATACCATGAAGAGGAGTCTTTCCTCTTCATCAGGGAATGGCTACTTTATCTTGATCTTCTTCGTCTCTTTTTTACTTCTCTCTACCTTTGGTATCACTACTTCGAGTACACCGTCTTTACAATTTGCTTCGATATTTTCCGCATCAGTATTATCCGGCAGTGTAAAACTTCTTTGAAACTTACCGTAAGAGCTCTCTTTCTTATAGTAATCTTTCTCTTTGACCTCTTTCTTGGTTTTTCTCTCACCCGAAATTGTCAGAACATTATCTTTAAGATCTACATGTATATCATCTTTTTTCACACCGGGAAGATCAACTTCTACATGGTAGGCATAATCCCCTTCTCTCGTATTGACTGAGGGTGTGAAACCTGAAACATTTGTAAGCTCACTACCGATCTCCGGAAATCTGAATGCACTTGCCATTCTCTCTTCTAAATCTCTAAAATCTCTCATCGGGTCAAATTTCGTTAATAACATGATTGCTCCTTTGTATATTAGATATTATTTAATTAGTATATAACTTTTTAATATGCATGTCAATAAGACCTATATCTTTAATTCTAGAGTATAATCATCATTCATATTTCGTAATATGTTATACTTTCTTTCAGTCTGTTACTTTAATGTATGAGGAGAAATGTATGAAAGCTTTAATCATCAGTACAGATCTTTTTGAAGATTCTGAGTTAAAAATCCCTTATCAATCTCTTCGGGAACTGGGTATACATGTAGATATCGCATCTACCAAAAAGGGTGCGATCATTGGGAAACACGGGTTTAATGTCTATGCCACAACCACACTCAAAGAAGTAGATCCAGAGCAGTATGACATGCTGATACTTCCTGGAGGCAAAAGTCCCTCATTGATACGCCAAGAAGAGAAAGCATTAGAAATAGCACGATACTTTTTTGATCATGACAAGCTGGTTGCAGCTATCTGCCATGGTCCTCAGATCTTGATATCAGCCGGTTTAATGGCAGGAAGAGTCGCAACAGGATACAAGAGCATTGCACAAGAACTTAAAGATGCAGGTGCAACCTATAAAGATGAAGAAGTAGTCATCGATAAAAACTTGATCACTTCCAGACAGCCTTCAGACTTGAATGCATTTATGGATGCCATTAAAGAGTATTTGTATTATGAGTCCAAAAAATAAAGAGATCATCCACTCAAAAAAAGTTGTCAAGGAACGGTTCACTCTAGAAAAAACGTTTTGTGAAGAACTCATTGGCAAAAAGGCGAAGTTCGGTTTTGGTGGCTTCGGCGAAGCAGTCTATTATCGTACATACAGCCGGATCAAACCTGACGGTACACAGGAACATTGGGCAGATACGGTGATTCGCGTAATCAATGGCGTGCTGTCAATCCGAAAAGACCATTACCTCTCAAACGCTTTAGTCTGGGATGAAGTAAAATGGCAGCACTACGCTCAAAAACTTGCTTTGTCCATGTTCGATATGCAGTGGCTTCCTCCGGGACGTGGTCTATGGATCATGGGTACGAAGTATATTTATGATCGTGGAGGTGCAGCATTAAACAACTGCGGTGCTGTCGATACAACGGATCTTTCCCTTGCGGCAGAATGGACCATGGATATGCTCATGTGTGGGGTCGGAGTCGGTTTTAATACTGCATGGCAAGGTGATACTGTTATCCTGCCTGATAAAAAAAATCCGGCAGTGTATATCATCCCGGACAGTAGAGAGGGTTGGGCTGAGTCCGTAAAACTCTTAATAGAAAGCTATACAAAACAAACACCATGGTTCTCTTTTGATTATAGCCTGATCCGCCCCGAGGGTTCCCCGATCCATGGTTTTGGCGGTACTGCATCCGGTCCAGCTCCATTAAAAGAATTACATCTACGTATTGAAACATATCTGGACACTTATTGCAATGGAAAAATCGATAAGACGCGTTGTGTAGCTGATGTGATGAATGCGATCGGTGTCTGTGTTGTAGCAGGGAATGTACGCAGAAGTGCTGAGATAGCACTGGGCTCAGTCGATGACAATAGTTTTTTGGAATTGAAGGATTATAGAAAAAACCCGGAACGTGCTGAAATAGGATGGATCTCAAATAATACAGTTGTACTAACTAAAACAGAAGATCTTGAAAAACTCCCGCTGATCGCTGAACATATTCGTGAGAATGGGGAACCAGGCATCATGAACCTGATGAATGTTCAAAAATATGCACGTTACGGTGAGGAAGCCAAAGAGAGTGCATCGCTGGCAAACCCCTGCTCTGAAATTGCTTTAGAGAGTTTTGAACTCTGTAATCTCTCTGAAGTTTTTCCATCACGCTGTCTGAATGAGGATGGTTTTTATCAAGCAATGGAGTATGCAACGTTTTACGCTTCAACAGTGTCATTACTCATGACACACCGTCATGAAACAAATGCGGTCATTTCACGAAATCGTCGTATAGGTGTCAGTATTTCAGGCATTGCAGACATGCTTGATAGAGCTGGAATAGCAGATCTAACCTCTAGACTGAAAAAGGGGTACAAACTAGTACGTTCTGTCAATCAGAGATTGGCTGTAGAAGCAGATATTCCTCTATCAATCAGAGTGACAACCGTCAAACCCTCAGGGACTATCAGCCAGTTGGTCGGCTGTAGTCCAGGTATGCACTTTCCGACATTTCAGTATGCTATACGCCGTATACGGATCGGAAACATTTCACCTATTTGCAGTGTACTCAAAGAGGCTGGTGTACCATATGAAAAAGACCACTACAGTGCCAATACAACGGTATTTGAATTTCCGATATATCAAGGTCAAACAAGGAAAGCAAAAGATGTTCCAGCCGAGGAGCAGTTCTCTCTTTTAACCCTGCTACAGCGTGAATGGAGCGATAATATGGTCAGTTGTACTGTCTATTTTGACCCAAAAATTGAAGGTCCCCATATCGAACATATGCTCTCAAAGTTTGTACCACTCATCAAGTCTGTCTCGATGTTGCCACATTCAGATACAGGGGCATATGTACAAATGCCCTATGAAGGTATCACTAAAGAGCAATATGAAGCACGAATATCAAGGATTTCCAATATCGACTGGAGCCATTTTAGTGGCAGTGATGGTATAGAAAGTCGATTTTGCAGCAATGATGCATGTGACTAGTTTGTCTTGATCACTATCATAGTAAAGGATCATACATGTTTAAAGATCGTAAAGATGCCGGTCAAAAACTGGCTGCTGCACTGCAGAGATATAAAGTAGAGGACCCCTTGGTATTTGCAATTCCAAGAGGCGGTGTGGAATTGGGATATGAGGTTTCAAAAGCACTGAATAGTGACTTTTCACTACTTATCTGTCGGAAACTCCCTTTTCCTGATAATACAGAGAGCGGTTTTGGTGCTATTGCAGAAGATGGTTCACTCTATATCAATGCATCGGCTGCTTCTTCAGTATCTGAAAAAGAGATCGAACAGATCATTGCAGAACAAAGCCTTGAAATAAAAAGACGTATCCAGACACTAAGAGAAGGAAAGCCGCATCCTACTATAAAAGGGCGTACAGTGATATTGGTCGATGACGGTATAGCAATGGGATCGACCATGCATGTAGCAGTAGAACTGTGCAAAAAAGCAAAAGCTAAAAAGATCATCGTAGCTGCTCCCGTTGCCGGCCGTCAAACGATAGAAAAGTTTTCCAAAATAGTTGACGGGGTTATAGTATTGGAATCACCTGTGCCTTTTTATGCCGTAGCCCAAGTCTATGAAAACTGGTACGATGTAAATGATAATGAAGTATTACGTTTCTTTAAAACTCAGGACAATTCTTAATACTATAAAATATTACAATAGCGGATGTTAAATTTTTAAACCTATCTCATAAACGAAGTAATGATCTTTTTGTAATCGGGATGAAGATGTACAGTGTTGTGCCCGGTATTTTCAAGTGTTACAGCCTCTACCCGTGTTTTGCGAAAAGCCTTGATAAGATCAAGGCTACAACTATGAGGAATAATCCTGTCATCGGCCGCTGCTATGATAAGTGTATCAGCAGTGATATCAGCAGCCCTTCCAGCAGTATCTAACCGTTCCTTCAAAATAAGATCGATCGGGAAAAACCAGTAGTATTTTTTAGCAACATTCACGGCACTGTCAAATGGTGTTATGAGAATAAGCTTATCAACATTTCGTTTTGAGGCAAGATAGGTCGAAACCGCCGCACCGATACTGCGTCCCATCGTTGAGATTGCCGCATATTGTGTTCTAACATGATCATAGAGATACAATGCATCATGGTAAAATCCCTGCTCATGAGGTACTCCACTACTTCCACCATAACCTCGATAGTTCACAAGATAGACTGTACGGTCGGCAAAAAGTGTTTGAAAATCATCGATGTTGTAAGCAACGTTCTCAGCATTACCTCCAAAGTAGATTAGTGCTTTCTTTTTTCCTGGGTTAAGTGTCCATACCTTGATACGTACTTCACCTGTATCTAGTATAGTGTATGCCGTATCCGGAACACTTACTTCAGAGGTGGGTAAATAAATCATCTGGCGCTGAAAGACAAAAAGTAATACACACAGAAGCACGTAAGAGATACTCAATACAGCTATAAATGAAAGCATTTTTCTACCCTTTATTGCATTCTCCATCATACAACCATCCTCAATTGGATTCATGAATAGCAACCTTTGTTAAAAAACAAAACTAGCCATCAATAAACCTTGCTTCAGTTACTCTTTTACGATCCCCTTCATAAACTGCTGAAAATCAGATGGAAAAGGAAAGACCACTGTATTGGTTTTATCATTGGATATATCACTAAGAGTCTGCAGATAACGCAATTGTATTCCATGAGGATTATCACTGAGAATTTTAGCCGCTTCAACAAGGTTTTTACTGGCTTCAAGTTCTCCTTTTGCATTGATCACTTTTGCACGACGTTCTCTTTCTGCTTCCGCCTGCTTGGCAATAGCACGTACCATACTTTCATTAAGGTCTACATGCTTGATCTCAACATTGGATATCTTGATACCCCAGGTATCAGTCTGTTTATCAAGTATCTCCTGTATATCATAATTCAATTGTTCCCGTTCTGCAAGCATTTCATCAAGTTCATGGCGACCAAGAACGGAACGAAGGGTCGTCTGTGCAAGCTGACTGGTCGCAGCATAGAAGTTCTCTACCTGTATGATCGCTTTTTCAGGATCAACTACACGAAAATAGACTACGGCATTGACATTCACAGAAACATTATCATGTGAAATCACATCTTGTTCTGGTACATCCAAAACAATGATACGCAGGTCCACGCGTTCCATTCTCTGTATAAACGGTATCAATATGATCAGACCGGGGCCTTTTACTCCTGTAAATCGACCAAGGGTGAAGATCACTCCTCGCTCATATTCACGTAAAATACGAATGGCAGATGCCAAAAAAATGATCAGTAACATTACGATATAGACAGTTGTCATTGGTAGTATAGGTACCATTATTTACTCCTTTTTTGGATTGACGTGCAGCACAAGGCCAGATAGACTCTCTACACGTACTTTTTGACCTATCTGTAGTACACTATCAGATTCAGCATACCATACTTCACCGTGGCAGCGGACACGATATCCTTTTTCAGAGGTTTCAAGGACTTCAGCAGTAGAACCGATCATCTCATCAACGCCGGTGACTATTTTGACAGACCTTGATTTAATAAGGAAACGTATCACAAAGATGAAAAAAGTCAGACTCACCAAGGTGAAAGCAATAATGAGGGGAATGGAGACCCCGCTCCCCAGTGTATCGGTATCAAAAAGAAGCAGTGAACCAAATGTAAAAGCAGCCACTCCGCCAACCCCCAAAATACCGAACCCTGCAATCAACACTTCGGCAACCATAAAACCAATACCCAAGAGTATCAGCAGTAGTCCCGCATAATTAAACGGAAGCATATTCAGTGCATACAAGGAGATCACACCTGATATAACCCCTATCACACCAGGGAATATGGCGCCTGGATTCATTAGTTCAAAAAAGATCCCGTATATGGCTATCAGCAATAGGATATAGGCAATATTTGGGTCGGTAATGATCATTAAGAGTTGTGTTTTCCAGTCAGGTTCAAAAGTATGAATGACTGCATTTTTTGTGCTGAGTGTGATCTCTTTTCCTGAGACTCTAAGGCGTGTTCCATCCAGTTTATTCAAAAGTTCAGTGCTATTCTCAGCCATCAAGTCGACCACATGATAGCGCAGTGCATCTTTGGCAGAAATACTTTTAGCATCTTTTACCGCTTCCATAGCCCATGTAATATTACGATCATTGAGTTCAGCCAGACTTTTGATGTAGGCCATAGCATCATTGATGACTTTTTTCTCAAGGGATGTGGGTGTAGTGATATTTTCATCGGTCATTTTGGGTACAGGCATCAAACTGACCGGAGTTGCTGCACCAAGATTGGTTCCGGGTGCCATGGCAGCTACATGAGATGCATAGAGAAGATAGGTTCCCGCACTTGCAGCCCGTGCACCTTTGGGAGAGACATAGGTAACAACAGGAAGGGAACTGTTCGTGATCTCCTGTATCATCTCCCGCATAGATGTAGAAAGGCCTCCCGGTGTATCAAGCTCTATCAATATCATCTGGGCATTGTCTTGCACTGCGGTTGCCATACCCTCTTTCAGATAATTACTACTTGCAGGTCCTACTGCACCTTTTATCTCTAATTTGATGACCGTAGTGCTACTGGCCAGAAGAGGTAAGAATGTTATGATGAAGAAAAAAAGTATGCGTTTCATCTTATGCACCTCTCATACATTATTAAGATAACTTGTTTCTATAATATCAAATAAGAAAAAAGAAATCAATATATTTGTGTTAAAATATGTTAAAGACAGCCATATAAAGCTGTACAGTTCAAGAGGTTTGGATGCATTCCTTTATATAGATACATGATATACATGCATGGAGATAGTATTATGGAAAACTATATTTATAATTCTGACGTGGGAACATTTGAGATCGTGCATAAAGGTCTTTTACAGTACGAGCTTTGGATAAATGAAGAACGGCTTGGTGAATATCAAACTGCAGAAGAGGCTGCAGAAGATGTTGCTACATTTAATACAGACTATATTGAATGGGATAGATTTAAAAATGAGCTTGAAAACTTCCCGACAGGCCTTGAAGAATGGACTACTGTCTCCGAGGAAACACCTCGTAAGTAATGCAGTACTCTCATGATCTTGCTAAAAATAATAACATAAAGTTCATCGCTGATTGCCATCTTGGAAAGCTGGCAAAATTTCTTCGACTTCTGGGGATCGACACGCTTTACTTCCCTCATATAGAAGATGATGCTCTGATCCAATTAGCAAAAGATGAGGAACGCACGATTCTAACCAGGGACCGTTGCCTTTCTCAACGTAAAAATGCTCCTGTATTTTTTTTAGAGCCCAAAGAGACTCAAGCACAGCTAAAATTATTGATAGAGTTGTACAAGCTGCAGAAACATCCTCTCTCCCTTAGCCGTTGTATCATCTGCAACACTCCACTTCAAATCATCGAAAAAGAGAAGGTGCTAGAACGTCTGCCTGAAAAGGTCAAAAAGTATTTTAATTATTTTGAATACTGTCCTAACTGTGATCGTATCTACTGGCGGGGTGATCATTACCGACGTATGAAGAGATATTTAGATCAAGTGTTAGAGTCTTAACAAGACCATCTCTAAACATCCACTTTTCATCATGCTATAATAAAAACTATGAATATACCAATGAAGGATGATGATGTCAAAACAGCTGTTGTGGTTGATAGTATGGGGTATAGTATTTGGATATATGGAATCTGCTGTTGTCGTTTATCTTCGGGAGATATATTATCCGGAAGGTTTTGCTTTTCCTTTGGTCAGGATAGAGGATCATATACTGTTGACTGAACTGCTCCGTGAAGCAGCGACACTGCTGATACTCTGGACGACAGTATCTCTGGCCTACAACAAAATGCAAAGCCGATTCGCAGCTTTTTTCCTACTCTTTGGCCTATGGGATATTTTCTACTACATTTTTTTAAAGTTGCTTCTTCATTGGCCGGAAAGTTTGAATACATGGGATATACTCTTTCTTATACCTGCACCTTGGGTTGGACCCGTCTGGGCACCGGTCCTTGTCTCCATAGGATTCATCTATGCCGGTACAACCCTACTTTTTCAACATCAGAAAAACCGCTTTTTTCATTTTGGCAGAAGCTTCATCCTGCTTGAGTTGACTTCGGTACTGCTCATTATTGTTTCTTTTATGATACCCGGATCATCTTTACATGAACAGCACACCGGTATACACTTTCCATGGGCTATTTTTCTCACAGGATTCTTGATGGGGATAGGCATTTTTCTTTACACTGTTTACCGACCTAGTCAAACAGACAGGTCATAGTAGTATTCTCCGGACTCAGATCTCTTCATACTCCAGTTCAAAGTGGTATTCTGAAAAATTCCTCTCAAGCATTTGTTCGATCTTTTCACGATACTGTGTGGATTTAAGCGTATTTGGAGAGAGAAAAACAAAAGCAATGTCTGCCTCTTTGGCATACTCACCACTGATATCCATCACAGAGACATTAAATGCTTTAAGTTTCTCTTTCATACTGTTTGTAACACTTCTGCGCCCTTTGAGTGATTGGACATAAGGCAGTTCCAGGTGAATGATACAGCTACAAATAATCATACGCTTCTCATATCTTTTTTTGTCTGCTCTTATTTGCAAAAAGCTTCAATTTCTCTTCTACAAGGTAATTGATACTCTCTTTTGGGAAATGACCGTTCTTGTCTTTTATACCGCTTTTTTTGCCTGTAAGTATCTCCAAACCTTCATTGACACTCTCAATAGCATAGATCTTGAATCTTTTCTTTTTTACAGCTTCTAACACTTCTTCTTTCAACATCAGATGCTTGACATTGGATGCGGGGATAATAATACCATGGCGTTTTTTGCTCTTGACCAAGCTACAGACATCAAAAAAACCCTCTATTTTTTCATTGATCCCCCCTACTGCCTGTACCTGACCATTTTGATTGACTGAGCCGGTCACAGCTATGGATTGATCAAGTGCAACTTCACTCAATGAAGAGAGTAGCGTGAGAAGTTCTGCACATGAAGCACTGTCACCGTCAATCTTTCCGTAGGATTGTTCAAAGACCAGTGTAGCAGTCATCGTTAAAGGAAAATCCTTTGCATAGGTAGCAGCCAAATAGGCTGACAGTATCATGATCCCCTTATCATGGGTCGGACCGCTGAGTTTTGCTTCTCTTTCTATATTGATCACACCATCTTTACCCAAACGTGTCAATGCTGTGATCTTTGAAGGATGGCCGAAGGAGAAATTTCCAAGATCAAGTACAGCAACCCCATTGATCTGACCTATAGCTGACCCTTCTGTCTCTATCAGTATAGTTCCCCTCTGTATTGCTTCATACATCTTATCTTTGATCCTGTCTGATCTTTCTATCTTTTCTTTAATGGCTTGATCTATCTGTACTTTTGAAATATGCTCCATCTGTTCTTGTGAAGCGATAAAATCAGCCTCATGTAACAGATCACTCAACCCTCCCAGATGTGTGGTAAGCTTTTTGCTGTCCTCTGCCATACGGGAACTGTATTCGATCACCTTGCCGACCGCCTGTTTGTCCAATGGTAAAAGGCCATTATCTTTTGCGATCATACTTATCATTCTGGTATAAAGCTGAATATTTTCATCATTCCTCTCTGTCTCATTTTCAAAATCAGCATTGATCTTAAAGAGTTCTCTGAACTCAGGATCATAATTATAGAGGAGATAGTAGAGCAATCTGTCGCCTATAAGTACGATCTTGATATCCAGTTCAATGGTCTCAGGCTCCAAAGAGAGCGTACTTATCAAACTCAATGAACGGGCAAGCGGTTCTATACGGATCTCCGAAGATCTCAGCATCCTTTTCAGCCCTTCCCAGACAAAAGGCTGCATTAAAACCTTTGAAGCATCCAGTATCAGATATCCGCCATTGGCTTTATGTAATGCACCGGCTTTGATAAGATTGAAATCTGTTAAAAGTGTTCCCATTTGGGCAATGTGCTCGATCTCTCCAAACAGATTTGTATAGGTTGGATTATCCTCATAAACGATAGGCGCACCCTCTTGGTCTTTATGCGCTACGATAACATTTACATTGTATCTGTTAAATATACCGCTTTGTTTGGCATAGTTCATTCCCATAGCTGCAAGACTGTTTTGAGCAGAAATTAAAAAATCCTGTGAATTATCTATAATATCTTCTTCCACACTCTCTAAATAGGCTACGACTTTTTCATAGGGGTGATATTTATTTTTCAGTTCCTTGATACTGGTATCTACAGCTTTTTTAGTCATTTTTCTTTCAAGCTCGCGAATCTCCTTTTGCTGTATTTTACTCTCGATTACAATATCTTGAACGATATTTTCCAACTCATTCCTGAATTTGAGTATCTTCTCCTGTATCTGATCTTTATCTTGTGTGCTTAGTGCTTGATACTCTTCTTTTGCAAGTACTTTTCCATCATGGGTCATAGGTGAAAGTGTATAGCCCGCAGGCGTATAGTTGATCAATATATCCTCTTCTTTAGCTCTTTTTTTCACTTCCCTTAAGGATTTCTCTTTGGCTTCTGTCAGCTTATCTATAATTGCCTGTTTTTCTATACGATACTCTTCACTTTCAAAGATAGACGGAATGACCGTTTGCAACTCTTCTATCAGCTCTTCCATATCCTTTCTGAGCTCTACTCCCATAGAAGATTCAAGCTTAAGATAGATCGGTTTTCTAGGGTCTTCAAAATTATTGACATAACACCAGTCACCCGGTTTATTTTCATCTTTTGCCTTACTCTGGATAAACTTTTTTACCACTGTATGTTTACCGCTGCCCACTCTTCCCATAGCATAAAGATTGTATCCATCCTTCTTGATACCTATTCCAAAACTGATGGCTTTGAGTGCTCTATCCTGCCCTATGATCTCATGAGGATCTTCCAGTTCCGCAGTCGTATCAAAATCAAACAATCCCAAGTCACACTGGTTATAAAGTTTATCGCTCGTAAGTGCTTTTATCATAAAGTATCTCCAAATTCAGGACAATCATACATGATATCTTTTAGCATCTGATAGTCCATTTGATGTGCATTGGCTACAGCCTCATCCGTCACAAATCCACCTGCAACATTAACCCCGCTGTAGATAACTGTATCTTCTAAACATGCATTTTTCCACCCAAGATCAGCAATCTTCTTTACATAGGGTATCGTTGCATTTGCCAATGCCTCTGTAGCTGTGAGAGGGTAATCCCCGGGTATATTAGCTACACAATAGTGCAGCACACCATCTACCTCAAAAACAGGCTCGTCATGCGTTGTAGGTCTGGATGTCTCTATGCATCCTCCCTGATCTATAGCAACATCAACTAATACTGTCCCTTTTTTACAATAAGAGAGCATCTTTCTTGTAATGAGTTGCGGTGTCTTTTCACCGGTGACATAGACTGCACAAATCACGATATCGACAATAGGCAAGATTTTTTCCATATTGTACGCATTGGAGTAAAGTGTTGAGACATTTGAGCCCATAGACGCTTCAATGGATCTCATACTCTGTAGATTTCTTCCCATCACTATCACATCCGCACCCATACCTGAAGCGATCTTAGCCGCATTCTTTGCTACATTCCCACTGCCTATGATCAGGACTTTAGAAGGAAGTATACCGGTTGAACCGCTTATCAATACACCCATTCCCTTATTATGCATGGAAAGAAAATAGCTTGCAACCATAGGAGCCACTCTGCCCGCTATTTGACTCATGGGTGAAAGCAGTGGCAATCTTCCGTTATCTTGAACTGTTTCATAGCCTAAGGCCGTCACTTTTTTTTCAAGAAGTATCTCCGTTAACTTTTTATTGGGGGCAAGATGCAGATAGGTAAAGAGTATCTGTCCCGGTTTTAGACTATCATACTCCTCTTGCTGAGGCTCTTTCACTTTTACGATCATTTCACAGATCGAAAATATCTCTTTGGGATCGTCAAGAATGAACCCTCCTGCCTGCTGATAGTCACTGTCGAAAAACCCGCTTTTCTCTCCGGCATCCTTTTCTATATAGACTTGATGTCCGGCCTCTACAAGTGACCTCACTCCAGAGGGGATCATTCCTACCCTGTACTCCTTACTCTTTATCTCTTTGGGAATACCAATTTTCATCTGAAAATCTCCTTCTCTCTAAAGTACATCCACGTAACATGTCATGGGACAAAATAAACAATCACCATTGTTTATCATACGCCCCTTTTATTTCTCTACTACACCTTGGTTCTGGCAATAGGGTTCACTCTTAATCTCTCCTCAGGTATCGGTCTTGCACTCTCTTCACATATGCCGTAGGTTCCGTTTTTTATTTTTGCAAGTGCATGCAGCGTCTCTTTTCGCTCATTCTCCTGCTGATCTAAGATCGTGTTATCTTTACTGCTGAGACTTTGAAGAGATGCGAGATCTTCCATATCATTGATCCCGTCATCACTTCCGACACTCTCAAGCTCTGATCTAAGCTGTTCAATATTACTCTCGATATGTGCCAATTTTTCTTGTAATATGTTCTCAAATTCATTCAAGTCCAGATCATCTCTCTTTTTCATATTTTACCCCTTTGTTTAAATATACTCTTCTATAACCGTATGGGTCTACGGTACATATATCAGGACATCTTTTGATGTTTCTCTTAAAATATAGTTTGCCACACTTCCCAACAATGCATTCAATCCTACTGTGCCGCGTGATCCAACAATGACAAGGTCATACTGACCGTCCTTGATATAATTGACCAGTGTCTCTTTCGTATAGAGTTCACCATCGATCACTTTACCTTTTTTGAGAGATACTTCCTGCATAAAATTCTTTAGATCACTTTTTGCACAGGATTTAGCCACATCATTATATTGTGACAGATCACGACCTACTACGGCATAAGGCCCTTCCATATAGATCGTATCAAAAGCATTGACTACACTTATTTTTGCGCTCGGAAAGATATCTTTGGCAAATAAAATACTTTGCTTTGATTGCATTCCGAAATCTGTTGGTGCTATGATGTTCTTATATGGGGTTTTTGCACTGTTTTTGACGATCAACACAGGTATATGGCTTAAATGTGCTACTTTTTGTGCTGTCGTACCTAAGAATCCTTTTCGTCTTTTTGTCTTACTGTGGGCACCTATGATTATCATATCGATTTGATTTAATTTTGATTCATAGAGTATGATATCATGGGGATTACCCTCTTTTACAAAGACAAAACAGTTGACTTTAAACTCTCGGTTCAATGGTTTGATCTTTTTTTCTATATTTTTAGCGATACTCTGATGATCTATGACAATATCTTTACCACCGAAATAACTTGGTACCCCAATCCAAGGTGTCCGTACTGCATGAACAATAAAGAGATCAGCTTTATGTTCATTGGCTATGCTTAACGCTCTTTTTAGGACATTATTCGATTTCTCAGTGACATCCAATCCTACTAATACTCTTTTTAATTCTTTCATGATTACACCTCTTTCAAAAATTTTAAACATAAATACTATGTAACTATTTATATTCTACTATTAAAAAACTTAATAGTGCAACTCAAAACTATTAATCAAATTGTTAAAACAAAGAGTGTAAAATAGATTATATGTGAAATATCTATGTACTATATCTAGTCATAAAAAGGGGTGGAATATCCATTTTCATACCAAAACGATCGAACAGACATTTTTATTATTAGAATCGAATCATTCCGGTTTAACAAGTAATGTTGTGATAAAACGGCAAGAGAAATATGGACTGAATATTCTACCCTCAGAACCTGATATGTCACTCTTAGAACATTTTCTCCAACAATTTAAAAGTCCGATCATCTATGTTTTACTGATAGCATCATTCATGGCACTCATGATCCAAGAGTATACAGATGCAGGTTTTATATTCCTTGTTTTACTTCTGAATGCAGTGATCGGGACCTATCAAGAGTATTCTGCATCGCAAAAAGCAAAACTTCTGCAGAGCCTTATCAAAACCAATGTTATGGTGCTAAGAGACGGCGAGATACAGGAAGTAGATAGCCGATACATTGTTACAGGAGACATACTAATATTTGAACCTGGTACGAAAGTGGCTGCAGATGTCAGGATAGTTATGGCTCACAACCTCATGGTCGATGAATCATTGCTTACAGGTGAATCCATTGATGTAAATAAAGATGCGCTCTTTGTAAGTGCCAATGAAGATCTTCTCATTCCGGAGCGAAAAAATATGCTCTTCGCAGGTACCTACATTTCCAGTGGTAGAGGGATAGGTGTTGTGACTGCAATAGGTAAAGATACAGAAGCAGGTAAAATAGCACAGTTACTCAGTAAAAAAAGTAAAGCCAAAATACCTTTGATCGAAAAAATGGAAAAGCTCTCTTTTACTATTTCTGTTGCCATTGCTATGATGGTTATAGTGCTTTTTTCAGTAGGTTTACTCAAAGGTATGGAGTTTTATGCACTGTTTCTTTTTGCTGTAGCACTTGCTGTCTCTACCATACCTGAAGGTCTGCCTGTGGCCATTACGGTTGCCTTGACATCCGCTTCTTTATCCATGTCCAGGAAAAATGTCATTATCCGAAAACTAACTGCCATTGAAGGGTTGGGCTCCTGTACACTGATAGCCAGTGACAAAACAGGTACACTTACACAGAACAGGCTGAGTGTGGAGTATTTTATCTCACCGCATATGGTTTTTGATACAGACTCATTAGATGATGTACATGATATGGTTTATCTGGCTTCCGTATTGTGTAATGAAATGCATTATAAAGAGTCTGAAGAAGGCGGTGTAGATTTTTATGGTGACCAGGTAGACATTGCCCTGGCGCAGTTTGCTGCAAATGCTGATGAATCCTATATCACAAGTTCAAAATCCTATCGAAAGATAGATGAGATACCTTACGAGCCTATCAACCGTTTTTCTGCGGTGATGATGGAGCTTGATGATACTATCTTTCAGTTTAGTAAAGGTTCACCTGAAACGGTACTGGAACACTGCAATGTGAGCCAGGAAGAGAAAAGAGAGATACTCAAAGAGGTGGATGCTTGGGCACTCAAAGGCTACAGGACCATTGCACTTGCCTACAAAGAGTCTGCTGAAGAGGCTACTATCAACCTTAGGAACTTTACCTATCTTGGTTTTGTAGCCATCATTGATCCTGTCAGAGAAGAGAGTCCCGAAGCGATCAAAAAAGCGCAAGAAGCAGGTATCAAAGTGGTCATGATCACAGGAGATCATCCAAATACGGCATTCTCTATTGCACAAGAGCTTGGTATTGCCACTTCCCGTGAGGAAGTTATGAGTGAAAAAGAGCTTCTGGTATGGGAAGATGGCGGTGCAGTGGCTGAAGCACTGAAAGATAAATCCGTATTTTCCCGTGTCACCCCTGCACAGAAGATGATGATCGTCATGGCCTATCAGAGCCTTGGACACTATGTTGCCGTCACAGGAGACGGGGTAAACGATGCCCCGGCACTCAGACATGCCAATATCGGTGTTGCCATGGGGAAAAGCGGTACGGATATAGCCAAGGCGACCAGTGATATCATTTTAACGGACGATAACTTTACTTCCATTGTCAATGGTATTGAAGAGGGAAGACGTGCACATGACAACATCAGGAAAGTCGTCTATTTGCTTATATCAACCGGTTTTGCCGAGCTGATTTTGGTGATGCTCTCTTTTTTTACAGGTCTTCCTCTGCCACTGCTTCCCGTTCAGCTTTTGTGGCTTAACCTTGTCACCAACGGGATAGAAGATGTTATGCTAGGGCTTGAAAAAGCAGAACCGGGACTCTTGCAAAGAAAACCCAGATCACCTAAAGAACCCATATTTAACAGACTTATGATCAGACGTATCTTTGTTGGAGGTCTCTATATAGGTATCACCTCGTTTATACTTTTTTATTTTTTATTGCAAAGCGGAGAGAGTATAGAGAGTGCAAGGAACATGATACTTCTACTCATGGTACTTTTTGAAAATGTGCATGTATTTAATGCCCGAACAGAGATCAATTACCTGCATAAGATCGGCTACAGAAGTAGTATGTTCCTGATCCTTTGGGTCATCTTTACTCAGCTTCTACATTTAGCATGTATGCATATTCCATTGATGCAGAACGTACTTTCTACACAGCCGGTTACGTTTGATATGTGGCTGGGACTTGCATGGATCACTATTGGATTGGTCATTGTTATGGAAGCAGATAAGTGGTTGATGTCAAAAAGAAGATCAGCATGATCATCGATGCCTATCTCTTTTCCATGCTACCTCATTTTCCAGAACTGCTCACCCCATTTACGTAATTCTATCATCGTAAATACCCACAGACCCATGATAGCTATGATCGTTAATGAACCACTGTTGAGCGGTAGTGTATGAAATAGATCAGAAAGCAGATAAATGGCACACAACTGTAACACTATTCCTATACCTATACCGTAAAAAATATAAGGGTTGATCTGCAATGATTTTTTAATATTTTTAAAAAAAGGTTCATGTTCTTTGAGTGACTGAAGACCATTTACCCATGTAGCTATGATAAAAGCTGTGAAGAGTGTGGAGATCGCACTCTCCTTGGTATAGTGTTCCAACATCCAGGCATATAAAAAGAGTGCACCTATACTGATGACCATGACGACATAAAGTACACGTAAAAGCTGTACTTTATCCAAAAACTGTTCATGCAGTTTGCTAGGGGCTCTTTTCATCACATCCTCTTCATCTTTTAAAAAGGGGAATGTTTTATCCAAAGCACTGTTGGCAACAAGATTGATCCATAAAATCTGTATAGGATAGAGCGGCAGCGGTAATGCCATCAAAATAGCCCCTGTGATGAGGATCACTTCATCCAGACTGGTTGTAAGCAGAAAATAGATCGTTTTTCGGATATTGTTGGCGATGGAACGCCCCTGCTTGATCGCTTCAACGATGATAGAGAGATTGTTGTCTGCAAGCACCATATTTGCAGTAGATTTTGCTGCGTCTGTTCCCTCACCCATGGCTATGCCCAGATCAGCTGCCCTGAGAGCTGGTACATCATTGACACCGTCTCCTGTCACGGCAACGATATCTCCTTTTTGTTGCAGTGCTTTTACGATGCGGTATTTGTGCTCTGGAAGTACCCTTGCCCAGACAGTAACCTTTGGCAGGATCTCTTTGAGTGTTTCATCATCCATCTCATTGAGTTCTTTACCCGTCACAACCAGGTCTCCCTCTTTGTAGATATTGACAGATTTAGCTACAGCTGTCGCAGTAAGAGCATTGTCACCCGTGACCATCATCACTTTTACTCCCGCTTTTTTCGCTGTGTGGACTGCTTCCAGAACACCTTCTTTAGGAGGGTCTATGAAACCTACAAGTCCAACGATCTCAATTTCCCATTTTTCTATATTATCTGTTGTATGTTCTCCCATACCCAGCGCTATCACTCTTAAGCCATGGGAAGCCAGCCTGTCATGCTCTTTTTGGAGTGTTACAAGATCATCCTGGCTTGTGGCAAACTGTTTTAGGGATTCAAAGGCACCTTTGACAAAAATCTTATGCTCTTTTTCAATCATATTTGAACTTGCCATCAATCGATGCTTCGTATCAAAAGGATAGAGATTGACACGCGGATATTTCTCACGTATATCTTCATAACGTTTTCCCACCCATAATGCAAGAGCAGTGTCGACAGGATCACCCTTGCCTTCTTCAGATTCGTTTGCAAGAGATGAAACGGTGTAAGAAAAAGTATCATGGAGCGAAAAGACCTCTTCTACTTTAAGATTTCCCTGTGTAATGGTACCTGTTTTATCTGAAGCGATGACGGTAGTACTGCCTAACGTTTCAACCGAAGGCAAGTGACGTATGTAGGCTTTTCTCACACTTAGCCTCATGGCACCTATCGTGAGTACCAGTGTAATAACGATCGGAAGTCCTTCAGGCACAGAGGCAACCAGCAAAGCGATGACCAGATAAATGATATCAACGATCTCTTTGCCCCCAAAAAAAGAAAGCACCGCAGTGATGGAGATCAAAATGAAAACTACAAACATATGTTTTCTAATAAACACTTCCAGTGCTTTGCTCAAAGGAGTCTCTCTTGACTCCTCTTCGGCTTTGGTTGAAATTGATGCCAAATAGGTTTCATGGCCGGTGAAGACGACAAAACCCTCTGCATTTCCTTTTGTGACCGTGGTGCCGGAGAGTGCCATATTATCCATTTCATAGGGGAGTGTCTCTTTGGGCAAAGTAAGATTCGCATCTTTTTCCACAGGCAGAGACTCTCCTGTCAGGATCGACTCATCGATGACAAATCCATTCGTATCAAAAAGACGTATATCTGCAGGTACGATATCGCCTTCAGACAAAAGAATGACATCTCCCGGTACAAGTTCAGAAGAGGAGATAGTACGTAACTGGCCATCCCGTTTGACCTCTGTTTTACTCTCTGTAAGTTTTCTAAGTGCCCTAATGGAACTAAGTGCTTTCAACTCCTGCCAAAATCCTATGAACGAATTGAACAGTAGTATGATCAGTATCAGAATACCTTCATGTATATTTTCCAAAAAGAGAGAAAGCAGCGCGGCAGCCAAAAGCACATAGACCAAAGGACTTTTAAACTGGGAAAGAAAGAGTAGGAAGATATTATGCTTTTTTTCCTTGATCTCATTCAAACCATAAATGGAAAGATTTTTCTTTACGTCCTCTGTGCTTAAACCTTCTTTGGATATTTCCATTTTTTGAGCTAGTGACTCACACGTTTCAAAATGGGGATACTCTGGAATCATCATTTGTTTTTCCTGCATTTCATCTATATTAGTGTAACATATTTTATTGATTGTAATTATCTAAGAATGTTACTGTAAACTATAAAATATGTTTAACGGAGAGATACTATGCGAATCGTGATCATAGGCGGTGGAATCGCTGCAGCTTACATGGCCAACTCGATTTTAGAACAGGCTCCTAAGCATGAGGTGTTGATCGTATCAAAAGAATCAAATCCTCCCTACGATCGCATCCATCTGTGCTCTCTGATCAATGGTACTTCAGATATTAAAGATATTGCCCTTCCTCTTCCTCCCGGTGTCCAACTTGAACTTGATTCTGAAGTCATCCAAATAGACAAGAATGCCAAACGTATCTACACAAAAAATGCGAGTTTTAGCTATGATATCCTTATCATCGCAACCGGTTCTGATCCCAGAACCCTCTTTGATATCAAGGGTATCAAAAATGCCAGGACCTTTAGAAGTGCTGCTGACAGTGAATGTATAGCTAAATGCAGCAAAGGCAAAAATGTTGTCATGATGGGTGTAGGTCCTATTGGGCTGGAACTTCTAGACACGCTTTGCGGATTGGACGGGCCTGAGAATATCTATCTTGTCTCACGCGGTATGCATCTTTATGATAAAGCACTTACTCCTGTTGCCGTAGAGATGATGAAGAGAATTTATGAAGAGAGTGACTCCCGTGTTCATATATTGCTGGAAGAGGAGATCCTCGATAAGAAGATCGAAGGTGATGAGATCACACAGATCATCATGAAGTCACACACTATAGATAATCCTTTTGTTGTTTTTGGGGTGGGGATCTCTCCGAGTACAGATTGTGCAAAAGGGGCTGTCGATATCGACAAAGGCATCCTTGTGGATGAACATATGCGCACCTCAGATCCATACATATATGCCGTCGGCGAAGTCGCACAGATGCCCGATGGTTTTATTGCCGGTAGGGTTAGAGAATGTACCCTTCAGGCAGATGCTGCTATAGCTTCGATCTTAAAGATCGAAAGCGAGGGTTTTAAAGAGTTTGTGACGGTTGATGGACTCAAGGTAGGTTCTTTTTTACTTGCTGATGTCACCTCTACACTTTATGACCCGAAAGATAAAGCAAATGAAGAGATCGTTCTTTCCTCCAAGCAAGAACAACGTATTGATCAGTATATTATAAATAAAGATAAATTGGTCCGTTTTATCGGTATCAATACCAACGTTGATGTAATAGAGTTGAAAAAAATGATGGAAGAGGATAAAAAGGTTGATACCTCTTCTTTTTATTCCAACCGTCTTGTCAGTGAACGCGGTAGACTTATCTGCAGCTGTGCAAGCGGCTATAAGAACGACCTAGTCGATATTATCAAGACCCACTGTGTTGAGAGTTTTTCGGAACTTAAGCCCTTTAGTGAAGCTGGACGTATATGCGGACGCTGTAAGAAAGATGTGGAGCAGTTGATCATAGATACACCCGTCGATCCCGAAGAGGCACGACGTATCAAGGCGGAACGAGAAGAGAAGAAAAAGGCTGAAGAACTGGAACAAGTCCAGCGGCGTATTGACAAATATAATGCCCTGCATCCAAAGAACCAGATAGAGGGTGAGAATCTCCAAGAAGCAATCAAAGCCTTTGATCTGAAAAAGGAGTACAATAGCTGGGTCTCTATGATCACTGCGAATATGCGCCTGGGTCCGGAATATGATGATCTGGTCAGCCAGGGTCTTGAACAGTTGAACAAGATACCGATCATCTGGCTGGAACTGGCCGACTGTACAGGAAACTCGGAGGGCTTTATCAAGTCCGCTCACCCAAAAGTAGAAGACCTTATTTTGAAATATATCTCTTTGGATTATCATGAACTTCTTATGGCGGCATCAGGAGATCAATCAGAATCGGTACTTGAGAGTATTATTGATAAGGATGCAGGCAGATATATCCTGATGGTAGAGGGAGCTATTCCTTTGGGGATGGATGGAAAATTTCTGAGGATCGGACCAAAGGGCGAGACAGGACATGCTTTGCTCAAGCGTGTTGCTAAACATGCAGCGGCAGTCCTTGCTGTAGGTTCGTGTGCTTTTGACGGCGGTGTTGTAGCAGCAAAGCCCAATCCAACCGGCGCAGTAGGTGTTGCAGAGGCCTTGGGAAGGGATGATATCATCAATCTTCCAGGCTGTCCGGTTAACCCGATCAATATCGTAGGCACTTTGCTTCACTACATCATGTTCGGTGAACTTCCCAAGCTTGACGAGAAAAACCGTCCTGAATGGGCCTATGGTTTCAGGATCCATGACAATTGTGAAAGACGCGGCCATTATGAGCTCGGTGAATTTGTTGAAGAATGGGGTGATGAAGGAGCAAAAAAGGGCTGGTGTCTGTTCAAAATGGGATGCAAGGGGCCTTATGCACATCTGAACTGCTCTTTGGTAAAGTTCAATGAAGGAACAAGCTGGCCGGTGCAGGCAGGACACGGCTGTTTCGGCTGTGGACTTGGAAAGATCGCATTTGACCATTTGGCAAACCACAGGGAAGTGGACGATGAGACAAAAAAACTCTTAGAAGGTACAGGGAATAACCATGGCAAGTCGTAAAATCGTGATAGATCCGATTACAAGGATCGAAGGTCATTTGCGTATCGAGGTCGAAATCGATGAGGACAATATAGTCACTGAAGCCTGGGCTTCGGGACAGTTGTTTCGCGGTATTGAGATCATATTGAAAGGACGTGATCCTCGTGATGTCGGATTGATCGCCCAGCGTATTTGCGGGGTCTGTACCAATGTGCATTACCGTGCTTCGATCAGTGCGGTAGAAGATGCTTACAATATTGCCTTGCCGAAAAATGCAGAGATCATTAGAGATTTGGTAACACTGGCGCTTTTTATTCAGGATCATATTGTTCATTATTACCATCTGCACTCTCTTGATTATGTTGATGTGGTCTCAGCACTTGAAGCTGACCCCGAAAAAGCATCGCAAGTCGCAAAAGAATACCATGCGCACCCTTATCTGAGTTCAACTGAACATTTGAAACATGTGCAGGAAAAGCTGGACTCCTTTGTCAAAGCAGGACGGCTCGGTCTTTTTGCCAATGGCTACTGGGGTCATTCGGCCTATAAGTTCACTCCCGAAGAGAACCTTGTACATATGAGCCATTATCTCGAAGCTTTGAATATCCAGCGTGAAATGAGCAAGGCTATTGCGATCTTTGCGGGAAAAACACCGCATCCTCAAAATCTTGTGGTCGGCGGAGTGACAAGCGTGGCAGATATGCTTAATCCTCAACGGCTGAATGACTTTATGTTTATCATTAAAGATACGCGTGATTTTATAGAACGCGCTTATATCCCTGATATGAAAATGGCCGTCAAGGCTTATAAAGATGAGATCAAATCCGGTCTAGGACGGGGTAGCGGTAATTTTATGGCCGTGGGTGGTTACCGTTTTGGCAAGTCAGAACAGCTTTTTGAAGGAGGCGTGATCTATGCACATGATTTTAATACTATTGATACGTTTGATGAAACCTATATCACAGAAGAGGCCTCACGCTCCTGGTATGAACAGGATGAACCTTTATCGCCGTATGATGGAGAGACTACGCCTTTTTATACGGACCTGAATGATGACGGAAGCCTGAAGACAGAGGGTAAATACAGCTGGGTCAAGGCACCTCGCTATAAAGGAAAACCGATGGAAGTCGGACCTGTTTCACGTATGATCGTGGGCTATAGCAAAGGATCTAAGAGCATAAAACCTTATATGCAGGAGTTTATGGATGCAACAGGTCTCGAGCTTTTGGATTTTTCTACAACATTGGGACGCAATGCAGCACGCGCTGTGGAGTCTCAGATCTGTTGTGACCATATCTTTGATTTTTGCAGCGAGCTTATCGAAAATATCAAATACTATGATGAAAAGACATGGACCAAATATATTTTCGAAGCACTTCCTTTAGAGGCTAAAGGTCGTGGGATCTTTGAAGTCCCTCGCGGAGTACTGTCACATTTTGTCTCTATAGAAGATACCAAGATATCGAATTATCAGGCCGTTGTCCCAACCACATGGAACGCTTCGCCCAAGGATGCTTCAGACATCCGCGGTCCTTATGAAGAGTCACTTATCGGTATCACACTTGCCGATCCCTCTAATCCTTTGGAAGTGTTGCGGGTCGTGCATTCTTTTGATCCCTGTCTGGCATGTGCAGTGCATGTCATGGATCTAAAAGGCAATAACATTGCTCAGTATAAGATCAATGCCCCTTGCAGCATCTAAAAACGTAACTACTCTTTTAGTGATTTAAACCATTCGAGTTCATCCAATACTTCCCATGGATACTCTGCATAGCCTATCTGCCCTTTTACGGCAATATCTGCATATAAAAAACGCTCTTTCCCTGGACGGTCCAAGCCAAATTTTTCTGTGATCCATCTAGGTGTAAGCGGAAATTTGTTAGCAATGATCTGTGACAACTCTTCATCTTTCATCTCCGTGAGACTCGTATGCTGGGTATCCACAGTCACCGAAGATGGCCTGGTTTCAGCTATTACATAAGAGAGCTGTACCAGTGCCTTCTTGGATATTCCTGCTGCAACGATATGTTTGGCCAACCACCTTGCGGCATAGAGTGCTGTACGATCCACTTTTGAATAATCCTTAGAGCTTTGTGATCCTCCTCCTATAGGTGCATATCCGCCATAAGTATCACAGACCACTTTTCTGCCTGTCAAACCGGAGTCTGCAATAGGTGAATGCTGTACAAATCTGCCCGTATTATTGATATAGAACTCTATACGTTCCTCATTAAAATGCCCTGCTTCAAACTTTACGTTCTCTGTAATGATCTTTTTGACTAAACGCTTTACTTCGTCTTGTGCAATATCTTTGTTATGGGCAATAGCCACGATGATCTTTGCAATACGCTGAGGCATGCAATGATCAAAGTTCTCTTTGGTTTCGTAGTCCATGACCACTTGTGTTTTCATATCGACACCGAATGTCTCGGGATGTTCGAGCGCATAGGCATAGAGTACATCTCTTATCTCTCTGGCATAAGCAAAGGCACTGGGCATATGATCCGCTCTTTCACTGCTGGCATACCCAAACATCATTCCCTGGTCCCCCGCCCCTATCTCATGATCGGCTTTCTCTACTCCCATCGTGATATCCGGTGACTGTGTACTGACATAGACATGTACCTCTGCCTCATCAGGGAAAAAAGTTTCACCTCTCTCAAACCCTGCTTCAGGATATCCTATATTTTTGAGTGCTTTGATAGCGATCTCTTCATAAAATGCAGTATCAACAGGAACTTTGGTTCTCACTTCACCGCCTATAATGACATACTTTCCGCTGATAAATACTTCTGTAGCTACTTTAGCATCAGGGTCACGTTGCAGCAGCGTATCTACGATGCTGTCCGCAATAATATCCGCACACTTGTCAGGATGGCCTGCTGAAACAGACTCTGAAGCAAAAAGATACATCATTTTCCTTTTATTTATTCTTTACCTGTTCTTATCATAACAAACAATACATTAGCGTGTACTTTCATCTTTTACCTTCTATCGCTTTGATAAATAACTCTCTGTTCTTCTCATTGTGAAATATAAAATACACCTCTATATCCTTGTTTTCTGCCAAAAATTGACTTACCTCTTTATGTGCTATCAATGCAGCTTTCTCTTTAGGATAACCGTATATACCTGTAGAAATGGCCGGGAAAGCAACATCCCTACACCCTAATGAGTAAGCCAGTTCAAGTGACTTTCTATAACAAGAAGCCAACAGCTCTGCACACTGCTCGCCGCATTGATGATAGATCGGTCCTACCGTATGGATGACATAGGTTGAAGGTAAGTTTCCCGCACTTGTGGCTACAGCTTCTCCCGTAGGCAAACCGTCAGGATAGCTCTCCTGACGTATCTTTTGACATGCTTCCAGGATTACAGATCCCCCTGCTCTGTGGATAGCACCATCTACACCGCCACCGCCCATAAGAGAACTGTTTGCCGCATTCACGATCGCACAAACATGCTCTTTTGTTATATCACCTGTTTTGAGAATGATCCTATCCATTTTTTTGCCTTTAAAAAAGATTTATCCTATAATATCATAAAGTAAGGAGCAGATTTATATGACAGAGATTGGGAAGAGTCTTATCTTTATTGGTGTTGTGATCATCATCATAGGTACTGTTCTACTCTTTAGTGACAGGCTTCCTTTTAACCTTGGCAGGCTTCCCGGCGATATCTCCTATAAAAAAGAAAACTTCTCTTTTTACTTTCCGATCACAACCTCTATCTTGATCAGTATTTTTTTATCACTTCTGTTTTATCTCTTCAGCAGGTTTTTTAGATGATACGATCTCTGATGCCGTAAGCGTATCATTACAATAAGGAAAGCTATGGAAACCCTCTCTATACTCACAGTGACCAAAGCCTTAGGTGGATTAGGACTTTTTCTGCTCGGTATGATCGTCATGACAGAGGGACTACACGCTTTAGCGGGAGATACGATAAGAAATGCTTTAATGCGTTTTACCAAAAGTCCCTATTCCGGTGCTGCAACTGGTGCGATCAGTACCGCACTGCTCCAGTCTTCAAGTGCCACAACCGTAGCAGCCGTTGGATTTGTGGCAGCTGGTCTGATGAGCTTTTCAGAGACGCTGGGCATTATATTCGGTGCGAACATAGGAACCACGATCACAGGCTGGATGGTTGCGCTCTTAGGCTTTAAACTCCACCTTGGAACGATCGTACTGCCCGTGATACTTATGGGTGTACTTTTCAAACTTTTTTTTAAAGATAAAATTGCTTCTTTTGGGTATGCATCAGCTGGATTTGGTCTCATCTTTGTAGGAATATCCGTTATGCAGGAGAGTATGAGCGGTTTTGAGGGTATCATCACTCCTGAACATCTACCTTCCGGTTCATGGATAGACATATTGAAGCTGGTAGGATTGGGGATACTTGCGACACTCATCACCCAGTCTTCCAGTGCCGGTGTTGCAGCCACACTGACAGCACTCTATGCCAATGCGATCCATTTTGAACAAGCTGCCGCACTGGTTATCGGTATGGATGTCGGAACCACTGTCACTGCGTTAATGGCAACGGTCGGCGGCTCTGTGAACGTTCGTAGAACAGGATTCTCACACGTTATCTATAATCTCTTTACTGCCATGATGGCACTTTTACTAATCACCCCATATATCTATTTATGGAATACTCTGCTACCGGGTTATTTGCATCAGCATGCAGAAATAGCACTGGTCGCATTTCACTCCTCCTTTAATATACTGGGCGTCCTCATCGTCCTGCCCTTTACCCATCATTTTGCACATCTTATGGAAGAGATCATCCCGTCAAAAGAACCGGTATATACAGAGAAACTGGATAAAAAACTTCTTAAAGAACCGCATTTGGCACTGGAAGCCGCCCGTATCTCAGCCCAAGATCAGTTCACCGCACTGCTTCGACATATAAACTTTATACTAGGAGATACTGCCTATGGTAAAAAATGTGACCTTACATTATTGAAATCAGCACTCGACAAGACATACCAATATGTGGATGAGATTAATCCAAAGCAGGAAAAAGATGCAAGATGGAAAGAGTTGATCTCACTCATACATTTGATCGATCATGCACAGAGGCTTCATGAACGCTGTGAAGAGGAGGAGTACAGAGCCATACTCGTACAACAATCTCCGGATTTATATACAGAAGATCAAAAACTTATCAGTGTGAACAATGAGGTCATCGATGCACTATCGTCTAAAAGATTTTCTGATGCTAAGAAGATTGCCCGAACCAATGAAAAACAAATTGGAAAATCCATGCTCACTTATAGAAACCTTATCGCAGAAAAAATGGCCAATGATGAAATCACTATACCTTCAGGTAGAAAAAAACTTGAATCGGCAAGATGGATGACTCGCGTGACGCACCATATATCCCGTATTACCTATCATATGGAAAAGGCTGTTTTGTATACTGCAAAGTAGTCATTTGTCTGTCAAATATTGAAGTTATCTTAGCTTATATTTCTTAGTGTTATAATACTTGAACAAGGAGAACTCTATGCCCAAATCACACAAAATCGTATTTGCCATATATATCGTAGTTTGGACTATCATGGCAATCGATCCAAAATATCCTCAGGACTGGTTGCTTGAAAATCTATTGGTATTCATTTTTTTCCCTTTTATTGTTTTAATGGATAAAAAATATCACTATACTTTGCCAAGTCTTGTATTACTTCTCATTTTTGCGAGTCTGCACTCTTTAGGATCACACTATACCTATGCTGAGATGGAACACTTCAATGTCATCACACATTTTTTTGGATTTGAAAGAAACCATTTTGATCGTTTGGTACATTTTCTCTTTGGACTTCTTGTGTTTAGAATCTTGTTTGAGATGATCAGTACTTCAACGATGACACTAAAAACTGCTCTACTGTTTACATTGACAATGGTGATTTCCATTTCCACTTTTTATGAAATGCTTGAGTGGTTGGCAGCAGTGATCCTTCACCCAGAACTTGGTATGGCTTTTTTAGGCACGCAGGGAGATGTCTGGGATGCACACAAAGATACCGCCTTGGCCATGACTGGTGCTTTGATCAATATGTTTTTTTATCAAAGCTATAAGCAGTTATGGCTATTGAAAAAAGGATAAGATCTATATCTAAAAAGGCTTTTGATTATAAGCCCAATTGTTTTTTCTTGTATTTGACAATGCGTCCATCATCATCTGCAAGATAGACGTTACCATTCGTATCAAAAGCTATACCTTCCCAGGCTCCCTTCCCCAATTTAACTTTTTGTACGATGTTCTTCTTTTGAAGGTCATATTTGATCAAAAGGTCTTCTTTGTCACTCACCATATATAGATAGCCCTCATGATATGTCAGTCCTGCTGTATCTGCAACACGATGTTCTATCACATCAACGACCTTTGAAGGGTAAGGTATCAATCTAACCACAGCGATGAAAGATTTCTTTTTCTTTTTGGATTGTCTGGCCAGATACACATGATCGCCTACTTTCGCTATGGCCTCTACCCCTGACCTTTTATTAAATAAAGAGAGTTTTTTCCCATGATACATGGTATGCAAAGGAATTTCCTTCTTTTCACCTGTGTGAGTGTCAACGATCAACACTCCTTTATTTTCAATCGCAAAGATCATCTCTCTGTCTTCACAGATGACACCTTCAAGATCATACTTTCCCAACTTCATTTTTTGGAGTATCTTTCCTTTTCGGCTGATCTTGTAGTACGTACCTTCATCATTGGCAACAACTAATGTATCATCACTGATGCAGTGACTGATCCCTGAAGCTTCCGGGATATGTGCGATCACTTTTCCCTTGGGAGCTGCACAGGCACACACCAAGAATGCAAAAGGTAGCCAAAAATAATATTTCATATATGGCAACCGAATTCCATGCCGAGTTTCAACAGCTCCGGGTTTATCTGGTATTTTTTAAACGCAACATCTTCTATCTTTTTATGATTGAATCCACCGTTATCATAACAGATAACAGAACTCTTATTCCCTTCAAGCAAACCATCTATCGCTTGTGTAACAAAATGAAAAGCCATAAGGCGGTCATACACGGTAGGATTCCCACCGCGTTGTATGTGACCCAAGACTGTAATACGGGACTCTATACCTATCTCCTCTTTAAACCACTCTGCAACTTGTTCAGAGTTTTTCAAAGATTCGGATACCACAGCGATAAAATACTTTCTGCCCCCTATCCTCTGTTTTTGAAAACATGCTTTATAATCTTCCAGTTCATAGGGAATTTCCGGTATCAGACACATCTCCGCCCCTGAGGTCAGTGCCGAGACAAGTGCCAGGTATCCACACTCTCTTCCCATCGCTTCTATCACAAATGCACGGCTGAATGAGGATGCCGTATCTCTGATAGAGTCTATGGCAGATTTAATGATATTGAGTGCTGTATCTACCCCAAGACAGTACTCTGTCCCGGCGATATCATTATCGATGGTAGCTGGAATACCGGCGAAACTTAACCCTTCACTCTCGTCACTCAATGCCTGCATCCCTTTAAAAGAACCATCCCCGCCCAAAACGACCAAATATCCTATGTTGTGTGATTTGAGGTTATCGATTGCCTGTTTGCGATATGAACGCTCCATAAAACGTTTTGAACGTGAAGTGTGTATCTTGGTACCTCCTCTGGAAATAATACCTGCAACATCACGGTAACCTGCCTCATAGATGTTGTTATCTATCAACCCTTCAAAACCATGTTCAACAAAATAGGGTCTAAGTCCTTTTCCAATGCTGTATTCAACAAAACGCTTTAGGGCAGCATTCATTCCTGAAACATCACCACCCGAACAGAGTATGGCTATATTTTTCATCACATACCTTTTATAAATAATTATAAAAAATTATACCATGAAAAAATATTCAAAGTAATTCGGTTAAAAAATATGTATAATAATCATAGAGGTACCTGTATGAAAAAAAAGTCCAATGATTATTCTGACACATTAAAACAGATCAAAGCAATCATCAACGATGCATCCTATGAAATTGCCGAGGAAGATAAAAATTTTATCTATTCTGATGAGGCCAGAGGCGTAAGACTTCAGCTTGACTATCTCAAAGCAGAGGTCAAGATGCAAAAGCAAGGTGTAGACCATACGATCGTTGTCTTTGGCAGTGCACGCATTGTTGAGTTCGATACGGCAATGAAAGAACTCAAAAAAATAGAAAAAGAGTTGGAGAGTTCACCGCATTCAGACTCACTTCTTCTTGCACTTAAAAAAGCAGAAAGCATGGTAAGAAAAAGTGTTTACTATGATGAGGCTCGAAATTTTGGCCAACTGGTAGGTCAAAGTGGTAAAAATCCGGAAGATGCACACGTCACCTTGATGACAGGAGGCGGACCGGGTATTATGGAAGCAGCCAACCGTGGAGCATCCGATGTAGGTGCCAAATCCATAGGTCTCAATATCGAACTTTCGCATGAACAGTTCCCCAACCCATATATCACACCCGAACTCTGTTTCCAGTTTCGATATTTTGCTATGCGTAAACTCCACTTCATGCAGCGGGCCAAAGCACTGGTTGTCTTTCCCGGCGGATTTGGTACCATGGATGAACTCTTCGAAGTATTGACCCTAATACAAACAAAAAAAACACCCCCTATTCCTATTATTCTACTTGGCAAAGAGTACTGGAACCGCATGATCGATTTTGAATTTTTACTCGAGGAGGATGCCATTGAGCCTCATGATCTGGATATCGTAACGTATGTTGATAATGCAGAAGAAGCATGGAAAGCCATCATCCAATGGCACAAGAAAAATAAAACCCCTCTCTTTTAAACACGCCCATAAAACAAAAAGCACCATTACGCTATAATCGCGGCAATACTATTTATGATGGACAAAAAATGAGCGAAACGACTAAAAAAGGCTACGATCCTAAAGCCACTGAAGATACATACTACAAGATCTGGGAAGAGCGCGGATATTTTGAAATAGACGGAAACAAAACGATCCAAGAAGAAGGCAAAAACTTTGCAATCATGATGCCGCCACCAAATGTCACAGGAAGTCTGCATATCGGTCACGCATTAACATTTACACTTCAGGACATCATTACCCGTTACAAGCGTATGGATGGATTTAAAACACTCTGGCAACCGGGGACCGACCATGCCGGTATCGCAACACAAAATGTCGTAGAGAAACAACTCTTGGCAGAAGGAACGACCAAAGAGGCACTGGGTAGAGAAGCTTTCCTTGAGAGAGTATGGAAGTGGAAAGAGTACTCAGGCGGTACGATCGTTCACCAGATGAGAAAGCTTGGGGTTTCACCTGCTTGGAGCAGAGAGCGTTTCACCATGGATGAAGGTCTTAAAGAGGCGGTAAAAGAAGCATTTGTACACCTTTATAACGAAGGTATGATCGTACAGAATAACTATATGGTCAACTGGTGTACACATGACGGTGCACTCTCGGACATCGAAGTGGAGCACGAAGAGGTAAACGGTAAGTTTTATCATATGAACTACCATTTTGCTGATGGAAGCGGACATGTGACCGTAGCAACAACTAGACCTGAAACCTATTTTGGTGATACGGCTATCATGGTTCACCCTGATGATGAACGCTATAAAGAGATCATCGGTAAAGAGGTGATCCTACCGCTTACTGATAGAAAGATAAAGATCATTGCTGATGCGCATGTTGATATGGAGTTTGGTACAGGTATCGTAAAAGTAACCCCTGCACACGACCAGAATGATTACGAAGTAGGTAAACGTCATGACCTGGAATTCATTACGGTCTTTGATGAAAAAGGTATCCTCAACGAATACTGCGGTGATTTTGCAGGCATGGAGAGACTTGAAGCAAGAAAACCGATCGTAGAAAAACTGGAAGCGGAAGGCTACATCGTCAAGATCGAAGATCACCAACACCAGGTAGGACACTGCTACAGATGTAAGAATATCGTGGAACCATACATCTCCAAACAGTGGTTCGTTAGAAGTGAAGTCGCTAAGAAATCTATCGAAAAGACCTATGCGGGAGAAGCACAGTTCCATCCTCCTCACTGGCTTAACTCTTACAGAGCATGGATGGATGAGCTAAGAGACTGGTGTATCTCAAGACAGCTTTGGTGGGGACATCGTATCCCTGTATTTTACTGTGATGCATGCGGTCATCAGTGGGCTGACAAACACGACAACCCGGAAGCATGCCCTCACTGTTCAAGCACAGAGATCCACCAGGACCCTGATGTACTGGATACGTGGTTCTCTTCTGCACTTTGGGCCTTCTCTCCACTTGGCTGGGGGAATAACGGTAAGATGGAAGGAACATACAACGACAGTGACCTGGCTGACTTCTACCCGAACTCGCTACTGATCACAGGGTTTGATATCATGTTTTTCTGGGTAGCGCGTATGATGATGATGGGGGAACACTTCAGAGGTGAGCTTCCGTTCAAAGATATCTATATGCATGCGCTTGTTCGTGATGAACATGGAGCCAAGATGAGTAAGTCCAAAGGTAACGTTATTGACCCGCTTGATATGGTTGAAGAGCACTCTGCGGATATTATCAGGTTTACACTGGCATTCCTTGCAGTACAGGGACGTGATATTAAGCTTGGTGCAAAGAACCTTGAACAGTTCAGGAACTTTACCAACAAGCTCTATAATGCGAGTAATTTTCTGCAGATGAATGTAGATACGTTTGCTGACCTGAAAGATATAGAGATCACTACGCCGCTTGGTAAATATATGCAAAGCCGTCTCTCTCGTGCAGTGGAAGAGGTACGTGAAACGCTGGAAACCTATAAATTCAACGAAGCAGCAACTGCACTCTACCGTTTTGTTTGGAATGAATTCTGTGACTGGGGTATCGAGTACTCTAAAGCAAGTAAGGAGTCTATCGCAGAACTTGGTGCGATCTTCAAAGAGACGCTTAAGATGGTCTCTCCTTTCATGCCGTTCATCTCTGAGTATCTCTACCATAAACTTTCCGGTACTGAGCTGGAAAGCGGTAACTCAGTGATGGTGATGAACTTCCCGAAAGAGGTTCAACAAGATGCGAATGCCGAAGCGACGTTTGCTATCATCGAAGAGGCCATCACTGCGATAAGAAGAGCCAAAGTCATTATCGATATGGGTAACTCAAAGATCGCCAAAGCGTATGTAAAACTTGGAACAAATATCGATACGGATGTGGCAAAGCCGTTTATCCAGAAACTGGCAAAGGTAGAAGAGATCGAATTTGTAGATGCAAAAGTAGAAAATTCGGTAACAGATGTATCGGATAACCTTGAAGTCTATATTCCGACTGAAGAGATCGACTTGAGTGCGATTATCGGCAAGCTCAGTAAACAAAAAGAGAAACTGGAGAAAGAGATACAAAAACTCAGTGGTATGCTCAATAATGAAAAATTCGTGGCCAATGCACCGGAACATGTCATTACAGAGAACAAAAAAGCGTTAGAGGATGCAGAGGCCAAAATGGAAAAAGTTCAAAATGAACTTACAGGGTTTGGTGCATAATGACTCCTCTAGCACAAGAAGCGTACAACGCATTACTCGCAAAAGAATACGATAAGGCTCTTGAACTCTACACTGCTTTGGAAAAACAGAAAGACCCTGTCTCCTACTATTACCTGGGGTACCTCTATTTTAGAGGTCTTGGCGTAAATCAGGACACGAAAAAAGCCTTTGACTACTACCTCGATTCTGCAACCAGAGAAGTCCCTTTGGCACAATTTGAAGTAGCATTGATGTTGGAAAATGGAGAAGGCTGTGAAAAAAATGAGTCAGAAGCAGCCTTCTGGTATGAAGAAGCGGCAAAAAGAGGCAACATAGATGCCTTTAACAATTTGGGTGCCATGTACAAAGAGGGCCGTGGTGTCTACCAGGATTACAAAAAAGCATTCATACTCTTCCATAAAGCAGCACAGGCGGGTAATGCCAAAGCCCAGTTTAATCTTGGTGCACTTTATGATATGGGATTAGGCTGTGAAGAGGACAAAGAAAAAGCCATAGAGTGGTGTAGAAAAGCTGCCTATCAAGGCCATGAGATGGCAAAAGGTATCATTAAACGTATGCAGCAGGACGGGCAGATCGTTTTTTAGATCACCATCAATTCTTACTACTTTCATAAAAAATATATCGAAGAAAAATTTATACATTATTTATGCAGGATGCTTAAGCACCCTGCATAGTCATATTATAGAGCTTGGATATCTATATCCTGAGTTTCTTTTACGTTTTCTGTTATAACAACATCTTGAACAGTACCAAGCACAATTGGGTTTTCACCATTCACATCAAACTCTACTACAACAAGGTCGTATGTACCAGCAGCCAACCATGCCAATGTATACTTACCATCCGTTGCATCACTGCTTGTTGCTGCATTAGCGAAATCATTTGCTTTCTCATCAGCTTCAATAAAAGTGTCATTCGCATAAGCATAGACAATTACTGTAGTGTTTCCGTCAACATTAGCTACTGTTCCGGATACTTCACCTACTTGAGAGTTATCAACGATCTTGATAGTTGGTTTGAGTTTATATCCTTTATTTTCAAGTACAAGTGATTTTCTTAGATCAAAATCTGCAGTAATATTGATATCTCCACCTGCAGGAACAACAAACCCACCTACAACTTTTTCTATCTGACTAGGAACAGTCAATGTTTCGTTAATATCTCCTGCCAATTCAATAAATGTTTTAGCTGGATTAATGATAAAACGTATTTGATTGATTCTACCAACAGGGAGTTCAGTCTGAGCTGTAAGCAGTGTACTATTTCCATCTTGTAGGTCAAGAAGGTTGATCACTCTGGTTTCATTAAGCTCTTCTACCACCCACTGAGATCCTGCAGGTTTATAGTGTACTGCATCAAAAGCTACATGTACACCCAGTACATTCTCATCATCAACCGGTGCATCCGTGATGTTCATTGTCGCTGTTCCTGAAGTAATATCTGATGTGCTACCGCCGCCACATCCTGTAATAAATGTCATAAGTGTGAACGATACTATCATACCGATCAGAGTGTGAAATCTTTTCATAAATATCCTTGTGTCATTGAATGTTGCAGTTTCACAAAAGAAATAAATTCATTTTGGTAGTCTGGCGATCTTAGTGTTAAGACCCATGACTTTCCGTCCTTGCTTCACAGCAAGTTTGGCACAACAAAATAGGGTTGAATAAATAATATTTGAAGTTAAAACAGGTAGAGAAAAGACAGCATCGTACATCATACACTCGTATGGTATTTGGCAACCTGGCGATCTTACTTCATAAGACCCATGGCTTTCCGTCCTTGCTTCACAACAAGTTTGGCACAACAAATAGTATTTAAAATATCTCTTAAACGTATAAAACGTGCTTATTATATAAGATAATTGATTAAATAGCTCTTGAGTAGGGAAAGATACGAATGAAGATATACCTGAAAGTATCATGTGGTGTAGATCAAGATCTATTTATTGAATTCCCCACTTTTAACAAGTGGGGATTGTCTGCCTAAGGGAGTGTAGTTAATATTGTTTCGTCCGTAATATCTTGCGTTGTTGTTTCACCTGGCAATACAACGATATCATTCAAGTATCCTAAGATGTCTTTAAATGTACCATTAACATCCTGTGAAGTGACTACAAGATCATATGTACCTATAGTGAGCCATGGCAACGTATAGCTTCCATCTGTAGCATCCGTACTTAAAATTGCTTTCCCAAAATTATTGGTTGCATTTGATTCATTAGAATCCCAGCTTCCATCTTCATAAGCATAAACAATTACAGATGAAACATTTTCATCTAGATTCAATGTCATTGTACCATTGATCTCACCTACTTCTATATTATCAATGATCTTGATAGTAGGATTTAACTTATAGGTAACGTTTACATTCTTCTTAACATTTCCGGTCACAGTCACAGATTTTCTTACATCAAAGTCTGCTGTAACATTCACCGTTCCACCTGCTGGTATCGTAAATCCTCCGATTGCTTTGTATCCTGTTTGATCACCGCTTGGAACTTCTAAAGGTTGCATACCTCCGACTACCAGATCAACATAACACTCATTTGTGTTGATTACAAAACGTACATGATCTATCTCTCCTGCTGGTAACTCAACTTTATTTAAAAGTGTCGTGTTTCCGTCTTGCAGATCAAGTAAATTAATGGTTCTTGATTCATTCAGGTCCACATCTTTCCACCCCTCACTGCTATCTGCATATTGGTAACGTATCGCATCAAAAGTAACATACACACCTTTTACGTTTTTATCATCCGTAGGTGCATCTGTAAGACGTAGAGCAACTGTCCCTGTACTGGCGGTACTATCAGTAGTATCATTAATGATATCACTTCCACATCCGGAGATGAGTGTCATAAGTGTGAACGATAGAAGTATACCGATCAGAGTGTGAAATCTTTTCATAAATATCCTTTTTAATTGGATGTTGCACAAAAGAAGTAAATTCATTTTGGCAGCCTGGCGATCTTCCTATTGAAGACCCATAGCTTTCCGTCCTTGCTTCACAACAAGTTTGGCACAACAAAATAAGTTTGAATTAAATAGAATTTGCAGGCAGCACAAGTAGAAAAAGCACAACAATACACGGGTATTGTTATTTGGCAACCTGGCGATCTTAGAGCTAAGACCCATGGCTTTCCGTCCTTGCTTCACAACAAGTTTGGCACAACAAATAATATTTAAGAATCTCTTTCCTATATAACATGACCATTATATATAATGAAAAATTAGATACATCTTTAATGATCTAAATTATGAAATGGAGATAAAAATCTAAGAATTTCAGTAACTATTTTAAAAATTGTTCAGTAAATTCTTCTGCATCAACAGCTTTGGAGAAATGATACCCTTGATACCTAAGTTTTGGATCTAGTTCTTTAAGCATCTCTTGTTGATGTGCATTTTCAATACCTTCTATAACAATGTTATAGTCGAATTGTCGTCCTATATCCAAGATACTTGAAATAAGATGTACTTCTTTAGGGGCGGTTTCTATATTTTTTATAAATTCTTTATCTATTTTCAATGTATGGAATGAAAGCTTCTTGAGATAAGATAAAGAAGAGTAGCCTATACCAAAATCATCAATGGCACATCTAACTCCTTCTCTACGTAATTCATTAATGACATCTTCAGTATTATCAAAATTATCGATCAGTGATCTTTCTGTGATCTCTATCATAATGTCTTGAGTCTTCAGTCCATACTCTGCTAACTTTTTCAGGAATTCTCTAGCAAAATCATGTTCTACAAATTGCTGTGCATTGACATTCATCGAAATATACTCAAGGTTCCATCTATTCTCTTTTTTCCACTGAGATATATGCTGACATACATTGTCAAGAACCCACCATGTAATATGTGAAAGTAGTCCCGCTTTAATGGCCAATGGTATAAAATCCTGTGGTGACAAGAATCCTCTAGTCGGATGTTCCCAACGTATAAGTGCTTCAGCAGAACTCACGACATTACCATCAATAGAAACTACGGGTTGATACATAAGACCCAACTGATCTTTTTTGACTGCATAGGCCAGATCATGCTGAAGTATAAAGAGCTCTTTTTGTTGTTTATCCAAAGATGAATCATAATATGCAACATGTCCATTCTCTATCTTTGCCTGATACATAGAGAGATCAGCATATCTTATGATCTCGTCGGTATTTGTATAAGTAGGTTCCATAAGAACAATTCCTATACTTGATTTGATATGTAAATGCATCTCTTGTATAATAAATGGTTCTATGAACAGATCCTGTATCTCACGGGAAAACTCTTCAGCTTCTTTATGTGCTATATTTTTATCTTCTGATACATGTGGAATGATAACGATAAACTCATCTCCCCCTAATCTGCTTACCATACGATCATCTCCTAAAAGATAGGTCAAACGTTTTGAAACCGCAAGCAATACATCATCCCCAACTTGATGCCCCAAAGAGTCATTAATGCTTTTAAACTGATTAAGGTCAAGATAAAAAAGTATGGAAAAATGCGTTTGATGTTCTACACTCGTTACAAGCTGCTCAATATAGTTCCTAAAACCTCTACGGTTAAACAAACCGGTAAGTACATCATGCTGCACCATATATTCAAGTTCTGTTAAGGCAACATGTTCATTCGTTTTATCCTCTATCATACCTACGCCGCCCAAAATATTATTATCCAAGTCAGTAAAAGAAAACATTTTTGCATCTATCCAAAACGACTTGTTCTTAAGAGATATATAAGGACCTTCATAGGACTCTGTACCCTCAGTAATGGCCCTTTCTAATACTTTTACTATATCTCTGTCCGGAAGCAGATGAAGATCCATTCCTATGAGTTCACCTTGATCATATTCAAATAGTTTATTTAACTGTTCATTACACTCCAATACCTTTAGATCTTTATCATAGGTAAAGATACCAAGCGGTGCATTTTTAAAGAGACTGTTTAAAAGCATATGTTCCGATTGCAAGACATTAAAAGCATTTTTTTGTTGATACATATTATAGAGATTGATCACTTGTGCAAGAAAATACAGGATCAATGAAATTGTAAGTACGATATGCAAAGGTGTATCATAAAGAAATGCCATAGTAGAAATAAGAGGCAGTAAAAGAATAGCTGAATACATGATGTTCAGCCGTGCATCTACCGATAAAGAGACTGTAGAACCTAAAGAGAGGCCTACGAGCACTGCAACGATATAAAGTTGATAGTAGTGATCCACCTGATGGATAAAAATAAAACCTAATGTTGAGAAAATAAGTGCAGTCAATATGGCATTAAAGACAAATTTCTTATACCATAAGGCCATAGAGTATTTTTTAGGATTATGTTTAAAGCTATAGGCAGAATAAAGTCTATATCCCATCAAAAGCATCAAACTCAGTGCCCATGCCAGAATAGTTCCATCAAGTATTGGGTATAAAGCGATCATGATTAAAATAGCTAACAATATAATAACCAGGAGTGCTCTGGTTGAAAGTGTATAGAGTGCGATGATCACAGAGTCATCAACCGTTTGAAGCTCTTTTATTGACAAGAATAATCTTTTTAAATTCATACAGCATTGTAGCATGAAACCCTAACAACTTGAGTATATTTTATGCTATTTTAAAATTCATTTCCTGTTTTAATGATATCCAGCCCAAAACGTGCTCTTAACGCATGTATATTCTGATGTAACTGTTTTGCTTTGCTGTCTTCATTAAAGTCTATCAATGAAAGTGTCTTGAGGTTGAGTGAAGCAAAATTTGAAACATTCAATGTCAGTTTTATGGCCCCTTTATTGGGCTGGACTATCTCTTCATACATCTCTGAAAGCATGGACTTAAAAAGTGTTTCAGAGAATACTCTATCTACCGTCAAAGTCTTTTTTACTTTGGTACCATATTCATACCCTATCTTCATATAATAGCTTGTAGGGTTCACCTCCATTGCCATCACCATATAGATAATATGCCTTGCCATGATCATAATACGTCTCTTTATCTCATCACGGTCATGTATAGCATCAAACGTACGGCTGATACCTATGGACTTCCTCTCCCCTCTGCTGCTGATACCTTCATTGTCTGTTCCTGTCACACGTCTGTAAAGTTGAATGCCGGGTTTTTTCCATGATGCAAAAAGTGTTTTATGCCGTTTTATATCACCCAGTGTAGAGATATAATGTGCTTCAAGCCTCTTTTGAAATCCTTTTCCTATACCCGGAAACTCTTTGATAGGAATCTTTTCTATATAGGCATCTATATCTTTCACCTCATACACACCGTAAGGCTTGGCGGATTCTGTTGCCAATTTAGCGATCCATTTTGCTTTTGCAATGCCTATAGAAACAGGAATGTCAAAATCTTCCAGTATCTTTGCCTGTAACTCTTGAGCAAAAGCATACACCTCTTCATCTTTCTTCCATCCGCTGACATCTCCGAAAAACTCATCGATGCTGTACTGCTCTACCTGAGGTATATGTGCAAATATAAATGCATGTATCTTATGAGAGAGTTTGTGATAGAGCGGATAATTAGAAGGCACCACCGTTAACTGGGGACAAAGCTGTAAGGCCTGAGAAATGGGCATGGCTGTCTTCACTCCGTATACCCTGGCCTCATAACTTGCAGTGGTCACGATGCCCCGTATCTTTTTCTTTCCTTCAATCTCATCTACAAAGTAAGACGCGAATGTTTTCTTTTTATCATTGTAGAACACAGGTGCTACAAAAGCACCAGAGTTGTCATTCATAAGCCTTATATGAGTACGTTTTTTGTTAAATATCTCAAGATTACTGCGAGATCCGACACACATAGGTATACCTTTGAGTTTATGGTCCACACTCCGTTCAGCAGAAGCAAAGAAACTGTCTATATCGATATGCAAAAACAAAGGTTCAGCCTCCATAAAAATATATATCTCAATTATATCGATCGTAAAAATTCATCTTCAAATATATGACATATTGTCATACTTGTTCTTTATAATGATAAGATTAATGCAACAACACTACTTGTTCAATATAATTTATCATAAGATAAAGTTTTACTTAACACTCACTTAACACTTATACAATAAAATTAAAATGGATTGTTTTATAACAATCCATAGGGGGAGATATTAGAATACTAATATCTAATGGTGGACACTCAGTGTCTTAACAACATTAGACTAAAAGGAAGAAGAATGAAGTTAAATGTTAAATCATTAATGCTTGTGCTGGGTACAGGTATTATGTTTTCATTAAGCGGATGTGGTGGTGGCAGCAGCACATCCACGGTAACAACAGATAGTGCACCAGCAACGGAGATAACCTATACTGGCACTGATGGTAGTACACGTACAGCTGCAATAAACCCAGGTGATGCAGAAGTATTAGCTGGTCAAGGATATCAACATACACTCTTTGACACTGCTGTAGATAAATGTCAGCATTGTCATAATGAACTTTTTGATTCATGGAAAACATCTATGCACTCAAAATCATGGAGTGACAAGATATTCCAATCAAAACATCAGGATTTCTTGAGAACACATATTGCTAAAATAGGTGCTCAAAATATAGCTGATGATGTAAACTACACAACTGGAACACTTGGTAAAGTTGGTAAAACATGTGCAAAATGTCATGCACCTGCTGCCATTTATTCTAATGACTACAATCTTACAGTTTCAGAAATTACTGGTGTTAATTATACAGATCTTAATAAAACTGAATGGGCATCTTTGAAAGATGCACTTGAAAATAATACAGTTAGTGATGCTTTAGGAAATCCAAATCCATCATATACACCTCATGAACCAACAACTGTTGTTTCAATAGGTAAAGATAAAAAACTATATTCTGCAACATATCATATTGGTCATGAAAACAATCGCGAGGGAATTAGCTGTGCCACATGTCACAGTATTGAAACAGTTCGTATGATGACAGATGAAACATATATTAAAGATGGTGTAGTTGGTACTGGTGGAGATGGGGGTATTTATACTTTAGCTGCAGACATGAGAGGTAATGTGATTGGGCCAATTGTACAAGAAGCTATTAATCCTTTAGGTTATTCTCCTGATGCCTCTGAAAGAGATATGAATATCTTCTTCAAGCTAGTAGGTCCAGAAAAGTATGCAGATGTTGCGAATTCACCACATGAAACATCAGAATATGATGTAAATAAAAAAGCTGATGGACGTTACACATTCCGTGGAATAGATGAAGACAATAGTACAAATGGTGGTAAAACACATTATACAGGAGGACCATTCTATGGACCATTTGGAGTAACTGGTCTTGATAATTCAAATGCTGATGATGACACGAACCGTAGTGCACAAGTAAATCCATATTATGACAAAGAGGAGAACAATCACTTTGGCAATAATGGAAAAGCACTTTGTTTAAGTTGTCACCAACGTTCTGCAGGAGCAATTGTTCCAGGAACAAACCCAGCAGAGTTTATGGAGCTTTGTACAACATGGACTGCAGTAAGTAATGGAGATGATACAAATGCAAATGATTCTGTCTACTCTCCGAAATGTCAAAAGTGTCATATGCCACGTGTTGATGAAGAGTTTGTACTACACCAATGGGCTAAACCAACTACACTTTTCACACAGGAGTTCATGGCTGCAAATAATAAAACAGCATTAACACCAAGTTTTGACCCAGATGACATGACTGCTATCGATAACCCAGTTAGAGATAAATGGATGAATGATCACGCATTTGTTGGAGGTAATAAACTTGGCGCACCTAACTCTGGAGCTAAGTTCCAAAGTGGGTTTGACTCTTCACTTATAGTTGAAGATAAAGGGAATGGTGGTCTACAAGTCAAGACTGTACTACGTAACAAAACTGCTCATATGTTCCCAGGAGCACATCCAATGCGTCGTGTACTAACTCGAGTTATCGTAACTGACAGTAATGGAGTTGAGCAAAATGTCTCTATTGCGCATGCAACATCTAAATATGGTGATATTTCTAACAATGTTGTCACAGGTGATGCAACAGATACTATCAGTGAGCATGGTGATGCAGTAGTTGATGTTTGGTACAATTCAGATAGAGTTATCTCATACCAAGGTAAGGCAGATGAATTAGTTAATACTGAAGTTTATTCTCAAGACTTCAATGGTTCAAAACCTATCCTAATTGGCGTTGATGGTACTGTTAAAAATCAAATTGTAACAGATACAAATGTCATTAAAGGTAATGTATTTAATGCTGCGATCATTGATCTTACAGAATATGATAGTAGATTCACTCGAATTTATGGTAGACAAACAGGTAAATACTTCGATCTTACAACTGGTGCACCTACAAGTCCTTCGACTCCAGGCGCTGCATATATCGTAAGACCTGGTTTTGATTCAAATATAGTACCTGATCAGTATGATAACCGTCTACAACCAAATGAACGTGAAGAATATACAATTAACTATAATGGATTAGCCGCTGGAGACTATTCAGTTACATTTAAAGTCTATTACATGCTAAAAGGTGCTAATGGTCAATTCCCTGAAGCTCAAGATGGATGGCTTGACCCTGTAGTAAATGAAGCTAAGAAATTTATTATTAGAGAAATGGACAGTCATACTGAAACAGTGACTGTTACTGACGCTCCGATATAAATATAAATACAGTATCTCCTAAAAGGAGATGCTGTTTTATCCATATAAACTCTCTCATATATCAGACAGAGACTTCTTAACAATCATTTTTTTTAATTCTTTCACATAAAATTCTATTTGAAACTACTACTGATAATCTAATTCAATTAGATCAATTAATTGATAATATTTCTAGAAATTTTTATTTATAAAATAAAGTGGAGTTAAAAGATTTTGATTTAGACATGTAAGAACTAAAAAAGTAAAGGTGAAACACCTATATCTTTACGTATGTCTAGGTTTAACTACGGAATAAAAAAAGCCAAAACAGTGCCGACAGTTATCAACAAATACGCACCGATGGACCATAACTCAATGATAGTAGGCACTTCCTGTACACCAAGAAAGTTACTGATCGACATACCGCCATAGAAGTAAAATAAAAAATAGCTAATCGCAAACCCCAGTATGTAAGGGACAAAGACAATACCCAAAAGTAATGAAATTTCGGCATTTTGTTTGAAAAGGTCAGACAATTCATTTTTTAGTGTGGACCTAGGAGCCGTATTTATACTGTTGTCACGGTTATTCAAAAGTATTGTCTTTTGCTTAGAAGAAGGATCTTTAGCAGCTTCCTCTTTCATATCCTCTAAAAGTTTATCTTGATTCTCTTTTGATGCTTCAGTAAGCTCACCCCAGTCTAAATTTTCTTCTTCTATCGTCTCTTCTCTTACGTACATGATTATCCTCTAATGTAGGTATTGCACCTTTAAAAACTCTCTTAAAATGTAATGCATTATTTGATATATCCGTTTTTGTTAGAATAAAAAGGAAAGAAAAATGTATACATAACAGATATCTATCAGTATGTAGCAACCTGGCGATCTTGATCTACAAGACCCATAGTTTTCCGTCCCTGCTTCACAACAAGTTTGGCCCATTCAATGATATTAAAAATAGCTTTTCGTCATTGATTATATTGGATATTTAATTAAACAACTCTTACATACGATACAAGTACCAAGGGCAGTCACAAAGTAAATCATTATATTTAAAATCTGTTATTTTTACACTATTGATCACACTATCATCTGGGTACAATGCAAATATATTTCATATCTACACTTGCCCTTATTATTTTTTAAAAAAATAGACACCTATTCCTATTCTTTATAATATATTGTATAATATCAAGAAGGAAGGGAGCTGTATGATAGAGATGATTAAAAAACTGTTTGGTAAGAAAAAAGAACAGCCTGATGTTCCAAATCCTCCTGGAAGAACGTTCAACAGAGTGCTCACAGGTAGATATTTTGGCTTGGAAGATGAAAATGCTGATAGAGATGCCATTGCCAAAGCAAAGCAGGAAAAGATAGACCAGATCAAAGAACTGAAACTGGTACCAATGTTTAAAAGGTACACTTACGCCAGTAAAAAGAAAAAAGACTTTAATGCTGAAAAGAATCATCCTACATCTGTTCATGTTGCATTTCAAAAAGAGGTGTTTGCCGAAAATTGGAACATGGTGCATGTCACAGAAATTTCATTCACCGTATTATATGCTGATTTTGAAGAATTTGAAAAAATGGCAGGTGTGAGTCTCCACAATGACTTTAGAGACCTATCATCCACAACATTCAATGGAAAAGAGAGAAGAAAAGAAAAAAGAGAAGTATAAGACGTTCTAGGGAATCTGCGCCTTCTCTATGACACTTTTATTTCTGGGCATCTCTTATATATTGACATACGATTCTATGAAAAACTACTAAATATCTTTTCACACTTCACCACATATACATTAAAGTTAAGAATAAACTATTATAATTTAAAATAATCATTTAAGGGCTTTCATTAACATATACATATACATAGCTGGATAACATGTTTAGAAAAATATTCGTTTTATTACTTTTATCTGCAGTGACATCCTATGCCACAGTCACACTGACAAATAAAACTGAAAAATATGACCGCTTTACACTTTACTACTTTTATGATGAAAGCAGCACACTTGATATTAATGATATCGAGAAGATGGATTTTACACAGGTTATACCCAACCAGTTTTCTCAGGGTTATTATACAGGAACAGCATGGATAAAACTCAATGTGACCAACCATGGTGACAGTGAAGATTATGTGCTTTACTTTACAGAACCTTTTTGGTCCATGTTAGATCTCTATACAAAAAACAATGATGCATGGGATATACAGAAGAATGGTCTTAATGCAAGCCTTAAAGAAAGAAGTATTGAAGATTACAACCCATCCTATAAACTACATATCTCACCGGGTGAAAGTAAGACATATTATATAAAAGGTCAGACACATTCGGGACATATAGGGGAATTTAAGATATTCACGGAAGAAGAGTTTTTTAGACCCAACCGTATTGATATCACTGACATCTACATTATCTATGCGTGTATCTTATTCATCATAGTCCTGTTCAGTCTGTATAATCTGATCGTCATTAAAAATCGTATCTTTGCTTACTACATCGCATATATACTCTCCTTTATTGTTTTTATAGCGATGAAAAGTGGGTTTTACTTAGAGTTCGGTTTGTCTGGATGGAGTCAGGGTCTGCATGTTGTAGGTACGATCGTAGTATTGTTTCTGGTACTCTTCTCAGGCCGTTTTTTGGAATTACGAACACGTATGCCAATGATTAATAGGATCTTTAACGTATCGGCAGGTCTTTTTTTACTTTTTGCACTGCTCATATCACAAGATGTACCTTATGCCTGTTTAGCATTTAACCTTTATTCCTCACTGTTCTTTACCCTCCTCCTTGCAGTTGCAATCAAAGCCCTGTATCAAGGTCTGATAGGTGCCAGATACTATCTCATTGCCCTTATTATCTATATGCCTGCAATGGGCATGATGACTTTAACCTTTAACGGTCTATTGGACAATACAGACATACACAGATACGCTTTTCTTGCAGGTTCTTTTATAGAGATCCTCTTCTTTACACTGATATTGACTAACAAGTATAATGAACTGAATCTTCAGAAAATACACAGACAAAAGCAACTTTTAAAAGCACGAAAGAACAATGAAAAGTTTTTAGAAACCAAAATAGAGGAAAAAACAAGTGATCTTATTAAGATCAATAAACAATTGTTAAAGAAAACAGAAGAACTTGAGATCACAAAAGAGCAGTTAACCAGAGATATTCTTGAACGCACAGAAGCTGAAAAAGAAGTAGAAAAACAAAAAAATGTTTTACATCACCAGGCCAATCACGATTCACTTACGGGATTGCCCAACAGAGCACTGTTTAGCACTAGATTGAAGCAAGGGATCAAAAAAGCGAAGAAGAAAGAGAAAGGGTTGGCACTCTTTTTTATCGATTTGGATAAATTTAAAGAGATCAATGATTCATTGGGTCATGACGTAGGAGATAGAGTTTTAACAACAATCACGAACATATTGAAAAGTTCTATCCGTAAAGAAGATACACTTTCCCGTTTAGCCGGAGATGAATTTACCATCATCATGGAAGATGTGGTCTATTCAGAAGATGTATCTAAACTAGGACATGCCATTCTAAATATGTTTGCAGAACCCATACATGTTGACGAGCATCTATTATATATTACCTGCAGTATTGGTATCAGTCTTTATCCCCAAGATGCAGACAATGAAAAAGACCTTTTAAAGTATGCAGATACCGCAATGTACAGGGCAAAAGAGAGTGGACGCAACAATTTTCAGTTCTATCGACCCGAAATGACAACACATGCACTGGAACAAATGCATCTGAAAACCAGTCTACGTCAAGCGATCGACAATGAAGAGTTTATCATACACTATCAACCTCAGGTCGACATCGCTACCGATACATTGGTAGGGATCGAGGCTCTATTGCGATGGCAACATCCAGCGAAAGGTCTGCTGACACCTAAAAAATTTATTGCTTTGGCAGAAGAGACCGGTATGATACTCGAAATTGATGACTGGGTGATGCATACCACGATGAAACAGGTATCAAAATGGTATCATGACGGCTTAGACCCCGGTATACTCGCATTAAATATTTCGATGAGACAGTTAGAATCGCCTAATTTCATCCATAGAATCCAACATACTATGGATACCTATGGTTTTAAAGCAGAGTGGCTGGAATTGGAAATTACAGAAGGTCATATGATGAAAAATGCTATGGAGATCATCAATAAACTCAAACAGGTCAGCAAACTGGGCATCAATATTTCTATTGATGACTTCGGAACAGGATACTCTTCATTGTCCCTTTTAAAACGTCTACCTATCAACAGACTTAAGATCGATAAATCGTTTATTGAAGACATCCCTGAAGATGAAGAGGATATTGCTATTATTAAATCGATCATAGTGCTTGCAAGAAGTCTCAACCTTAAGGTCATAGCAGAAGGGGTAGAGACGATAGAACAGATCAATTTTCTAAAAAGTAAAAATTGTAAATATGTCCAGGGACACTACTATTTTTACCCTATGTCAGCAGATGAACTGCAAGAGATACTTTTAGACAATAATAGATAGCTCCTATTGAGAGCTTTATTGAAAATTGATTATTCTGCTTCTTTTTTCAACTTATCGTAAAAATAGTTGGTTGCCTGGACAAAACCGTCAACGCTTCCGCAGTCAAAACGTTTTCCTTTAAACTTGTAGGCTAAAACCATACCCTTTTTTGCATGATTTAGCAAAGCATCGGTAATTTGTAGTTCCCCATTTTTACCAGGTTCGGTCTCTTCAATGGTTCTAAAAATATCAGGGGTAAGTATGTATCGTCCAATGATCGCGAGATTCGAAGGAGCATCTTCAAGGTCCGGTTTTTCGACCATATCAGAGATCATAAATACATCATCTTGTATCTCTTTTCCATCAATTACACCATATTTGTATGTCTCTTCTTTAGGCACCTCTTGAATGGCCACAACACAACATTTGTATTTCTCATAGATCTTGACCAACTGGGCTAATACATTATCCCCTTCCTCATTTACACACAGATCATCTGCCAAGATCACGCCAAAAGGTTCATTTCCGATCAAAGGTTCACCTTTTAAAATAGCATGGCCCAGTCCCAACATCTCTTTTTGCCTGGTAAACGTAAAGGTACATTTATCCATCATATCGCGTGTACTTTTCAGTAGATCTTCTTTGGAACTTCCTTTGATTTGATGCTCCAATTCATACGAGATATCAAAATGTTCTACCAAAGCTCTCTTACCGCGACCCGTAATGATCGCCATGACATCCATACCGGCATCACTTGCTTCTTCTACCCCATACTGTATCAGTGGTTTGGTCAAGATGGGAAGCATCTCTTTAGGTGTTGCCTTGGTTGCCGGTAAAAACCGTGTACCATATCCGGCAGCCGGGAATAAACATTTTTTAATCATTTTCCTTTTCTCCTTCTTTTAATGGTTTCAACCACAATATCTCATATGGCTGCATGATAAATATTCCTTCTTCTATCTGTCGATGTGAAATAATATCCATCAATACACCCTCTTTATAGGGTGATATATCTACATCAATTTCTTTATTTTGAAAATTATGTAGGGCGATAAGAAATTCATTACTCTCTTGACTATAATGTGTTACAGCAAAGATCTCTTTACCCAGTGATAAAAATTCAAATTTAGCAAAAGGGTCAAAACAGGGTTCATGAATACGTATCGAAATGAGTTGTTTATAACGTTTAAACATATTATTACGCAGACTTCCTTCTTCACTCAGCTCATCTTTGATGTTATCAAAATTCAATCTTTCTCGATTAATGGCACGATTTCGTCTCGTTTTTCTTACTGCTTCATGATAATTCCTCGACCCTACAAGTGAATGAAAATAGATACCTGGAACCCCAGGCATTGCCAAAACAACAGCTTGCGAAAGTATCATACGTTTGAGTCGTAATGTATCATCCTCTTCAGGACTGGTTAAAATATCTATATAGCTACAGTTTAGCTCATAGGGAGATTTCTCCTCCCCACCTATACTCCGATAAGAGACCAATCCCCCATGTGCTTTGCAAGAGTTCACTAAGAAGTTCAACTCATCCTTATTAAGAATATTACTCACTGCCCTTACACCAATACCATCATGACTGGCTGTAAAATTAAAGAAACAGACCTTATCACTTGGGAGCCTTAAGGTCTTGGCCCATTCTGTCAACTGTGTGGTATTTCCCGCTAAAATTGAATATGCCAAAAGTGGCGGCAGTGCAAAGTTGTAAACCATATGTGCTTCATTATCCCCTTTTCCAAAATAGGAGATGTTTTCATCATGCGGGACATTGGTCTCTGTAATGATAATGATCTCAGGAGCCACAGCATGAATCACCTCCCGCATCAATTGTATCAGTTCATGGGTCTGAGGCAGATGCACACAGCTTGTACCTATCTCTTTCCATATAAAGGCAATAGCATCAAGTCTTAAAAGTGATGCACCCTTTTCTACGTAAAAAAGTAACACATCTAAAAGTTTTATCAATACCTTGTAATTCGCATAATTCAAATCCACTTGATCAAAACTGAACGTTGTCCAAATATGGCGTATGCCTCCTTCATCATCATTGAACTCCGTGAGTAGAGGTGTGGTACGAGGTCGTACTACAGCTGATAGATCGAGGGAAGGATCAAGTTCGGTAAAAAAGTTATAATATTCAGGATCATTGGCTAAAAATCTCTCAAACCAATGACTTAGCTGGCTCATGTGGTTAATTACCCCATCAAACATAAGACGGTGATTTTGATTCAGTGCTTTAATGTCTTTCCATGAACCTTTTAAAGGGCAGACGCCTTTATAATCGACAATTGAAAAACCATCATCACTCGAATAAGGGTAAAATGGCAAAATATGTACACTGTTAATGCAGTCTTTCACATACTCATTTAAAAACCGGTTAAGTGTTGCTAACGCCGTTTCCCCATCATGAAAAATCTGATCACCGTAGGTAATGAGTATCACATCTTTTTCACTCATTACATAGGGTTTTCTTTCAACTCTCTCTTGATACTCCTTGATCAGTACACTTACAGCATCATACGCCAAAGCAGCATCTTCTTTGGCATAGATAAATTCAAGAGAATTTTTAATAAGATCCAATCTTTCTTTACTATCTCTTTCTAACATGAGCTATTATCCTTATTGACAGTCTCTTTAAATCGTTCTGATATCTCTGGACATACAGAACGTATACTGGTCCATGCTGAGAGGGAAGGAACACCGAGAGGATTAGCAAGAAAACTTTCACACGCCTCTTTGAGTGCATGATCAAAAGTCTCAACAGCATCTATCTCTTTCTTCCTATCAAAATTCAACGCATTAAATTTAGCCACCGCATCATAGCGTCCAATGGCTTTTCGACTCTCATGAAAGAATGAGCTTCGCAGTGTAGTAAGCGACTCTTTGGAAAATGTCACCCCACGCTGCGCCATGACCCTGAAAATGGTTTGTGCAATATCTATGGCCATCTTTGCCACTCCACCTTCAAGTTCATGCGTAGGAATGTCTCCTGTGAGTTCCTGGTGTTTATGCTCATAACTCTCCATGATCTCTGTTTGACAAATACGTCGTACAGAGGTTTTATCATAAACTTCACTCAGTGTTGAGACTTCTAAACCCCAAGTAGGAGAAATACGGATCCCTCGTGCAAGTGTACGTGTAAAAGCAAATTCTCCTGAGAGTGCATACCTGAAACTGTCCATATAGTTTAAATAGTCACTCTCCCCATAGGTATTTTTAAGAGCCTTTATCAGCGGGGTATAAAAGAGTCTTGTTGCACGTCCATGCAACCTATCTGTAACACGTGAGTAGTAGCCTTTGTTAAATTCAAAATCCAATGCCGGGTGAATAATCGGGTAAAAAAGTCGTGCAGGAACTTCACGACTGTAATTTACAATGTCACAATCATGCAGGGCAAATGCAAAGGCATTTTTATCTGCAAGGGCATAGCCCAGCATCGTCCAGACATTTCGGCCCTTTCCTTTAATATTAATACTGCTAAACCCTAGGTCATCAAACTGATTGTAGAGTTTTTGAACGTTAGGGCCATCATTCCAAAGTACATCTACCCTCACATCAAGATTAGCCATAATAGCTTTAACATTTTCAAATTCTTCTTTCGTTGCCCTGTCTAAACCCAAAATGATCTTGTAAAGATATTTTACTCCTTTAAGTTCTTTGAGGATCTGTTTCATCGCAGGCGTTTCAAATTCAGAGTAAAGCGCAGGCAGGAGTAGCACCATATTGTGTCTTTTTGAGAACTTTTCTAACTCAGTCTCCATCTCTTCAAGCGTTCGATTTGAGAGGTATTGTAGTGTTGTTATCAGTCCGTTTTGAAAAAAATCTGCCATTGCTTTCCTTTATTTTTTTAATATGATGATAAAATCCATGACGTTCGTTCCTGTCGCACCTATGGTAAAGTCAGCATCCAACGCTTTGAAAAACGTGTAACTGTCACTGTTCTTTAAATAGGATTTTGGATCCAAGCCTTTTGTTTTCATTTTTTCATAGATATCTGCTTCTAAAAAGGCGCCTGTTGCAGGTGAATTTCCATCGATGCCGTCACTTCCTGCGATCAAAATTGAGATCTTGTCCGAGACCAATGCTTTATCCATTAGTCTGAGAGCCAACTCCTGATTGCGGCCTCCTTTACCGGTACCTTTGACTTCTGTGGTCGTCTCTCCACCAAAAAGCAGGCAAAATGAGTCATATTTCTTATCATACGCTTTTATTTTTTTCACGAGATATTTGGCAACTTCTTTCGAAGATCCGCTGAGAGTATTTGTGACTATTATGACCTTATCTACTTTGGGTTTGATATACTTTTTTGCCTCTTTTAATGCGATGGTATTGTTTCCTATGATATGATGAGGCATTTTGCCATTCATCATCGGAGCCGAACCGATAGTATTGAGGTCATCACCGATCACATCACTCAATACCAGAACCACCCCTTTTGCCTTCGTATAGTCAGCCAATTTGCCGCCTTTTATCTGGGAGATGGATTTTCGTACACTATTGAGTGTTTGGATATCTATACCCGAACCGAGCAATGCCGAGGATATTTTCTGAAAATTCTCTAAACTGATACCATCTATAGGCTTCTCGATCATGGCTGAAGCTCCACCTGAAAGACAAAAGATGAAAAAATCATCTTGACCCATTGTTTGCATCATATCGATCAGTTTCTCCGCCCCTTCAATGCTCTTTTGTGAAACTAGAGGGTGTGTTGAAGTATGGTGTTCAATAAAACTGCATGAACCTTTTTGATGTGAAATCGCAATCCCTCCTTGGATAAGAGAACCTAAGATCTTTTCTGCAGCCTTTGCCATATTCAATCCGGCTTTCCCCACGGAGAAGAGGTAGAGTTTGTTGATCTTTTTCAAAGGGTAGGCAGTGTTGCAAACGGTAAGATCTTTTTTATCCAGGGAGATATTGTTGCGAATGATCGCATCGGCTTTTACCGCTTCAAGGGCCTGATTGTAGATCTCTGTGAGTATTTTTTTATTAGACATATTTCAATACCATCTCATTCCAGCCTTTACTCCCTTGGTAGCTTGATTTTTCTATATGAGGTAAACCCGTTTCAAGGTAGCTTCCATCATGTGTTTGAATCAAAATAGGTATATCTACATGCTTTAGCATTTCAATGTCATTTTGGCTGTCTCCCAATGCCATGGAACGAACCTTATCTTGATACAACACTTCAAAAAGTTCTATGGTCTTGATCACTGCAATCCCCTTATCTTGGGATTCACCTATTAAATGATAAAACCGTCCGCCTTGCGTGATCTTTAATCCATATGTATGAGCCAACTTTTTCAATGCGTTTAATTTAGTCGCATCTTTAAGGATAAATGGTTCCGTGAAATCACGCTGTTTTGCAAGGAGAACATCACTCTGGCTCAATTCGGTTAAGTGTATAATTTGCTCATCAGACATATCGCTCAAGCCAACCATATCGAATGCTTCTTTATGGGCTCTATAGAACTCCAAAACTTTCGCATAAGATTCACCAAATACCATGACTCTCTTATCATCATAATGGCTTAGAAATGACAGATCAAACCCTTGATACCCCTCAGGGATGAAGAGAGCTGCACCATTTTCAACAATAAAAGGTTCTGAGATACCGACTTTTTCTTGCAGATATTCAACTTCAACTTTCGTTTTACTGGTAGTGAAAATAAGAGGGATCCCTTCTTCTTTGATCTTTTGCAGTGCCTCAAAAGACGCTTCAAATGAGTAATCATGGTAATTTAAAAAAGTACCGTCGAGATCGGTAAATATTAAACGTTTCATTTTCATACCCATACTATAACATATTAATGAAATATCATTTATAAATTATTGCATAATATATAAACAATTAAAAATTATTTTCATTATATAACTTTATTTAGAAACCATGCACACTGCTATAGATTGCTATGTTTCTATGATAAAGTGTACAGATGTATGCATACTAGCTGCTATTTTCACTTCTCACTATACGATCACAGTTCTTGCAGTTTACTCTTCAAAATAATTTTTCCTGCCTCTACACCCGGCTGATCATAGGTATTTACATCTATCAGTTCACCCACTAGAGAAGTGAGTAGTTCATAATAGAACATAAGAGAACCGATATTTGATTCTGTCACACTTTGAATGGTGAGCGTATCCAAAGGGATATTATTTTGGTCCAACAGTGCTTCGATCACAGAATCACATTGCATATTGATCAGTTTTGAAAAAGGAAGATTGTTTAAACTGTCAAGCATTTCCAAATGAGGCAGTGTGATATCAGGGATCGTGGTATTATCATGAAAATCTTCGATCTTTATAAAGGTGACTGATTTATCCCGGGTACCTTCCATGATCAGTTGTAAAAAAGAGTGTTGGTCTTTAGGACCGATCAGTCCGATAGGTGTAAGCCCTACATGAAAGGCACTGTTACGTTGGTGTTTTCCCAGACTCTCCCCCCAGAGTTGTACATACCATTGACAGAAGTATTTCAGTGTTTCTGAATAGGCAAATATACAGTTAATACTGTACCGTGCATGGTTTTCGGCATAATAGACAGCTTTTTCCAGAAGCATATCATAAACATACCCTCTATCAAAGAACCGTTCTTTGATCATTTGTGCACCTGTTAAGAGATCTTTGATATCGATCCCGCACAGTGCCAAAGGAACCAATCCTACCGTTGAAAGGACTGAAAACCTACCTCCCACATTATCGGGGAGATAGAGTACAGAAGCTTCTATCTCTATGGCATATTTTTCAAGCGGAGAATCAGGATCCGTAATAAAGGTATAAAAAGATGGATCTTTTTGTAAAGAATAGATATATTTATAGATAGAAAAAGTCTCTACCGTACTACCTGATTTGGAAATCACCAAAAAATGTGTTTTATTGATATCACATTTAGAGAGCAGTTCATTGATATTGATGGGGTCGGTACTCTCAAAAAAATAGACTTTTCTAGAGAGCTCCTTGACCGGTTTCATGAATTCATAAACTGCTTTGGCCCCTAAAGAACTTCCTCCTATCCCGATCACTGCGATGGTTTCTATACTTTCAGGGATCGTACTGCAATACTCAAGTATGGGGCCAATGTCCTGATCCGGCAACGTATAATAGCCTATCGTCTTTTGTTCTTCTACAATAGCGTCAAATGCTTTTTCTTCTGCTCTTTTACTGATAGAACTAAAATAGAGTTTATTTTTTATCATGTTATTTTTCTCCTTTGATGACCTGTATCGCTTCTCTGCAAAGCTGTGTGATCTGTTTAAAGTTTTTTTCTTTCACTGCCTGCTTGGGGACGATCCAGCTTCCTCCTGCACAGAGTACATTTTCAAGTGCGAGAAAATCATTGATATTCTCAAGATTCACGCCTCCCGTTGGGCAAAATCTCATACTCGAAAACGGTCCGCTAAATGCCTTAAGTATCTCAACGCCTCCTGCAAGTGTTGCCGGGAAAAGTTTACAATGTTCAAAACCGTTATTTTTTGCAAGCATCACTTCTGAAGCCGTTGCTACCCCCGGGATCAATGCAACATTCAATGCTTTTGAAGTCTGCATCAAATCTTCACTGATACCCGGACTGAAGACAAACTCGGCACCATGGGCCACTGCATTTTCAAACTCTCTGCTATTGAGTACGGTTCCTGCACCCACATGCATCTGCGGCAGTGCTTTTGAGATAGCCTCTATAGACCCAAGCCCTGCATCCGTACGCAGCGTGATCTCCATGATTGAGATTCCCCCTTCAAGCAAAGCTTCTGCCAATGGCAGGGCATCTTCAATATGTTCCAATGCGATCACCGGAACGATCGGTGAGATCTGCATCACTTCTTTGGCTGTCATTCGCGCTCCTTACCTGGAATATCAAAGAGACTGGCACCCTCTTCGGCCATACCGACACTCTGACGCACAGCGACAAAAAGCTCTCTGCCGAACCCATGAGTATTGGCACTATGATCTGGTCTGACAACCGTACGTGCCTGTAACTCTCTATCGTCAACCAAAAGCATGATCTCTCCTTTTTTCGCATCAAAACGGATCATATCGCCTGTTTGAACCTTTGCCAACATCCCTCCATCAAGTGCTTCAGGAGAGAAGTGAATGGCAGATGGTACTTTACCCGATGCACCCGACATACGTCCATCTGTGATAATAGCCACTTTATACCCCTTGTCCTGAAGTGCTCCAAGCGGCGGCATCAGTCCATGTAACTCCGGCATCCCGTTCGCCTTTGGCCCCTGATAACGCACAACAGCGATAAAGTCTTTTTCCAGTTCCCCCTGATGAAATGCATCCTGTAAAGCCTCCTGGGATTCAAAGACGATCGCCGGTGCCTCGATAAAAAACTGTTCAGACTTCAATGCAGAGGTTTTGATGACACTGCGTCCAAGGTTTCCATTAAGAAGTTTCAGTCCCCCCTCTTCACTAAAAGGTGTTTGTATACTTGAGATCACCTCTTCATTAAGTGAAACCCTTGGACCCGGTTCAAAAGTCAAAGTATCTTTTGTCATACAAGGTTCAGCAATATAGGCATCCAATCCTCTACCTACGATCGTCTCCACATCATTATGCACAAGTCCCGCATCAAGCAGTTGTGAGATCACGACACTCATCCCCCCTGCCTCTCTGAAATGATTCACATCTGCCTGTCCGTTCGGGTACATTTTACACAGCAGAGGTGTAACCTTGGATATCTCATCAAAATCATCCCAATTAAGTATGATCCCTGCCGCTCTTGCCATCGCGATCAGGTGGATCGTGTGATTCGTAGAGCCGCCCGTCGCCATCAGACCAACAATGGCATTGACAAAACTCTTTTCATCAATGATCTCTGCAATAGGTTTGTATCTTCCTTTTAACTCTGTCATCTTAACAACCGTTTTTGCAGCATATGCGGTCAATGCTTCCCGTAAAGGGGTGTTCGTATTGACAAAAGAACTGTTTGGAAGCTGCAATCCCATCATCTCAAGTAACATCTGGTTGGAGTTTGCCGTACCGTAGAAAGTACAGGTACCACTACTGTGATAGGAAGCGGATTCTACTTTAAGCAGTGCTTCTTCGCTCACTTTGCCCTGGGCGTAATCCTGACGTACTTTTGCTTTTTGTGCATTGCTGATACCCGAAGGCATAGGACCTGCAGGTACAAATACCCCGGGAAGATGGCCAAAGGCCAAAGCACCGATAAATAGTCCCGGAACGATCTTGTCACACACACCAAGATAGAGTGCACCGTCATACACATTATGCGAAAGTGCTATAGCTGTTCCCATGGCAATATTATCACGACTGAAGAGACTCAACTCCATACCTGGCTGTGACTGTGTCACCCCGTCACACATTGCAGGTACACCGCCTGCAACCTGCGCGGTGGCACCCAGATCCATCAATGTACGTTTGATCAAAGGAGGATAGAGTTTATACGGTTCATGTGCCGAGAGCATATCGTTATAGGCTGTGACGATAGCGATATTGGGACTTTCCGACCCCGAAAGCGATGTTTTTTCACCCACTTCCATCGGTGCCATAGCATGCGCTAGATTACTGCATCCCAATTTGTTACGGTTGACACCATGTCCTTTGGCTGAAGCAATTCTATCCAGGTAAATGGCTCTGCTCTCTAAAGAGCGTTTGCGAATTCTCTCTGTTACATTTTGTATAACTTCATTCATCGGTAAAATACCTCTATCTCTTTAATCTCTTGGTTCAATACACTGCGTATAGGCATCGCATAGATATCTTCTCCTCCGATCGCTTCTTCATAGACAGCGATCTTCTCTTTGCCTTCAAAATGAAGATAGATATGTTTGGCACTCAAGATCGCATGAAGGGTCAAACTCATCCGAGTATAAGGTGCAGTATTGGGTTCGATCGAGATGCAAAAATCTGGATTTTTCAGATCAAAAGCCTCTTCAAGTTTGATATTCTCCGGGAAAAGAGATGCTGTATGTGCATCAGTACCCATACCCAGGATGAGTACATCAAAAGGATAAAGCAACTCTTTCATCTTTCTTGAACACTCCTTTTGCGCCGTATAGATATCTCTCTCTTCGCTATACATCCCTATAAAATGCGCATCGGCTGCCTCTTCCTGAAGCAGATATTTCTTGACAAAATGTTCATTGCTCTCTTCTTTGGAAACATCGATCCATCGTTCATCACAAAGACCGACCGATACTTTATCCCAGTCCAATGCTGCTTTTCTGAGTTTTTTAAACAGTGGTTTTGGTGTACTTCCCCCTGAAACGATCAAAGAAGCGTTTCCTTTTTCCTCAATCGCTTTTTGAAGATTTGCCACTATACTTTGACTTAATGACTCTATCAGTGCTTCTTGTTCACTAAAAGTATGTACGGTTCTACTCATCATGCCAGCTCCTACCGCTTCTTGCAATCAGCTGTACAGCAGCGCTCGGTCCGTCCGTTCCTGCGTTGTAACTTTTCATAGGAACCATATCTTCTGCCCAGCCATCCAGGATCACATCTGCCCATTTCCATGCAGCTTCTACTTCATCCAAACGCATAAAGAGCGTCGGGTTCGCACGGATCACATCTAAAAGCAAACGCTCATAGGCATCCGGTTTATGGGCTACTTTTAAAGGGGTATTAAGCTCGAGTTCCACAGGTTTTAACATCATCTGTTCGCTCAGACCCGGTACTTTATTCATCAACTGTAGATGGATACTCTCTTTAGGCTGCAGTGCTATTACAAGTTTATTTTCTGAAATACATTTGCCCTGGTTGGCAAAAATGGAGTGCGGTACCCCTTTAAAATGTATCACGATCTCAGAATTCCGACGTCTCATACGTTTACCGCTTCTCAGATAAAAAGGTACACCGTTCCAACGCCAGTTATCAATATCGACACGTAGTGCCGCAAAGGTTTCAGTGGTACTCTCTTCCATACCCTCACCCTCAAGATAACCCGGTACAGGCATACCCTCACTGGACCCTTTGGCATATTGAGCACGTACGGTTTTTTGTTCGATATCCGCAGGTGACATCGTACGAAGCGAACGGAGTACTTTCACCTTCTCATCACGTACACTGTCAGCATCAAGTGAGCAAGGAGGCTCCATTGCTACCAGACAAAGCAGCTGCATCAAGTGATTCTGCACCATGTCACGCATCGCACCATAATCATCATAATATCCCCAGCGTCCTTCAACACCGACACTCTCGGCGACAGTGATCTGTACATGATCAATATGGTTTGAATTCCACAACGGCATGAAAAATCGATTTGAAAAACGAAGCGCCATGATATTTTGTACGGTATCTTTACCCAGATAGTGATCGATACGGTAGATCTGCGACTCTTCAAAATACTTCAGTACTTCAACATTGATCACACGAGAAGATTCAAGATCTCTTCCTATGGGTTTTTCAAGTACGACCCTGCTTTGCGGTGTGACAAGTTCAAGCTCGCTCATGGACCTGCAGATCGTACCGAAAAAGTCAGGAGCGGTCGAAAGGTAGTTCACTCTCTCTCTTTCAGGGTACTCATCCAATAACTCTTTAAGACCCCGATAGCTCTCTAAAATATCGAACTCGATAGTGACCACATGCAGTTGAGCCCTGAAATACTCGAATTTTTCCTCATCAAACGCATCATCTGACAAAAACTCTTTCAGTTTGGACTTCACCAGATCGCAATGTTCATCATTGCTCATAGGGACCCTGGTCGCTGTGATGATACGACTTTGCTCATCCAGGTAGCCACTGTTGCTCAAATGGTACAATGCAGGCATCAACTTCCTGAATGCCAGGTCTCCATGCCCACCAAAAATTGTAATATCGCATAAACTTTCCATTGCATCCATTTGATCCACCTTCCTTTCACGCGCTTCGTAAAATCATTGTTCTATCAAATTCCAGTCATTCAGCCATCTTTTTATTATAACACTTTATTATCTATCAACCATTATAACCCAATATGAACTATAGGTGATCATTAGGATGCCTATATTTTATGCAATTACTATTTCAAAACGATAACCTTTTAAAGTCTGTCACGTGCATAATAGGCAGCCCCCAGCAGTGCGGTTTCGGGATTTAAAGAGATCTTCACCTGCATCGCCTGTAACATTTCATTAAAACGGCCTTTGCTTAAGAATCCGTTCATAAAATGGTTGTTAGAGAGTACAGAGAGGATCTTAGGGGCTATACCGCCACCGATATATACCCCGCCAAGCGACATACTTTTTAAAGCAAGATTCCCTGCTTCAGCACCATAGATCTCCGCAAAAAGTCTCAATGCCTCCATACAAAGCGGATTATATTCTTTCAATGCACATTCGCTCACCATGGCACTTTTGTCTTTGCCTTCAGGTATGTTCAACATCGATGTAGGCTGTGCAGCAAAATCAATTTCCGCTAAAAATTCATACAGTGTATAGATACCTGGACCGGAAAGTATCCGTTCAAAACTTACATGTCCCGGATAGCGGTTACGCATCCATTTCAGCAGTGTATCCTGCTGCAGTGTCAAAGGTGCAAAATCACAATGCCCTCCTTCTGAACCGATAGGATAATAGACGTTCCCGTCATAATAGAGCATCGCTTCTCCCAGACCCGTTCCCGCAGCGATCACAGCGCGATTTCCATCCACTTTCCGACCTTTGGGATTAAGGTCTACAAATTCATCATCAGGCACATAGAGCATACCATAAGCTGTAGCTTCAAGATCATTCAGCAGACGTACTTTTTCAATGCCTAAATGTGCCTGTAGCTCAGCTGTTGCAATATCCCAGGGTAAGTTTGTCGTACGGCAACGCCCGTCAATCACTGGACCTGCGATACCAAAACATGCTGCATCGATAGAGGGCAGTGAACTCTTTTGCATAAAGAGCGTGATCACCTCATTGAGACTGCTGAATTCTCTACTGGGGAACTGATGCTGTGCGACCACACTCAATACATTATCTCTAAGTTCAAAGATTGCAAGATTCGTTTTTGTGCCACCAATATCTCCTGCCAATATCATACTTACTCCTTATACTGTAAGATCATGCAAAGAATCTTGCGGTGACAGCAAGAACATAAAGGCTTCCAAAAATGCCTTGTCTGTCTCTACAGGTGATCGTTGATAAAATGCTTTCCAAGCTTCTGAACGCTGCTCATTGTAATGCTTTGAAGCACTGTTCTTCTCCCATGATATACGTACCGCATGACCTATGAGTACATCCATAATGAGGTCATCTTCAAGATGCAAATCAGGGTTTTCCCTAAAGAGTCTTGCCAGGCTCTCGATCAGTTCGATATTCAACTGACGGTAATCAGGGGCATCGATGCTCTGTAAAAGTGCATCGATCTTCAAAGCAAAGCTCTGTTCACCTGCAGTTGATTCCAAAGTGAGTTCCGAACCGATCCTGTTTTGTACATTGTATTTATCTCCAATGACCAAGCCGCTGCACTGTCGCAGCAGATACCATATATCTTTATAGAAAACAGGAGAAAGCGGACCTACCATACCCCTTTGCTGTCTCCAATGCTGCCAGTCAGTGACTTCTCTGAACTCCGAAACTCTCGGACCTATCTTGATCGATTCAAAAGAAGGTCTAACTCTTGCATGTAGGTTTTCCTGAACAAGGAAGAGTGAAACCTCTCTTTTAAATGTTTTCAGTACTCTGTACAGACGCTCATAGATCGTGTGTGGTGCCAGACTGATCAACTTTTCATAAGCATCAGCCATATGCAGGTTCTCCTCCCTGCTTATCTGTCCTACAAGTAACTGAATAAAATACCAGGTTCTGATCGTCAGCATATTTTCAAACAGTTCGGGTTCATTTCTGATCATATATCCAAGATGCAAAATGATCTCCTGTGTCAGGACACTCTCTGCTGTGTTATTACCGCAGAACTCTATGATCGTTTTCACGATATCTATACTTTCATGCGGTTTTGAGAACGTCGCTTTTCCACTATATGCCCGTCCTACTGCCAGGCGCTTTTGACGTATCACGATATCAAGAAGTACATCTTCGATACGATCATCATATTTTTCTGTCAGATCAGCGATACGCCGTACCAGATTCCACTCATGACACACCGTTGCAGATTCATAAAGATCCTGAGCGACCTGCGACAATGTGATACTGCCTTCCTCCCTATGAAATTCAAAATCTGCACCCTTTCGTCGCCATAGTTCTTCAAGGACACAGGTCTTATATAATCGGTTTTTCTCACCCAACAGTATCTCTATCAGTAGAGCATCATCCTGAGCTCCAAGATACTCTATCTCCTCTGGACTCAAGCGTATCGCATCGGTCTCATTTTCCTTGGAACAGAGGCGTAATCGATCATCCTTTGAGACAATGTCTGCATCCTGCAAGGTAAAACCGTGAATGTGATCTATACGTTCCATACACGCTTGCCCCAGTAACCTCTTCAATGGCCCTGTCTGTATAGCAACAGTACCGCTCTGCTCTTTTTGTATATTCTCCAACAGTTCAACCAGTGCCTCACGTTCTCTAGCTGAGAACATCGATTCACGAACGAAAAAAGGTATAACAGGCTGACCTTTTACATCCCACTGCACAGCAAGGAATCTTAAGGATGCCCGAAAATGTTCTACCAACAATATATTATCCGCCGAAAAATAAAATCCGTGCGGGTTGAAATAATAAGGGAGAAAGATTATCTCTTCGCCTTCATAGACGTGTACCCTTGCCGTTGTCATAGTTCTTGCGACCATCAACTCCCTACCGCTTAAAGAGAGTTTTTTATTTTGACCCAGGAACGTATGGAGCATAGAGAGCTGATCGGCATGGATGATCCGTACGGGTTTGATCTCCTCTATCGTTTCGCTTTCAAAACCAAGTGCTGCCAATTTTTCTTTCACCGATCTATTTTCTGCGATCACCGGCACCAAAGGTTTTACACTGAAACGGTGTCCGATACGCTTATGGCGTTTTAGAGGATCTATATCTTCCGGGTCCAGAAGACCGTCAAGCATCATATCGGAGAGCATATAGAGACTTTGGGCCCATACCAGAGGTATATTTTCATTGGCAACACGCATCTGACTTCCAGGATCCTCTTTTTCTGCATCGATACTTTCTTTAGGAACGATATAGAGTTCAGGCAAGAGTTTTTTCCCCTCCTGTTCGACAAAAAGCGGTTGCAGTTTATGCCTCCAGTGCTCGACCTCTTCATTCTCACCACGTATCAATGCATCAAGGAGCAGATAGGTGAAAAACAGGGGCCATTCCGATTCAATATGTTCAAATTCACGTAACTCCGAAGGTTCGTAGTGTAAGCGACTTGCATCCTCGATACTGCTTTGATGGCCATCGAGTAAAAAACGTTTACATCCGTAATTTCCTGCAAGCTTTTTGATGATCTTATCACGTGTACGTTTCACCAATTCTATATCTTCGACCGCATAGGCAGGATATCCTATGATACTCAGCAGTGCGGCATCCGTCTCTTTGGAATTGGATTCTCTAGGCAGCAGTCCCTGCAGTGTGAAACGAGAACGGGCGATATCGCTGGGGATCACATGGATTACAGCCTCATGGTTTGGTATATCAGCAAAAAGGTTAAAACCGTCCAAGGCTTCAAGTGCTGCTTTTGCCATACCTACGGAACTGCCATTGACCTCAGTATTTCCGTGATTGATCTTATTTCCGCGCTCCCAGATACCATAATCAGGAGTACAATAGGTATGGCTGATATAGTGCACCATATTTTGTACAAAATCAACTTCATCCATCGTGTAGACTATATGTAGTCCCGAAGCTGTCATTTGCGCGACCATCAATAAAAAAAGAGAGCTTGCATCAAGCTGTAAATGCCCCCATTCGTCATCTCCGACCACGGCCAAGCCTGTTTTTGTACCGTACTTCGCATGCAGTGCATCTATAGGGTTGTGTGTTTTTTTGAAGACTTCGATCCTGTCTGACTGTCTCATCATGGCCGTGAGCAGACCCCGCATCAATTTCACCACACTTTGGCTTAAAAGATAGGTGCGATGATGCTCAGGATCGAATTTTCTATAGGCAAGTGCAAGGCCCCATACACTCAAAATGCTGTAGACATTGTCTCGTACCCAGGCATCGGTATAATCCCCATGGGCATTGACCGCTGTACTTGCAGGCAATAAGCCGGTGATAGGATCCTGGCGTGATAGAATGATCTGATCTACAAGATCAAAATGCTTTTTAAGAGAAGACTCAAGTGACTCTACATGCATGTTTTACCTTTGAAGTGTAAATTCTACCTACATAGTATATAGATCCATTATAATCAAATAATCATAGGATGTATAGAGTATATTGCGTCAATTTTAATCAATAGTACTATAGCGTCTGTAGTTCAACAGATGTTATACTGTCATAAATGCAATAACAATAACATCTAAAAAAGGTTACTCATGAGTCTTCATCCAAATGCCGGCCAACTCGCACCAAAGTCTATACTGATAAACATCCCGAAGTTGATCAGTGAGTATTATACGCAAACACCTGATGTCCATAATGGAGCACATCGTATCAGTTTCGGAACTTCCGGGCACCGTGGTTCTTCATTGCGTAAAAACTTTAACGAGATGCATATTCTTGCTGTCACACAAGCGGTCTGTGACTACCGTATAAAAGCAGGTATTGAAGGAAAACTCTTTATGGGTATGGATACCCATGCTCTCTCTTATCCGGCACAACTCACTGCCATTGAAGTCTTGGCAGCCAACGGTGTCGACCTCTACATTGCCAAAGAGTTTGGCTACACACCGACACCTGTCATATCCCATGCTATTTTGACACACAATGCAAAAGGCGGAGCGCTCTGTGACGGGATCGTGATCACACCCTCACATAACCCGCCTACAGATGGAGGATTTAAATACAACCCTCCCCATGGCGGACCGGCAGATACCGATGTCACGGACTGGATCGAAGCCAGAGCCAATGAAATTCTGAAAAATGATCTGCAGGATGTCAAGAAATTACCCCTTGAAGAGGCGTTACATGCAGAGAATGTCACCCAATATGACTATGTCACCCCTTATGTAGAGGATCTTGAAAATGTGATAGATATGGATGCCATTGCTTCATCGGGCATTCTCATCGGTGCAGATGCCATGGGTGGCTCGGGTATGGCATACTATGCTGCGATCAAAGCACGATACGGACTCAACATGGAAGTATTTAACGATACATTGGATTCTACCTTCTCTTTTATGCACTGTGACAAGGATGGGAAGATCCGTATGGATTGTTCTTCCCCTTATGCGATGGCAGGACTGGTCGCTCTCAAAGAAAAGTATGATATTGCCTTTGGAAACGATACAGATTTTGACCGTCACGGTATTGTTACCCAAAGTGTCGGCCTGATGAACCCCAACCACTACCTCAGTGTCGCTATCAACTATCTGGCACAAAACCGACCAGAGTGGAAAAGTGATCTGGGTATAGGAAAAACGCTGGTAAGCAGCTCTATGATCGACCGTGTTGCCAATGACCTGCAAAAAAAAGTGATCGAAGTACCCGTCGGATTCAAATGGTTCGTTGACGGTCTGATCAACGGCTCCATCTTCTTCGGCGGAGAAGAGAGTGCCGGTGCAAGCTTTTTACGTAAAGACGGTTCGGTGTGGAGTACCGACAAGGACGGCATCATCATGACTCTTCTGGCTGCTGAAATACTGGCAGTGACAGGAAAAGATCCCGGTGTACATTATCAAGAGTTGACCAAAAAATTCGGGGCGCCTATCTATGCCCGTATTGATGCACCTGCGGACGCGCAGCAGAGAAGTATCCTTAAAAAACTCTCTCCGGCTGACGTCAAGGAAAATGTGCTTTCCGGCGAGCCTATCGAAGCTATCTTGACCAATGCCTCTGGTAATGGCGCTGCCATAGGTGGATTGAAAGTCGTAGCAAAGAACGGATGGTTTGCACTCCGTCCATCAGGAACGGAACCGATCTATAAGATCTATGCAGAGAGTTTCATCGATGAAGCACACCTCAAACAGATACAAGAAGAAGCGCAGGCAATGGTCAGCAAACTCTTTTAAGTACTTCTATCACGTACCTACACTTCATAATACTCTTTTCAGATAGATCACTCCCAAAGGCGGTAGTGTCAGGGTGACGGAGTATTCGCGTCCGTGCATCGGCTCTTTGAGCGCTTGAAGCGATAATGGATTGCCGATATTCCACCCTTCATACTCACTACACTGAGAGTTAAAGAGCTCGACATACTCACCATCATAGGGCACACCGATCCTATAGTTCTCCCATGTCTCATCTGCAAAGTTACATGCGACATAGACCGTCTCATCAGGAAGATCACTTTTACGCATAAAACTGATGCAGTTATGCTGATAGTCACCGTCATCGATCCATTCAAAACCGATATGCTTTTCATCATGCTGGTATAAAGCACGCTCATTTCTATAGAGCAGATTCAGATCACTGAGCATCTTTTGCAGGTTGGCATGGTAGGGATCTTCAAGAAGATGCCAATCAATGCTCTCCTCAAAATTCCATTCACTGTACTGAGCGATATCTCCTCCCATAAAAAGAAGTTTTTTTCCCGGATGTGCCATCATATAGGCATACATGGCACGTAGATTAGCAAACTTCTGATTGGTGTCACCGGGCATCTTGTTAATCAGGGAACCTTTCATATGTACCACTTCATCATGGCTCAAAGGCAGCATAAAATGCTCATCAAACGCATACCATAGGCTGAACGTGAGCTGATGGTGATGATGCTGACGGTGGATAGGATCAAAGCTCATGTACTTGAGGGTATCATGCATCCAACCCATATTCCATTTAAATCCAAATCCCAGTCCCCCGATACTCGTAGGCCGTGTGACCATAGGCCATGCCGTGGACTCTTCAGCGATCATCATGATATCAGAGAATTCACCATAGAGACTCTCATTGAGTTTACGCAGGAATGCCACCGCTTCAAGGTTTTCATTTCCCCCGTTGACATTGGGTGTCCACTCCCCCTCTTTTCTGGCATAGTTCAGATAGAGCATGGAAGCCACCGCATCCACACGTATCCCGTCAATGTGGTATTTGTCGAGCCAGAACATCGCAGAGGAGATAAGAAATGATTTGACCTCATTACGTCCATAGTTGAAGATATAACTTCCCCATTCAGGGTGAAAACCCTTTTGCGGGTCCTCATGTTCATAGAGTGCCGTACCGTCAAAGTTGACAAGCCCGTGCATATCCACGGCAAAATGGGAAGGCACCCAGTCCATAATGACGCCAAACCCGTTCTGATGCAGCACATCGATAAGATACATCAGATCCTGCGGTTCACCAAACCGTGCCGTAGCAGAAAAATACCCCGTCACCTGATACCCCCATGAACCAAAATAGGGATACTCAGTCAAAGGCATGAACTCCACATGGGTATAATGCATCTGTTTGAGATAGGCCAGAAGTTCTACGGCCAATTCTCTGTAAGTCAGGTAGCGGTTCTCTTCTTCTACTTTCCGTTTCCATGAACCAAGGTGCATTTCATACACACTGACCGGGCTGTCATGTGCATTGCATTTATGGCGTGCTTTCATCCACGCTTCATCTTGCCACTCAAACCCTTCAACACTCCAGATACGGGAGGCTGACTTGGAAGGTTTCTCTGAGAAAAAGGCAAAAGGATCGCTCTTGTCATGGACAATATGATGAAACCTTGAGACGATATGGTACTTATATGTCAACCCCTGCTCCACACCTTCGATAAATCCTTCCCAGATACCAGAGTCATCTTCCCGTAGTTTAAGGGGGTGTCTGTCGGCTGCATAGTCATTAAAGTCACCACGTACACTCACACTCTGTGCATTGGGTGCCCACACAGCAAAGTGCACACCATCCACGCCTTCAATCTGCATGGTATGTGCACCGAACTTTTCATAGAGTTTCGTATGGTTTCCCTCTTTGAAGAGGTAGATATCAAGATCACTCAATGTTGATACATTGTACTGCATGTCATGTGTCATATATGCTCCTTGCTTTTCATTCGCCCCTGAATGATATGACGATAGAGGTCTCCATAAGCATGTGCTGCGACTTCCCAGTTAAAACGCTTTAACATCGCGTTATGCTGGAGTTGTTCAAAATCCGATCTCTCATGATACCATGTATCGACTGCCCACTGTACTGTTCCTATTAGTGCTTCAGGTGTGGCGTTGTAAAACTTGAACCCTGTGCCACTCTGATCTGCACTGTTATAGTTCTCTATGGTATCATCCAGCCCTCCAGTTGCATGCACGATTGGCAGGGTACCATAACGCAGACTGTAGATCTGATTGAGCCCGCATGGTTCAAAAAGCGAAGGCATAAGGAACATATCACTGCCTGCTTCGATCAGATGGGCAAGATCATTGCGGTATCCAATGTAACAGGCGAATTTTTCAGGATACTTGGATGCGCATTCCAAGAAAAAATGCTCTGCCCACTTCTCTCCTGTTCCCAACAGTACGATCTGGATATCCAGTTTCATCAGCGCTTCCATCGCAGCTGAGAGCAAGGTAATACCTTTTTGTTCCACCAGACGGCCGACCAGACCTATGAGCGGGACTTCGTTTGACTGCGGAAGAGCGAACTCTTTTTGCAAAGCTGTTTTACAAAGAGCTTTCCCCGAGAGATCATCAATATCATAGGTTGCAGAGATGAAGCTATCTACTGCCGGACTCCACTCTTCATAATCTATCCCGTTGAGTATACCATAGAGCTTATACGCCTTTGCATCGATGAGCCTGTCCAGTCCCCACCCGAACTCCGGTGTACGTATCTCATGGGCATACTTCTGACTTACTGCATTGACGGCATCCGCATGTACAATACCCCCTTTAAGCAGATTGATGCCGTCAAACTCTTCAAGTTCATCTGCGTTAAAGTGCTCCCATCCTACACCCAACACATCCATTGCACCTTTGTAAAATTTACCCTGGTGCTGCATATTATGGATAGTCAAAAGTGTGCCTGTGTATCTGAAATCCGGATCAAAAGCATAAGTGGTGTTGAGCAAGACCGGTATGGCTGCCGTATGCCAGTCATTGGTATGGATCACATCTGGTTTGAAATGTACCTTTTTGGCTAACTGCATGACAGCTTTGGAGAAGAAGATAAAGCGGTTGTCATTGTCTTCATAGCCTTGACCCTCTTCATCGTATAATCCCTTTCGTCCAAAAAAAGCTTCATGCTCTATGAAGTAAATAGGTACATCACTTCCAGGCAGAACCCCTTCATATACAGCTGCCCATGCTTCATCCATACTTCCCATGGGAACCCCCAGAGAACCTTCAAGTGCTTTCAATCCATATTTTTCTTTATCTACAATATAATAACGGGGCATCACCACACGGACATCATGTCCCAAGGCCCGAAGTGCTTTGGGGAGTGCTCCGGATACATCTGCCAGACCGCCGCTCTTAGCAAAAGGTACTACTTCGGAAGCTGCTAGTAAGATATTGAATTTATCCACGTTAACTCTCTTCTTTCAATGTTTCATATTCTTTAATATATAATTTCCCGCTCTCTCTCCATGAAAAATCACACAGCATATTATGTTTTACTATCTGGTTATATTGTGTTATCATGCCATAAAGCGCTAATGCATTTGTAACAGCAGATAACAATGCATGATGGTCAGCTTCGGCAAAGACGATCCCATACCCTTTTTGACTTTTGCTATCAAAAGCTGCATGATCATGTACCGTATCTGCCAACCCTCCTACACTACGCACGATAGGCATCGATCCATAATGCATTGCGATCATCTGTGCCAATCCGCAGGGTTCGAACAATGACGGCATCAAAAAGAAATCTGAAGCTGCATACATACGGTGGGAGAGTGCTTCATCATAACCAAACTCCAGATAGATATTGTCGTGTTTTTTAGCTAACGCTTCGAGTGCGTCATGGTATTTTGCTTCTCCATCTCCCAGTACGACAATATTGCATGCCATTGAAGCCATTTCAGGTAAAGCATCTATGAATATCTCCAAGCCTTTCTGCCATGTAAAACGTCCGATGAATATGATCAGAGGTCTCTGAGGCTCTTTCATCTTTATCTCTTTAAGAAACGCGTTTTTATTGGCTCCTTTGCCTCTTAGGTCTTTATAGGGTGTCACCAGCATTTTGTCGGTGGATGGTGAAAAATGTTCGGTATCTATGCCGTTCACAATGCCTGTCAGTTTACTACTGTGGTATTGCAAGAATCCCTCGAGACCACATCCGAACTCTGGGGTTAATATCTCTTTGGCATAGGTAGGACTGACCGTTGTTATCCTGTCAGAAAAGGCAATCCCTGCCTTCATAAAATTAACCTGTCCGTAAAATTCCAGGCAATCCATATGAAAATATTTCTCATCAATCCCAAGTCTGGCTAATGCTTTTTTTTCAAAGATACCCTGGTAGGCAAGGTTATGAATAGTAAAGAGACTTTTAGTAGCAATCTTTAGCTCATTTTCTAACAGCAGAGGCAGCAGAGCAGTTTGCCAGTCATTGAGGTGTACGAACTCATATTTTTCACGCTTCAATATTTCCAGCATGGCATAATTAAAGAGTGCAAACCGGATATCGTTATCCTCATAACCGCCTTGAGGAGGTCCATAGAGGAATGCTCTGTCACATAACAACGGTGTATAGACAAAACGGTAGGTCATATATTCATATTCGCAAATATAAAGCATAGCAGGATACGTCATCCCTCCCATCCTGATATCAAAGGTTTCTCCCATTTCCTGTATACCAAATACTTCACGGTCTATGAACTGGTAAAGAGGCATGATTACATCAACATCATATGTTTCATTTAATACTCTTGGCAAACTGTATGCTACATCAGCAAGTCCACCGCTTTTAGCAAAAGGGTATACCTCACTTGCAGCAAATAGTACCCGTGTATCACCCATTCTTACTCTCCCTTAAAAGCTTTGCTGCATGTTCAGGTGCAACAGGGTTTATCATGATGCCTGTACTCACTTCAAACCCGGCCATATGATAGAGACGTGGCATAATCCGGATCGAAAAGCGGCACATCTCATCTCTATGTGTGAGTATATCATATTCAAAATCTTTCACCTGTAAAGGCGGTGTACTAATGGAGAGGTTAAAAGTAAAACAACCCAATTGTTTTTTCATATTTTTTAGTATATCAAGTAGCAGTGGTGCGACTTCTGCTATCTTCTCATCATGAAGGGTATCTATCTGTCCCAAAGCCTTTTTAGAACTAATGATCACTTCAAAAGGGTAGGCACTGGCATAAGGACAGTAGGCTGTAAAGTCACCATGCTTAGCCACGATACGTTCATTGGATGCTTCCTCTTGCTCGATCTCTGACTCCAACAAAGCACACGATTTATCCTTATAGTAGGTAAAGCTGCGCTGATACCTCTCTCTTAGCAGTTTCGGAACGATAGGAAGTCCAATGAGTTGTGTATGACAATGGTGCTGCGAAGCTCCTGCCTCACTCCCTTCGTTTTTAAAGAGTGAAATATAGGCAATACGTTCATCCTTTCGCAGATCAGACACTCTTGCCCGCAAGGTTTGTAACCACTGCACCACTGCACGCTCACTCCACTGTGTGATGGAAGTATGGTGTTCAGGTGTATCGATGATCAGTTCATGTGCACCAAAGCCTTCCCAACGCTCAAAAAATCCATAATGGTGTTCATACGGTGCTTCGATCTGTACTGCTTTATAGAGGTTTGGTACCACGCGTGTTTTCCACCCCTTTTCATTTGGAAGTGAATCTTTTTCTCTGATCGAAAAGATCTCAGGAGGTGTCATCGACTCATTTCCTTCACAAAAAGGACAATGCTCCTCCCTGGTGATCTCACCCTTCTCTTCCACACCGTAACAGTGGGGCCGGTGCAAACGCTCGGGTGCGATGATCACATGTGAGCCATGTACACGGTCATGTCTAATATCAGACATCTTTTACCTCCAGTCTGCCAGTGATGGAGATATCCTTACTGAACGGCATCACCATAGCGAAACTGATCCCCTGTACACTGAGGTCAAACCCGTGTTCACTTTGAGAGAGTGTTTTGAGTTGAAAATAGTGGATATCACAGGTCTGATCGAGAGTGATCACGATATTCTGGTTATGTTTTGCATCATAGATCTCAAGTCTATCGGCACCTAACACACTTCCCTGGTCAAGTAAAGGATCAGCATTAATGGTGATAGATTCATAATCACAAAAGTGAAAATTGTGCTCAAGTATGTACTTAAAATCTCCTTCTGCCACCGTAGAAAGGCTGATCTCAAAATCAAATCCGTGTTTATGCGGGATATAACGCTTCTCCATCTTCGCCGGTACTTTTTGCGGGAAATATAAACCCCCATCCCTGGTGAAGAGCACACTCTTTTTATCTACTAAGAGTTCAAAAGACTGATTGGAAAAATCACCAAATTCATGAAAATTACAATGCTTGAAATTATCCAGGCAGAAATTCTCATCGGAGATATGATCGATAAAAGAGTTTTTAAGATACCAGTCATAAATGATCTCATTACGCAAGTCATCGTCGATCTCAACCGCGGCATGGTGGATCGTATCGATCCCCTCCTCTGCCATAGGGACTTCCTCTTTTGGTGCAGTTTCGAACAGACGCTGATGATAGGCCTCTTTGCGACGCGTCAAAGTGTTCTGCCAGTTAAAGCAGGCTTCACGGCTGTCAAATTCAACCAACTGGCCTCCATGTGCCGCATCAAAGCGGAAAATGTGTTTTGGTGTCACTGCTTTCACCTTGTCATAGCCGTCGAGTTCATTTTGATCGGTCACCAACGCGCTTTTTTTCTTATAACGTACATTCTCCGCCTCGATAATATAATGGTAGGCATTGTCTCTGAGGTTTGGCAGATAGAGTCCTCCAAACACCCCATGCCACAACGCATCATTGGTTTGTGATTTATAGAGCGCTGTATCAAAGGCAGATTTGTCTACCTCTTTACGTACTTTTGCAAGCTCCATCATACGTTTATGGAGACGGTTGCTCTCCTCATACTTCACCAGGAAGTTTTTCCAGATACCCCCTTTAAGAAACTTCACCCCCTCTTTCTCATAACGGTCATGTCCCATCTCCTCTTTAAAGGCTTCGAGTTTCAGTGTATCATCTGCACGAAGGCTCCACTCCCCCATCTCATAGTAAGAGACATTAGGCAGATAGGCGATACCGCGTGTAGACTCCTCCTCATAATAGGTACCATAATGCATCGTCTCGATCTCATCATCGGCTAACACAGCCTGTACAAATTTTTCAAGCCACCCTTTTTCATAGACCCATTCATAGGTACCCGGCCACATACCGAACTTCTCTGCATCATCAAAGATGATCGCTGCAGCGTTCTCTTCACGTTTGTATGATTTGATCGCTTTGATCGCGGCATCGACATTCAAAAAAGGGATTGCATACCGCAGCTTCTTGCTGATAGGGAAAAGACCTATCTCGTGTCCTCCCTCTTCACTCATATAATACCCATCCAGTATCTCTTCATCAAAACCGGCACACTGAAAATGGTAATCATCCATGACCGTGTATTGGATACCTGCACGATCGAGGTCAGGAATAAGAGAAGATTCCCAGACACGTTCTGTGAGCCAAAGCCCCTTGGGTGTCTGGTTAAAAGCTGATTTAATGGAGTCACTCAGCATGTTGATCTGAGTCACACGGTCTTCTGAAGGTATTACACTGAGGATCGGTTCATAATACCCTGCAGAAAAGAACTCTATACTTCCATTCTCTGCCAATGTGCTTATCTGTTTATAGAGCTTGGGATGAAATGCCTTGATCTGTTCCATGAGCCATCCGCTGCAGTGGACAGCAAAACGAAACTCCGGATATTTGCTCATCACTTCAAAAAATGGACCATAACAGACTGCCACACCATGTTTGATCACCCATTCGAAATTATCGACGGGTTGATGCATATGAATACCAAAAAGTAGTTTTGTTTTATTTTCCATCTTTTTTTCCCTCTTCTAGTGATTGCTTTTGCATATAGATGTGCATTTATACAAACCAGTTATGGACATACGTTTCATCCATATCAATAAAAAGTGCACCATAACCCGGCATCGTCTGTATGATCTCAGTTCCCTTGAGTATTTCCAAACGAAGATGCACGCTACTGTACTCTTTAAAATGTGTTTTTGAAATAGAGAGTTCTATACGCTCATCCATGGCAAAACGTATACCATCCTTTTCATAAGGGGTATCCATGGAAAAATTGAAGTTAAAATGTTCCCCGGTCTCTTCCACGATGACCTCCAGTTTCATATGCGACATTTTCAAAGATGCTAAATCCCCCTCCAAGGCCAGAAAAATATGTTGATCATCATGACCGTAGTAGATCATATCGATAGGTCCGCGTACCCGGTCCATGGTAGAGTAAAGCTTGGTCTCATCCACAATGCCGCAGCCGATCCATTCAAAAAACGTACCGTGTTTTCCGTCGATCACCGGTGATATGTGTGCATGCGGTTTGAGCAAAAAAGAGACGGTACTCTTCTGCGAAATGATCGGCATGAAAAGATCGGAAGGCGGCTGCATATGCATCAGGCGGTAAATAGTGATAAGATGTTCCCTGAAGAGCTTATCAAATTCCAATCCGAACTCTGTGACATGATCATCACCATACCACCAGAACCAGTCACTGCACTCCGAAGCCAGGAAGTGAAATCGTACTTTTTCTTTCACCTCATCGGGGATCTCCCCCTTATGGTTCTCCACATCACGCCGTGTCTGATAGATCATTTCCCATGCACGATTCTTTTCATTGTGTCCCGACCAGGTATCAAAGTTACCATGTATCCAGCTTCCCGGTGCAAGTCTGTCCAGTTTCCCCTGTCCTGATAAGCGTGAAACTTCATCCATCGTGACCGTATTGCACCAGGAGGTTTGCATAAATTTCCCATAGAGTGCCGTAAAAAAGTCATAGGCATTGTTTTCAAAAAACTCCCAGGCATTTTCACCGTCTAAAATGACAAATACCGTAGCATTCTTTTGTGTATGTCTGAGGTGTTCTACTGCATGCATAAAATGTTCACTAGCGTCATATCCGGATTTAAAGCGATAGGTAAATCCTATCAGGTCACTGAGTCCATGGTCACGAAACCCTATGGTCACATCATTATAGACATAGGGTTTATAGAGGTTCGCACGTGTATCCTCCCCAAGCGACCTGAACAGGATCGCCTCATCGGTGGCTATCCATGTGATCCCGCGTGATTTGTAAATGGCTACACTCTCTTCATCTACTGCACCCTCTGCGGGCCAAAATCCCGTGGGTGCAGTACCAAAGGTCTTTTTATAGAGTGCTATGGAGCGTTCCACCTGCTCAATGGCATCTTCCCTGAGTGACATCGGGTTGTCCGGCAACGTGGTATGTGCATTAGCGCGCTTTGCATTTTCCATATCCAACAGCAGCGGCAATATAGGATGGTTATAGGGTGTCGTAGAAAGTGAGATCACTCCCTCTTCTTGCAACTGGGCATAAAAAGGCAGAATAGTTGCAACAAAATCGCACAATACCTGAAGCAAGTGCGCTTTGTCTGTTTGGGTGAACGCTTTGCCTTTTTGAAACAGTGTTTTTACCACACTGTTTTCACGACGCAGATAATTCCCACACCAGGCGAGCATAAAAAGCATCTCAAAGTCGATAAGCTCTGCATCACTGAGATTTTCCCTATGGTAAAGCAGACTCAAATACTCTATAGGTCTGATCATTGTCTCATACTGTGTTGATTTACACGTTTTAATGAGCCACTCTCTTTCATCACTCTCCAACTTTGAAGGATCTTTTTCCCATAAAGAGAGAAAATAGTCATTTTTCAAAGGCTCTGTATAAAGATTGAGTTGTTCTATCAATGGCGGGGTGATATTGAAAGTCGCCTTTAGACCTTTGTATTGACTTAAGAGCCACGGCATTTCATAATAGTCTTTTATCGCATGGAGGAACACCCACGGCATGCTCATCACTCCGTCACTATCTCTGTAATCGGGTTGGTGCATATGCCAGAAAAAACAGAGATTTAGTGAGGGTTGCATGGTTACTCCTTAGACCATTGTTCAATTTTAGCAGAGTATTCCGCCAAGATCGCTTTACCTTTTTCCTCATTTTCAGACTGGATATACAAGTTAAGGTGATCTCTATACTGATCCGGGATCATAAGGATCCAATCATTTGTATCTAACCATATCTTGACACCATCAAGTGTGGATGACTCTTTTCCTTTCGCATCTGCAAGGAACATACGCATCATCTTTCCTTTCAGTGCCTGTCGACACTCAACCTTCGTTGTTTGATAATAAAAACTCGGTAAAGATGCGATCATTTCTGAAAGTTTGACCTTATGATGCAGCATCATTTCAAGGATCTTCAAACTTGCGAACATAGAATCCCGGTGTGTTGCAAATTCAGTAAAAGCAAAATTGCCTTCACCCGTTGCTACAAGGTCATACTTTTTCATCTTCTCAGCCTTGAAGTTTGCGTATTGTCCCCGTTCTATTTCAAGGTTTTCAAAATAGACAATATCTGCTGCCCATGTCGGAAGAAACACTCTTTTTTTATGACCTGCATCCTTTGCTTCCATATCTAAAAGCAACATTACGGCATAAAGGGCATCCTGCTTGCCAAGTACCTGGCCGTCATCCATTATGATATCCAGACGCTGACCGTAAGGGTGAAGCATAAACCCAGCATCCAGGTTCAGTGCCTGGATCACCGCTTTCATATCTTGTCTTGATTGTTTGATCAACGCATTGATATTGGCAAGACGGTGTTCATTCGCATAGGCATTGAACATAATGTTCTCTACACCGATATCATTTAAAATATCCGGGAAAACATCTGCTGCCATTCCATGCATCATATCGACGGCAACACGACACTCTGCATCTTTCAGTGACGGCAGCAGTGCTTCTATACCCTCTTTATAGGCTTGGTACTCTTTTTCATGGTCAGAGGAGTGTATCTCACCGATATTGGAGTAGTCTACACGCCTGAATATCTCTTTGAAAAATGATTTTTCTACTTTTTTTGCTACATCACTGCTGATACGCAGCGCTTCATCATTATAGAAGGTAATGACCGTACTGGTAGGATCATCGGTCTTTTGACGGAAATAGACACCGGCCGTATATATATCGTATGCAGAGAGGTTACATCGCAGTACGGCAGACGGGATATCATTGTAATCGATCACATTCACCCCCGCAGAGAGAAGCCCTCCCAAAAAAGCACGTTTGAGCATACGTGAGCTTTTATGATAATCTCTGGAGACAAGTACGGTTGAGCCGACAGGAAGTTGTGCCCCAAAGGCTTCAGCAAGTTTTGTCGCCATTTCACAAGAGAGTTCTACATTGGACTTTCCAACCACCATACCGTTTACAAAAATAGAATTTTTGTATTTATTTCCAAGGATCAAACTGTGACTCACGATAGAAGCATCTTCAATTTTTTTATCAGGCCATATGATGACATCTTGTTCGATCTTAGTTAACTGGCCGATCTCACATCCCTCAGCCAGGATCATCCCTGCATTTGCAGTGACATTTTTACCGATCATATTATCATTACATATCACACAACCATCTAGCTTTGCTTTAGCATGTATCTCTACATCATTCCAGATCACAGAGTTTCTGATCTTACTCTCTTTGCCTATCGTGACATTGTCGCCGATCACCACATTCTTGAGCTTTACATCCTTCTTCAGTGTGACATTTTTTCCCAATACCACCGTACCCACAATTTCAATACTTTTATCAAAACTGTATGATCCATCGCTGTAAAGTACACCATCGGGGAAATGTGTTTTTTCTCCATCAATGTTGAACTTGACCTTTCCTGTTAAAATATCATCATAGACATCCCGGTAACTTTCCGGATTTCCTACATCACGCCAGTACCCTTCAGAGTATCCGGCCATCAGGTCGACCCCTTCACGCATCAGTTTGGGGAAAAGGTCCTTGCTGAAATCATAATTCTCATTTTTAGGGATATACTCCAGTATCTCAGGCTCTATGATATAGATACCCGTATTGATCGTGTCACTGAAAACTTCTCCCCAGCTCGGTTTCTCAAGAAATTTTTCGATCTTCCCCTCTTCATTGGCGATCACCACACCAAATTCCAAAGGGTTATCTACAGAGGTTAATGTAATGGTCAGTTTGGACTTTTTTTCTTTATGGTAGTCAAAGATCTTCTGGAAATCAAAATCTGTTACAAGGTCTCCACTGATAATGATAAAGTTCTCATTTCCTATGTACTCTTCTGCCAGTTTTACCGCACCAGCCGTACCATAATCATCATCAGGTACCACATATGTGATCTTAATACCAAATGCACTTCCGTCACCAAAATGCTCTTGAATGATCTCTGGCTTGAAATAGAGTAGAACTATAAACTCTGTAATACCTAAGTCCTTCAAGGTCATCATTGTGTGTTCCATCATCGGTTTATTCATGATAGGTAACATTGGTTTTGGACGAGAATTAGTCAGTGGCTGGATCCTGGTTCCAAATCCACCTGCCATAACAACTGCTTTCATTTCTACTCCTGGTTATGATATCTATGACACGCTAACTATAAAATATCCCTTTATAATTCAAGTAAAGAGTTTTGGCTTCCAAAGGGGGAAGGCACAGAAGAGCACTGATCTTCTGTAAACCATTGCTCACCATTGACCATATATCCAAACTCGAAACTATCACCTTTATTGAGTACCTTTGTAAGGTAATAATCACCATTTTTTTTCTTTTTCATCGGTTCAGCTTTCCAAGTGTTCCACTCTCCCAAAAGTGTTATATCCTCTATCGGGTCCATTGAAGAGACAGTAAAGGTAACCCACACTTTTTCGCCATTCTTTTTAATCGCAAGCATATGTACTCCTTATGAAAGTATTTTTAATTATATACCAAAAAATATCCAACTATTTTTCATATACTGCTTGATTATTAATCAATTATAAAATATGATAACTTTTTATATTTTGACCTAACTAGAATATTTTCCAAGTGCTAATGAAGATACTATAATAAAAAAGATACATTTTAATATCAGTGAGTAGAGTAGAAGAAGAGTTCGAACCCTTGTATGATCAAGAGTCCGAACCTATATGTATTGCAGTATTCTTAATAAAAATAGAGATTAAACACAATTGCTTTGTTTGACCTACTACTTTTATAATTAAATATTTATATTTTATTAGAATTAATCATCATCCTCTTCATCAGGAATGCCGTCATTATCATCGTCGTCATCGTCATCATCATTGATACCATCATTGTCGTCATCGTCGTCATCGTCATCATTCAAGCCATCGTTATCATCATCTACATCATGATTATTTGTG